>JAZQDN010000075.1:0-25328 GCA_045546815.1 Eubacteriales bacterium
ACATACTTTACAAATATTATCTATTGTCTCTTTTGCTGTTGCCGGTACGCTCTTTGTACTTGCAGTGTTCTTCTGGTTCTTCTTTAGAATACCGACAGTTATTGGTGATTTGTCGGGAAGAACGGCAAGAAAATCAATTGCAAAAATGCGCGCGGCAAATGAACAAACCGGAAACAAATCATATAAAAGCAGCAAGACAAATGCTTCACGCGGCAAGCTTACCGCTACAATGACCGACACCGATAAGTTCAAAAATTCCAAACCTGTTTCTGACAACGATAAGCCGGAAACCGGGCTGCTTGGTGCAAACAAGGCTAAAGGGATCAAAACAGAGCAGACAGGAGTTCTTGGTGAAGAAACAGCAATTCTTAGCGAGGAAACAGCGTTTCTTGGTGGAGAAACAACCGGTTTACTTGTTGGTGATGATGATACAGCTGCGCTTGATGTTTCGGAACAAAAACCGGCACCTCGTTTAGGCGGCAAAAAAATTGAAATGCTGGAAGTAGTTATGCTCATACATACAGACGAGGTAATCTGATGAAACAGCAAATTAAAAATCACGCCCTGTTAATTGTAATTTCATTGATTTTTTCTTTTGTTTCTTCAGCTGCACTGTTGCTGTGTATTCCTGCGATTAAAAGTGACTCATCGTTTTATCTTATAGTTATTCCGATGATGTTCTGGGGTGGCCTTGTGGCTGAACAGTGTGTTTTCTGGAGAGCAAATTGGATTCTGAAATCAATATTAAGTGAAGGGCATACCAGACAAATTCATATTCGTCCCGGTATAATTTGCCCGTTACAAACCATTTTGGGAACAATTGCTGATCTGACTTTCGCAATATCCCTTATAGTTTATATTGTTTTGGTAGTTATCAATGTTGGTACCAATACAATTCAATTTTTACTCTTGTTTTTAATAGTTTTATCGTTTCGTGTACATTGTATTGCAAACGGAAAAAACTATTGGTATAAAAAATATTTTTTGCATAGGAGAGATTGAACAAAATGTTTAGACAAACAAAATCCAAAGCATCTAAAGTTTTGGCCGGTTTGCTGGCTTTGCTGATACTTTTGAGCATGATGCCTGTTAGCGTTATGTTCCAGGTATTTGCAGCCGAAGTTGAAACCTTCACTGTAAAGTTGCCTGAAAACGTATCGGCAACCGCAACATTGACCGATGACAACGATGCTGAAAAGGTGTTTACTGTTAACACCGATGAAAACTTTGAAGCAATTTTTGAAAAACTGGACGACCAGACAACATATACACTTGTTGTGTCCGGTATGGAGCTTTACAAAAAATACACCAAAACCGGTGTTGTTGCTGATGCAGCTGCTCCGCTTGAAATTCTTGCTACAGATTTAACAGAAAAAGACGAGCAGACAATCGCTTTTGAAGAAGAGAGCATCACAAAAAAATACGGTAATATTCCTTTTGTGATTTCATTGTCTGAATCGGGTTCTGGCACAGGTGAAATAACTTATACAAGTGCCAATGAAGAGGTTGCTAAATTTGATACAACTACACCTAATAAAGTTATCTTAACAGGTCTTGGCACTGTAGAACTCAAGGTTTCTATTGCTGCTGATGAGCAGTACAAAGCCGCTGAAGACACCTTGACTTTAACAGTTGAGCTTGGAGAAAATGCAATCAGATACACTAAAGATGAAGTGGACTGGCAGGTTGATGACGTTAAAACCAACGACCATCTTGAATTTGATGGTGGCGCAAGCGGGCATTACGAATACAGCATCGACAACACAGATGTTGCAACTATTGATAAAAACACCGGTGAAGTAACAGTATTAAAACCCGGTACAGCTACTGTTACCGCAAAACTCGTTGCATCATCCAGTAGTTTATACAAGGATTCTGAAGCTACATATACAATTAACGCTAAAAAACGTTCAAATGCTCTTAAATATGAGTCTACTGAAATTTTAGTTCAATATGGCGACACAGGAATCAATAATACTTTACTCCCTGACAGAGTTAATAAAGACGCTGTTACTTATACAAGTAATAACCCGGCTGTTGCAACTGTTGACGAAAACACAGGCGAATACACAATAGTAGGCGTAGGTGAAGCAGTAATTACAGCAACACTTGGTGAAGATGATCCCCTTTATGAAGAAGGTGCAACTGCAACATATACACTTAAGGCAGAAAAAAAGAAAGATGCACTTGTTTTTGACAATGAAGAAGTTAATAAAACATATGGTGATTCTTTTGAGATCAACGCATTAAAACCCGGTAATATTACAAAACCTGTTACTTATACAAGCAGTAACACAGATGTTGCAACTGTTGACGAAGACACAGGCGAATACACAATTGTAGGAGCAGGTACAACGACTATCACAGCAACTCTTGCAGAAGGCGATCCTTTATATGAGCCGGCATCTGCATCATATACTTTAAATGTAAAAAAGAAATTGATTGAATTTGATATTAATGAAAAAATTTCTTTTGGTATGGAAGACCCTGATCTTACCAATATAATCAAATTTAAAATTTACGAATTTCTTTACGGAACCGACAATGATCCCGAATACAATGAAGTTTCTGCTCTTATCGATGAAATAGCAAGTTATGTTGCATACTCCTATCCGCCTGTTAATGAAGACGATAATAGACCGGTTGGTGTCTATGATATTACTTTTAACACAGATAATAATCGATATAATTTCACAACATCCGGTAAATTAACAGTTTCAAACGAGTTTATTATAAATGATACTAATGAAACAGATTATTATGAAGTTCAAGGTCTTGACGGTGAGTGGGGCCAAAAAGTAACTATTAAGGTTAAAGATAACAGATATCAGATTAGTAAAGAAAATAAGAAAAGTGGTTGGAGCAACGAGATAACTTATGATGTTTCTGAAAACGTAGTAGATCATAAGTTCTACATTAAAGATAATAATGAAACAACTGCTACGTCGGACGATAAAATTTCCGAACCGATAACAAAAAGGTTTGGTATTGATACAACCAACCCTGAAGTTGATAATTTTATTTTCAAGCTCAAGGGCGAAGAAAGCATAGAAAAAGCGATTTATTTCCTTTCTTTCGGTGCATTCTGCAATGAAGAAATTGATATAATAGTAGAAGCAAGTGATAAAGCAACTGATGATATTCCCTCATCCGGAATTGGCTCTGTGACCCTTTATAGTGATGATTATGCAATCGATACCGCTACTATCGAAAACGGCAAACTAAATGGCAGCACAGCAACATTTACTGTAACCCTTGAACAGTTTGCTACACTTAAAACAGTTTCAGCTATTGCAACAGATAACGTTGGAAACGAATCTGAAAAGAAAGTTTCATTCCATGAAAACTCCAAATACAAAGACTCGGCTATCGGGGATAACTGGAATGGATTATTACAGCTCGAATCAACCCCTGCTGAAATAACAGTTAATTATCCTGCTCCTACAAGCGTTGACGGTGAAGAAAAATGGTATGGTGATGATGTCGAGTTTGAAGTAACTGTATCAGATACGGGAGATGAAAATTCAGGTATTCGATATGTTTGGGCAACCATAAACGGTGCTAATGTAGCACTTTCTGAGTTTTCAGTTAAACCTGATGAAGAACCTACAGATGAGTTCTACTGGTTTATAAATAGTGAAAGAACTGAAAAGGTATCTGAAGTATCCTTTAAATTTAACACTAGCCTTGCTGACGTTTCTAAAGCACCCGACGGCAAATACCGCATTGTAATATCTGCATATGACAACGCGGGCAATCTTGTTGAAGAAGATGTTGTTATATACATTGACCGCGAAGCTCCTTCAATTTCCGGTTTTGAATTCAAAGCTACCGAGAACCTTGAAGGCAAAAACGAACCTATTGCTACAATAGAAACATATGGATTTTTCTTTACGCAAGACACCGATGTAGTTGTTACTGCAAAGGATAATAAGCCTTCTGACGGTGTTAAATACATTGAGTTCTATACAATTGATAAAGACGGTGTTAAGTCAGAGGTGGAAACATCTGCTGTAACAGTAGATAAAAAGAACTCTGATGATTCTGATGATATTGTCGTTTCTGCAACCTTTAAGGTTAAAGAAGGATTCAAGGGTCAGATTTTTGCTCGCGCAGTTGACAATGTAGAGCACACAACTGTAAATGATAATAATGAACCGCAGTTCTTTAATCCTAACGGTACAGCCATAGAAAATGCCGACAGACATAAAGAACACTCTGAAGCAACCGTTACTCTTGTTAACGAAACAACTTATACAGACAACAAGGGCTTACCGCTTTATAAATGGGCAGCCGACGGTTCTGACGAAACACCTGACGGCATCCCTGTAAAGCTTTATGTTAGAGATAGTTTCTCTGGTATCAAAAAGATTGATTGGGAAGTTGTTGCTCCTTATAATGCAACTGAAACCGATCCTAAGGGAAGCATTGAAATTGATAGCAATTTTGAGTCTACAATTAAAGTCGGTGATATTTATGAAGGCTGGACTGTAGAGGCTGTTGATAAAAACCTTGTAACAGAAATGTCAAAAATAATTTATGTTACAAACAACAGCAACGCAATCGAAGTTAAGCTCTCCTTCAACGACAGAGCGTTGAACACTTCTACAGCAAATACATTGTATTTCAGTATCGATAACACTGTTCCCACCATCGATGTTGTATATGATAACAATACATCTGATGAAAAATACACTGATTTTTACAACGCAAACCGTATTGCAACAGTTACAGTTACAGAGCGTAACTTCCGCGCATCTGATGTAGTTTTTGCAATCACAAACACAGATAAAACAATCCCCGCAGTTGATCTGACAAAGGATGCAACATGGACACTTGTTGAAAATCCCGATCCTGACAAAACAACTCATGTTGCTACTTTTGAATATGCTGCAGACGGCGACTATACCTTTGATATTTCATACAAAGATAATATAGAAAACGAAGCAGCAGCATTTGCACAGCATAAGTTTACAATTGACAAAACCTTACCCACTATATCTGTAGAATTTGACAACAATACAGCTGCTAATGAAAAATATTTCAAACAAACACGTACAGCAACAATTGTTATTACAGAGCACAACTTTGATATTGAGCGTGTTGACTTCAGCGCAATGCTTGCTTCACTTAACGGTGCTAAGCTTGAAAAGCAGCCTGCACCCACATGGGAGCATAACGGCGATGTTCATACCGCAACAATAGCGTTCCTTGATGATGCCGATTACACATTTGATGTAAAAGTAACAGATAAGGCTTCTAATATTAGTAATTCTGCTGATTATGGCACCTCTGTTGCTCCTAAGGATTTTGTTGTTGATAAGACCATTGTTAAGCCGACAATTACCGGTATTACAAATGGCGGTGCTTATAAAAATGATGTTATCCCGACAGTTTCGTTTAAGGATGTCAACTATAAATCTTATGAGATAAGATTGACACGTACTCGCAGAGATGTACATAATGATAATGTCAAAGATGACTTCATTAAAGAGAGAGATATTGCTGTGACTGAGCAGGAGATGAGCGGTACATTCAACACATTTGAAAAGATTGTTGAAAACGACGGTATTTATACTCTTTGGGTACAGTGTACGGATAAAGCCGGAAATGTTGAAGAACAGAGCTATACATTTACCGTTAACCGTTTCGGTTCAGTATATAAATATAACGACAAGTTATGTGAATTGATAGCAGAAGGCGGACAGTACGTTAAGTCTGTTGAAGACGCTCTTGTTATCACAGAGTATAACGCAGACAAGCTTCTCGAAGGCTCGTTGAATATTCTTATTACCCGTGACGGCGAAGCGATTGAACCTATAATTACTACTAACCCTGCAACAATAACTGACGGAGTGGAAGTAGGCGACAGCGGTTGGTACGAGTATGTTTACACCATCGATGCGGCTACATTTGCAAAAGACGGTGTTTATAAAATCTCTCTCGCTTCAAATTATAAAACAGATGATTCAGAGAAAAATGAATCCACCAGCGTTCCTGAAAACTCTGTAAACGAAAAGGGCGAAGTGATTGAGGATACTATGACATTTACTGTTGACTCGGTTGCTCCTGAAATCAGAAATATTGTAAACCTTGACAAGAAAATTGCAGACAGAAACAAGATTTCTGATGAAGGTAAGCTGAACGTTAAATATACAATAGTAGATGTCGGCGGATTGAAATCTATCCAGATCGTGCTTGATGATGTTACTCAGACTATTGAGGGAGATGCACTTGCTGCTTCTGCATACAATTATTCAGGTGAATTTGATATTGCCGAGGATAAAAATAGCCATAGTGTACGCATTATAGTAACCGATCTTGCAGGAAATGTGACTGATACAGCTTCAGATGAATTCGTTAAGAATCATTCTAATAAGAAAACCAGCACATATGTGTTCAACGGTATGGTTACAGTTTCACGCAATTTCTTTGTTCGTTGGTATGCAAACCCTGTTCTCTTCTGGGGTTCTATTGCAGGTGTAATAGTTGTTGCAGCTGCAGTATGTGTTCTTGTAGCACTTAAGAAAAAGAAAGTAGTAGAGACAGCTAAACAATAATTTATAATTAACTTTAAGTTTTCCCGTGCAAGTTTTACTTGCACGGGAAAACGATTGTTATTTATCAGAAATGACAATACATCGGCTATGTGTTCCGATTTGTGATAAATATAAATACAGGAGAAATCAATTATGAACAAACAGTGTAAATCATGTGGCTCTTATGTTCCTGTTGAGTCAAGGTTTTGTGCGATGTGTGGCGGCTCGGAGTTTATTGTCGAAAACCAACCGTCGATGGTGATATCCAAAAAACCTGCTAAACCCAAGAAAAGAAATACAGCTTTAGTTGTTACTATTATAATAGCTGTTTTATCTTTTGTTGCTGTAATCGGTGCGGCGGTCGAGAGTTATCTTCAGTATCAAAGCTATGAATATGACTATTATGATGATTATGACTTTGAGTCGAGCGAATATGATAAAGGCTATTTTGATGGTGATGCTTACATAAACACATGGGCAAATATTATGTTTTTTCTTCCGGATGGTTTTTCTAACGCTGATGAGTCTACATATGCTGCTGCCGAATCAGAAGATACAGATTGTGGCGTGTACTTCGAAGCAGATGATTCGTCAGGGTTGATTTATATTCTTTTTGAAAAAATGCCTGCATTTAGCTCATATGATGAAGAAGAGTATCTTGATATAGTTTTGGAAGGACTCGCAAATTCCGAAGAATTTACATATCAGGTGCCTGATTCATACAGCTCATCTATAATAGCGGATGTTCTTTATACAAAAGCAGAATGCACATTTACAAATGACTATGGTGATTTTGCAAATAATATTTATGTAAAAACACACGGTGATTATATGATAGTGATAACATCATACGGTGTGGATGAGGCTTCAGCTGATAGTTTGGCAGAAAGTATCAGATCTTTTTATTAAATGATAATGAATAAGGAGCAATATAAAGAATGAAAAAAGTATTTTCAATATTAATTGCAATCGCAATTTTATTTTCCCTGGCAGCTTGCGGAAAGGTAGAACCCTATAGCAATAAGGGTAAAAAAGAAGGCGGAACTACTGTTTGGTATTTAGGCGGTAATAACATTTTAGTGGGCGATGTTAATGTTGAATCGCTTTTTAGCGATGTAAAAGATACTATTGACCCTGCAAGTATTTATTCTGCTTTGAAACTGACAGAGAAAATGCTTCACGGTGTTTACACTCTTAATAACAAAGAAAAAGATATAAAAAGTGTCAGAAAAACCATTCCGTTTGAAGAAGTAGAGTTTAAAACTGACACTGTAAGCATAGCCAGCTTGCCCATAGCAGTGTATTTTGGAACAGAGAATATTTCCAGCATACAAACCAGATATCAGTATTCGGAATTTGAAAATATTACTGATAATGAAGTTGCTGTAATTGAATTTGCAACAGCTGATGAAATAGGTCAGACTCCATGTACATATGAAATTAACGGAAACTCCATTGTGTTTAAACAAATTGAGCAGACAAGCGCGGATGACGCTGCAGAATTCACATATGATTATACCGGTGTAGAATTCAGCTTTGAATTTAGTCTGACAGGACCATATATCACTTTTACAAAGAATGGAAATTCGTTACAACTAAAAGCTTTTTGCTTTACCGAAAATACAGATAACACACTATCGCTTTCGGGCTACTCGTTGCCCGATTCACCGCTTGTAGGCGAACTTGACTATTTTGCAAGTACAAGTGTGTGGAACTATGCTGTGAGACGTGACGGCAGCTACTATGATCTTTCTGCATACAAAATGACAGACGACGGAAAATTTACTGTCTACCTTTCGGATAAAAACATAAACGGTGAAACAGAGAAAGTTGTCAATCAGTATGCATATATTGTTCAAAGCGCGGCAGATAGCTTTCTTACTGATTTCAGTGTGATTCTTTTGGATGGTGAAAAAGAATACTACTATACAGATGATATCACTCAAAGAGAAGCAAGGGTATTAAAAGCTGAAGGTACTGATATAAACGGCCTCACCGAAGAAGAAATAAAAGAAATCGCAGAAAAGAAATCAGATCTGTTTGATGATTTATATAAAGAGTTTGAAGCGCAGGGTATAGATGTAACTATCAATCGCAGTAATGGCGAAATAGCAATGGACGCTTCTGTTTTATTTGGCGGAGATTCAGCTGAAATTACAAGTGAAGGTAAGGCGTTGCTGAATAAATTCCTGGCTGCATACACGTCTATTGTTTATAACGAAAAATATAATGGATTTATTGCTAAAACAATGATTGAGGGTCATACGGCACCTGTTGATGGAAGTACGTATGAAAGTGGTCTTCCACTTTCGCAAGAGAGAGCAAACAATGTAAAAGATTATTGCTTGTCTGCCGATACAGGCGTTGATTCATCAAAGCTGATATCAACACTCGAAAGCGTTGGATTGTCGAATAGTAAACCGATATTTAACTCTGAAGGCGTAGTTGATATTGATGAATGTCGACGTGTTTCTTTCAGATTTATCGTTGATACAACTAACAAATAATTACCCGGAGGAATAAAAAATGTTTTGTAAACATTGTGGAACACAAATTGATGATGATCTGACTTTTTGCACAAACTGTGGCGTAAAGCTCGAGGACATTGCTGCAGTAAATGTTGTTTCACAGGTACAACCTGTACAGTCGGATAATCAGCAATATCAGCAGTATTCGCAGCCGAGCACATATGTAAATACTAAAAAACGAAGCGCATCGCCAAAGAAAGTATTGTACGGTGAGGCTGTTAAACTGTTTTTTGTAAACTTTTTTAATTTCAAGGGACGTTCAACGCGAAGTGAATATTGGTATGCGTATTTATTCAATTTCTTTGTTAATTTTATTGTAGTATGCCTCTTATGCTGTATTAGAATAAAAATGACATCAATATATAGACTTTTTGATATCGATGGTATTCCTATTATAATACTTATACTTATTATTAGATTGTTTTTAGCTATACCTAATTTTACTGTCAGTATAAGAAGGTTACACGATACGGGAAAATCTTGGGCATATATGTTTGTTCAACTGATACCGTGTGTCGGCTCTTTATTGCTTTTTATTCAGTATTGTCAAAAAAGCGATGCCGATAATAAGTGGGGCCCTGCGCCTGAAAATTAAGTTTCAAAGGCAATTGTAATTACTTTTAACAGGATGGTATGATTATGTACGATATTAAAAAAGTATGGCCCAAGTGGGAAGTGGTTAGAACCATTGGCGAAGGTAGCTTCGGCAAGGTGTACGAAATAGTCAGAGATGAATTTGGTATAGTAGAGAATTCTGCACTGAAGGTTATTTCCATTCCGCAGTCTGACAGTGAGGTACAGTCACTAAAAAATGATGGGATGACCGAAAATGATACTACTGATTATTTCAAAGGTATTGTAAAGGATTTCATTCAGGAAATTCAGCTTATGACAAGACTTAAAGGCAATCCTACAATTGTAGGATATGAAGATTTTGCTGTGGTTGAAAAAACTGATTCTGTAGGCTTTGAAATACTCATCAGAATGGAGCTTTTGACGGGACTTCCTTGTTATCTTCGTGAAAATCGCTTTAGAGTATATGATGTGATCCAACTTGGTATTGATATGTGCAGAGCGCTTGAAGCGTGTCGGGAATTCAGCATAGTTCATCGCGATATAAAGCCGGATAATATATTTGTTGCATCGAATGGAAGATTTAAGCTTGGTGATTTTGGTGTTGCCCGCACGATTGAAAAAACAATGGCGGGTTTATCCAGAAAAGGTACTTACAGCTATATGGCGCCTGAAATATACAATGGTGTTGATTATGGCTTTGAGGCTGATATTTATTCATTGGGTATTGTTTTATATAAACTCCTTAACAATAACCGTGACCCGTTTTTGCCTCAGTATCCCGCACCTGTCAAGTATAATGATAAAACCGAGGCTATGGTTAAAAGGATTCAGGGACTTGAAATGCCTGTTCCGGTAAATGCAGATGATAAACTTGCGCGTATTATTCTTAAAGCGTGTGCACATAATCCGGCCGACAGATATCAGCATCCAAAAGATTTTCGCTTGGAGCTTGAAGCTATTGCTTTGGGTTATGCTGAACTTCAAAGTGAGGTTTTTTCGGAAAATAACATAAGTTTTTACACTAATGATTCAATTTTTGGTGCGACATCAAAAAGTGTTTCGGCGGTTGTTATTGATGATAAAAACACAGACGAGGATACCTGTGAAGAAGACGAAGGGACATTAATGCTTTATGACCCTACTGATGAGAGTACTGTTATCGACCCTGAAAATTCTGCTTCATCCAATTGTGAAAAAATTGAAGAAAAAAGCATCGACAATGCCCCGCAAGAAGAATCATCTTGTTGCCCTGTGTGCAAAAAACCTGTCAAACCCGACAATAAATTCTGCGGACACTGTGGCAATAAATTGATATTGGAAAGATTTATTTATTGTCCTATTTGCGGTTCGTCGATGAAATATGGTGCTAAATTCTGCGGAAAATGCGGATGTAAGATTTGATATAAGGGAAAAACGGAATGATAAAATATGCTTCGATAACAAATGTTGGCAGCAGAAATTGCAACGAAGACAACTTTAAAGTATCTTCAGTTTCTGATAGACATTGTTTTGTTGTTTGCGATGGTCTGGGCGGACATAATGCCGGTGATGTCGCATCGAAAATTGCAACAAATGTTTTTGTTGACGAGTTTTGTTATTGTAATGACTTGTTAAATTTTTTAGAGAACGCTTTTGATAGTGCACAAAAACGAATTCTATTATATCAAAAAGAAAACAATTCATATAGAAATATGAAAACGACTGCTGTTTGTATGTCTACTGATGGGAACCACGTTTATGTTGGCCATGTTGGCGACTCCAGATTTTATGGTTTTAAAAAGGACGGTTCATATATTCGCACTTTGGACCACAGCATTCCACAGCTATTGGTTCAATCTCAAACAATCACTGAAGTTGAAATCAGAAATCACCCTAACAGAAATATGCTTTTTAAGGTGTTGGGGGAGAAAAGTGACGAAGCTGCTTGTGAATTGTCTGAACCATTATCTATGGATGATTTCTCGGCGTTTCTACTCTGCTCTGATGGATTTTGGGAACTGATTAATGAGGCCGATATGACTTCTTGCCTCAATACAAGTTCCACTCCTCAGGAGTGGCTGGATAAAATGACGGCTATAGTAGAATTGAATGGCGTTAATAAAAATATGGATAATTATACGGCAATTACTGTTATGCCATAACATAATAAAACATGCACCTCAAAAGTTTTGCTTTTGAGGTGCATGTTTTTACCGTATTTATGTTACTTCATTGTGTATAAGAGTGCGGTTTCGGGGTTGCGGTATTCGTGCTTTTCGTAGTAGCCGATAAGCTCGCCGACATCGTCGCGAAGTGCGACCATATACACATCCTTATTTTCCTTATCATTGCGCGAGGTGTAAACAACGTTGTTGTCGCGGCTTTTTACAAACCAGGCGACAACACGGTCTATTTTGTCATTTGAATCAGTGTTATGGCAGGTCTTTATGCTTTTGCCGGTAATATCAATGTGATAACGCGCGACTGCCGCGGGATTCATATAAACTACTGTGTGTGACAGGTCGCAGATAACAACGGGTGCGGTGTCTGCATCAATTACACTTTTAAAAAACAGTGACAGTTCCATATTATTTTAGCTTCTTTCCGTCGGCAAATGCGTTTCCCGCCTTTTCACCGAGCTTTATATAAGTGTGGTGTACGGGGTCGTAGGTGATTGCCCCGAGCTTTGCCACGTCAATAAGTCCGTCATCGCCGAGTACTGCCTCGTCTGCGCTCACGTTTACAATCTCGCCGATGCAGATGCCGTCCTCGTTGAATTTTAAAAGTTTGCACTCAATAGTCATAGGAAACTCGTTTATTATCGGTGCGTTCACAAAATCGGATTTTACAGTTGTGAGCCCCGCTTTTTGCATTTTTTGAGGCTCGGTATTTCCCGATACAATGCCGACATAATCCGCCTCGATTACGTGTTTTGAGTCTGCAATGCTGACAGTAAAAGCTCCGCTTTCAATTATGTTTTTTGTTGTTTTGTGGTCGTCTGCAAGACATACCATGATCTGATTTGTGTCATAGGTGCCGCCCCACGCCGCATTCATACAGCAGGGCACGCCGTCATTGTCATATGCCGCAACAATAAATACCGGCATCGGGTATGCCCACGTTTTTGCTCCGAAATTTTTACGCATAAGTCTTTCTCCTTTTAATTGTGTTTGTAATCATCCCGCACAAACGGCGGTAAAATGTTAAACTCTGTCAGTAAGCCGTACTTTGACGGTCTGCGGTAGGCGTTGCCGTGTACCTCGCTCTCGCGGTAGCGACGCAGCATATCCACGTCAAGCTCGGCTATACATATCTGCTCGTCTTCGCCTGCTTGTAAAATGCAGGTGTCTCTTGAGCCGGAAAGCTCGGGCAGATATGCAACACCGTCAAAAACACTTGAGCCGCCGTTGCAGTCGGGCACACATTTCGGATAGTTGCAGGTGGCAATCGCCGTCATATTTTCGTATGCACGTCAGCGTAGCTGTGACAGTCTGTTTATCTCCATAGGGCAAGCGTTTGGCACAAGTATAAGCTCTGCGCCCTTTAGCATCAGAATACGTGCGCTTTCGGGGAACTCGCGGTCGTAGCAAATCATAGCTCCGACATTTATTTTGCCTTGTGCGGTGTCAAGCTCGCAAACATAAAAATCCTCTCCCGCATCGAGTGCTTTTTCGGCACCGAAATCGCAGGTATGCACCTTTGCATAGTCGAGCATCCGTTTACCAAACCTGTCAAAAAGCGTAAACGAATTGCGGGGCAGGGGAGCGTGCTTTTCAAGATATGTTATGCCAATCGCCATATCAAGCTGCCTTGCAAGCGCACCAAACGATAAAACAAAATTACTGTCCTTTTCAATGGCGTCTTTTTGCCATATGTCAACGGGTCTGTCGTAAATGTCGTAGCCGCAGCTGTACATTTCGGGAAAGAGCGCAATGTCTGCGCCCATACTTTTTGCGCGCTTACAGCACCCCATTCCTTTTTGAAGGTTTTTATTTATATCGCCACATGGCGATATCTGCAAAAGAGCGATTTTAAGCTTCATAATTTTCCCACTTTTCTTTTGTAAGAATGGATACGTGTCCTGTGCGCTTTTCGTTTAAAAGCGGCACGTCAACATCCTTTGTTGTAAACTGATATTCAAACCCCAGCTTTTGCTGAACGCGCCTGCTTTTTTCGTTGCCGTCATAATAACCGCACCAAACAGCGCGCATACCAAGTGTTTCAAAAGCGTGCCGTATAAGCTCACGCGCGGCTTCGGGCATAATGCCCCTGCCCCAGAAATCGCGACCCAGCCAATATCCGAGCTCACACTCATCGGTGCGCTCGGTAAGGTCGGTGCTGTCTCCCATTTTAAGCGAAATACTGCCGATTGCAATGTTGTCTTTAAGGCAAATCGCATACGTTTCAGGTACCGCTAAAACATTATTGATTATTTCAAGACTGTTTTCCACGCTTGTATGGGCAGGCCAGCCCGCAGGGTAGCCAACGCCCGAATCACTTGCGTATTTATAAAGACTTTCCGCGTCGCTTTGCAGCCAGGGACGCAGTATAAGTCGGTCGGTTTCAAGTATCATTTTTTATTTCCTTTTTAATAAAAACCGCAAGACTTGTCTTGCGGTTTTTGTATTTTTATTCTGCTGTGAAGTTATCAAAGTAACCCTGGATGTATACAAACGGAGTACCCTTGTCGCCTGAGCCTGATGTGAGGTCGCAAAGCGAACCGATAAGGTCGGTAAGACGACGGGGTGTTGTACCCTGAGCTGCCATGTTACCAACAAGGCTTGAATCGTCCTTCTCGGCGATCTTATTTTTGATAGCCTGTCTTAACTCTTCGCCCTTGAGGTCGGCAAAGTCGTTATCAGCAAGATATTTGAGCTTGAGCTCGTTGGGTGTACCCTCGAGACCTGCAGTGTAAGCAGGCGAAACAACGGGGTCAGCAAGCTCCCAGATTTTACCGACGGGGTCTTTGAAAGCGCCGTCGCCGTAAACCATAACCTCAACACACTTGCCTGTTTTGTCGAGAAGTCGCTTCTGAATGTCTTCGACAAGGTCCTGACACTCGCGGGGGAACAGCTTGATCTTGTCCTCGGTTGATTTGTTTGAACCGAGAAGACCGTATTTTTCGTTGTAGCCGCTGTTACCGATAGGCGCACTCATAATTTCGTCCATACCGTAAACGATTTCAGCGCCTGCCTCTTTAAGAATACGTCTTGTACGGAATCTTGTATGAATATCGCAGTTAAGCACGTTTTTGGTGTAGTTTAAGATAACTCTCGGGTCGTTTGCAAAAACAAACTCAACCTCGGCACCGCAGCCTGTAATAAGCTCTTCGTAGTACTCAACATAGTCCATACCTGTGAAGGGGTGCTTTTCATAGCCGAAAAGCTCACGGTATTTTTTCTTGTCAAGCACGTCAGAAAACGGATTTACGCCTGTCTCATCGATTTTATCGGGGCTTACAAGATTGTTACCAACCTCGTCGCCGGGGTAACTGAGCATCATAACAACTTTTTTGCAGCCCTTTGCAATACCGCGAAGGCAGATTGAAAAGCGGTTACGGCTGAGAATCGGGAAGATAACGCCAACAGTGCCGCCGCCGAACTTGGTACGTACATCCTGTGCGATATCGTCAACGGTAACGTAGTTACCCTGAACACGTGCAACGATAGATTCTGTCATTGCAATAATGTCGCGGTCACGAACGGTAAAGTCACCGTTATCAACAGCCTGCATAATGCAATCAACAACAATCTGTGCCAAGTCCTCGTTCTCACGGATAATGGGAGCACGAAGGCCTCTTGATACAGTACCTATCATTCTACTCATTTTTAAACACAACCTTTTTATTATAGATTTTTATTTTTTGCCACCTATTATTTTACTGCTTTTGTTGCCACAATGTCAACCCCTGTATTGCAGATATTTGAAATAATAATATCGTGCATTTTAACAGGAAGGCTTACCCTAGCGGCACGGATAACCTCCATACACTCAAACAACTTATTCTTGGGAACGGGTTTTGCCGAGCGCACAGGAAGCAGTTCACCGTCGTTTGTAAGAACGGTGGTTGTAAGAATACGAACAGGATTTGTAAATTCTGCAGTAGCATAGGTAACGCCGCGCTTACAGCCGTAGCCCTCTACAGAAAGAATTTTTTCGCCTTCGCCCTCAACTGTGATACGGCAGCCGCGGGGACATACTGTACAAATAATCTCTTTTTTCATAGCCTTAGTCCTCCTTTACTACGTCGACCGTAACGTCGCCTGACAGTTTATTAACGTCGATTGTGAGGTTGTTCATCTCACCGGGATTTACCAAAATCTCTTTTTTCTTTGCAACCACCTTGTCATCGCAGCGTGCAATGAGAGTTACCTTCTGCTGAGGCTGGAGCACTCTGAAATAAAGTGTTACTTTTTCGCCTTTTTCGTTTGCATCGATAGTCTGCGGGCAGAGATAGCGTACGTTTGTACCTGTTATGCACTTAACCGTATTTTGCTCGTCCGAGAGGTTGCCGAGTGCGTATTTTGCGGCATATTTACCCGCAACCGCGCTCTCCTCACTTACATTATCGACAAGATCGTTGACGTGTACCACGTTTCCGCAGGCAAAGACTGATTTTGCAGATGTTTGCATATACTGGTTTACGGCAGGACCGTTTGTAACGGGGTTTATTTCAATGCCTGCCTTGCGTGTAAGTTCGTTTTCGGGAAGCAGACCTACCGAGAAAAGAACCGTATCACACTCAACAAACTCTTCTTTTTCAATAATGGGCTTTTTGTTTTCGTCAACGGGTGCAACGTATACGCCCTCAACGCGTGTGTCGCCGACAATACGTGTTATTGTGTGTGACAGCTTGAGCGGGATGCCGAAGTCATCAAGACACTGAACGCGGTTACGTGTAAGTCCTGCAAGGTAGTCCATAAGCTCAACTACCATAACGACCTTTGCGCCTTCAAGAGACATACGGCGTGCCATGATCATACCGATATCGCCCGAGCCGAGAATAACGACCTTTTTACCGACCATAATGTTCTGACGGTTTACAAGTCGCTGTGCAGAGCCTGCGGTGTAAAGACCAGACGGACGTGTACCGGGAACCATAATTCCCGCGCGTGTTCTCTCTCTGCAGCCCATTGCAAGCACAATACTGCCTGCCTTTATGCACGAAAGTCCGTACTCTTTACCTGTTGCGATCACTTCGTTTGTTTCGTGGTTTACTTCAAGAACCATTGCGCCCAGCATATACTCAACGCCGAGCTCGTTTGCACGATCAACAAATCTTGAGTAGTATTCGGGACCTGTCAGCTCCTCGGAAAAACGCTTAAGACCAAATCCCGGGTGGATACACTGCTGCAGGATACCTCCGAGGCTTTCGTCGCGTTCAACGATAATAACTTTATTTGCGCCTTCTTCTTTTGCTGCAATCGCTGCCGCAAGACCCGCAGGTCCCCCGCCGATAACAGCAACATCACAATTTATATTATTCATAGTGTCGCATCCCCCTTATCTTGTAGTGCCGGTTACCATATACGAACCGTCGTTGTTTTTGTTAATGTCTGTGGGGTCACACTTAAGCTCGCGGGCAAGGATTTCAATAACCTTCGGTCCGCAAAAGCCTGCCTGACAGCGACCCATACCTGCGCGTACACGGCGCTTTACGGCATCAACTGATTTTGCGCCAAGCGGACGGTGGATAGCATCAAGAATTTCTGCCTCGGTAATTGTCTCGCAACGGCAGACAACGTTTGCATAAAGCGGATTCTCTTTAATGAGCGCATCCTGCTCGTCACGTGAACACTCGCTGAATTTAACAATCCCCTTGCGCTTTGAAATAAAGTTGTCCTTAAGCACAAAGCCTGCACCGTGGTACAGCATCTGCTCAACAACGTATTTACCCATAGCAACAGAAAGTGTAAGTCCTGTTGAACGCACGCCCGAAAGATTTACATAGCCCTCGAGGTCGTCCCAGATATCAAAGTTAAGTCCTTCGGGAACGCGGTTGGGACGAAGACCCGAGTACTGTGTGATAGTGTCGCGGACGTTAACGTTCGGCACAAGGTTTTTAACGTCAGCTGTGATTGACGCAAGACCTTCAGCCGAGGTTGACTTGTCTGTTTTTGAATCCTGGTCCTCTGCAGTTGGTCCTACAAGCATATTGCCGTGGATTGTGGGGCACATAAGCTTACCCTTTGTAACCTTTGTAGGAATGGGAAGTACAATGTGCTCAACCTGACAGGATGTGTTCTTATCTAAAATAAAGAACTGACCCTTACGTGCAACAACCTTGTATTCTGCCTTGCCGACCATCTCGGCGATTTCGTCGCAGTAAAGACCTGCGCAGTTTATAACATATTTTGTTTCAATTTCTTCGCCTGTTGTAACAACGCTCTTGATTTTACCGTTTTCGGTTTTGATGTCGGTAACGCGTGTGTTTAGCAAAAAGTGAACACCGTTGGCAAACGCGTTTTCAGCAAGCGCCTGAACGAGAATAAACGGGTCGATAATGCTCTCACGCGGAATCCACAGACCGCCCTTTACTTCGGGGTTAAGATTAGGCTCCATCTCAAGAAGCTGTGCTCCCGTTTTGTATTCAACGTCATAAACGCGGTTGCGGAACGCCTTTTCTTTAATTTCGGGCAGCTTTTCGAACTGCTCGTCTGTGATTGCGGGGAGTATAGCACCAATGCGTGAGAAGGGAACGTCAAGGTCCCTTACGATTTCGTCGTACATCGGGTTTGCGGCAACAACGAGCTGCGACTCGAGCGTGCCGGGGGCTGCATCGTAGCCGGTATGTATAATTGCGCTGTTTGATTTTGAAGCATCGCCGCCGATGTCTTCATTCTTTTCAACAACAATTACGTCTACCGCGTATTTTGAAAGCTCACGGGCAACAGCGCATCCTACAGCGCCTGCGCCGATAACAACAACATCTGTTTTAAGCATCAAAAAACACCTTCCTATAAAATTATTTAACAGGGTCATTATAACACCTTGTCACAATGTAGTCAAGATGTTTTAAAACATTACATAAAAAACCTTCGGCAAAAAGTGCCGAAGGCTTTGATTTTTATTCTTTTGCGACAATAACCTGCACGCCCGCTTTTTCAATATCCTTGACAAGCTGCCGCGGTGCCTTTGCATCTGTTATCACAATGTCGATGTCGGACAGGGGACAGACATTGTTCATCGCCCTTATTCCGAGCTTTGACGAATCGGCAAGCGCAATTGACTTGGTTGCATTCTTTATCAGCTTTCTGTGAAGCTGTGCCTCACCTATGTGAAAGTCGGTGATACCTGCCTCGGTTATACCGCCGATGCCGATAAATGCCTTATCGACATTAAAGAACGAAAAGTTGTCTTCTGCGGGAAAGCCTGACAGCGTCAGCTCCTTAGAACGCAGCTTTCCACCCGGCAAAATGACCGAACAGCCGGGAATTTCGCTAAGCTCCACCGCGGTTCTCAACGCATTTGTCAGTACCGTTATATTAGAAAGCCCCGTTATGTGCTGCGCCATTGCCTGAACTGTTGTGCCGACCCCGAGGTATACCGTGTCTTCCTGACAGATAAGCCTTGCTGCTGCCGCCGCGATTGCATTTTTTTCCTTTGACTGCACCTGCGATCTGCTTGCATACTCGGGCTCTGACCCGAGCGATACGTTTGCTACCGCACCGCCGTAAACACGCCGTAAATACCCCTGTGACTCAAGGTACTCAAGGTCACGCCGCACCGTTTCTATCGATATGTCAAACCGCTCCATAAGCTCCGCGTTTTTTACTGCGCGGTTTTTGGTCACCATATCAATTATCTGCATTCTTCTGTCAAGCTTCATATATGTGTATTCTCCCGTTTTGTGCAACTTTTGAAAACCTTGTCAAAATGTTGTCAAAAATAGTATGACATATTAAGCAAAAATTGTCAAGCTAATTTATAAAAGCTACAAGTTCGTTTGCGTTTTTACGTTTTTTTGTGCGTAGTGCATCGTCCTTTGCGTAGCCGATTGTAATAATAAGGCGGATATCTTCCTTAATATTACAAAGCGCCTTTACCTTGTCGTTATTGAACCAACCGAGAATACAGCTGCCAAGCCCCAGTGTGTGTGCTTGCGCCGTGATGTAAGCCGCAGCAATACCGATGTCAATTGAGCGGTAGTCGTTGCCCGTAACCTTTGAACCGACTGCGGCGCTTTTGACGTATGGCTTTTCCGATATCACGATTAGCACGGGCGCGTCAGATGCAAACTTGTTCATACCCATACCCTGCGTAAGCCTTGCAACCTCTTTTGCAGTGTTTCCCGTACATACGGTGAAATAGTAGGGTTGGCCGTTACAGGCAGAAGGGGAAAGCTGTGCCGCCTCTAAAATCTTGTCGATTTTTTCGCGCTCGACCGCCTTTGTATTGTCGTATTTTCTGCACGACTGTCTGTTTTTTGCAATTTCTAAAAAATCCATAATAATATTCCTCTTTTGAAAAAAGCACGCATTCTTATGCGTGCTTTTTATTAATTTTTCATAAAGATATTTTTACTTTCAAGTGTTTTGAGAATTGCGTCTGTTACAACCTTGACCTCGTCGCCTGTAAGTGTTCTTTCGGGGTGTGAGAACAAAATACGTACAGTGATTGACTTTCCGTTTTCGTCCTTGTAAATATCACAAACCGAAACTTTTTTTACAAGCGGTGAATTTACGCTCTTTATCGCGTCGTCAATAGGCGCAAAGGTATCTGAAATGAAGGTCAGGTCAATTTCCATTTCAGGAAAACGGCTCGGCTCCTCATATTTAATGCTTGCGTTTGCAATATCGGCAAAAACGTTAGCGTCAAGCTCTGCATAAACAATGCTTGCCTTTTTGTCGATGTTTTTGGAAATGACGGGATGAACAATGCCGATTTCGCCAAGCAGTGCCCCGTCACAGTAAATATCGTTGAGATTTACGGGGTGCTGATATGAATGCTCTGCAGCCTTTGCTTTGAACGAAATTTCCTTGTGCTTGATATCGTCGGTTATAACTGCGAGCATTGTGCAAAGCTCAAAGTAAAGCGTCTCAACAGACTTTGTTTTGCTGAACAAGGTGATTGCAAGCTTTTTGCGCTCGTCGCACATACCGTCGTCCTTAAGACCGTTTACCACTCTGCCTATTTCAAAAATACCGAAATCAGTGCTGTAGGCGGTGTTTGCCTTTACCTGACAAAGCTGTGTTGGTATTATTGACCTACGCAGCGTTTCAATGTTGGGATTAGCAGCACCCATGATCTTTACGTTGTTTTCGGTCTCGATACCGAGCGCCTTATACTCATCGTAATAATTCCAGATGTATGAGTGAAGCTCGTGAAGCGAAAAGCGCTTTACAAGTATATCCTTAACTTTGTCTTCGACCGATTTTGATGTCTCTTCTGCAACGGGGTAAAGAGGAGCGTTTGTTGTGTGAACGTCAAAGTTGTCGTAGCCGTATATACGTGTGATTTCTTCTATGATGTCTGCCTTGATTGTAACGTCCTTTGTTGCACGCCAGGAGGGAACTGTCACAGTAAAATTATCGTTTTCAAGTGTCACGTCAAAACCGAGTGATCTGAGTGTTTTAACAATTGTTTCGTTTGAAATCTCGATGCCTGTGTAGCGGTCAACAAAGCCTTTGTCATAATCGAGTGTGATCGTGTCGTATTTGAACGCTTGCTCGTCTGTAAGTGATGATACAACCTTAACACCGTCGTCAATATCAGTAAGCAGCTTTAAAAATCTTGCGATTGCGGGCACTGTCATCATCGGGTCAAGGCATTTTTCGTAGCGCATTGACGCGTCGGTGCGGTGAGCAAGTCTTACTGTCGATTTACGGATTGATACCGCATCAAAGGTTGCAGACTCAAGGGTGAGCGTTGTGGTGTCGTCGACGATCTCGCTGTCAAGACCGCCCATGATACCTGCAATTGCAACGGGTGTGTCGCCGTTACATATCATAAGTGTATTTTCGTCAATATTTCTGTCAACACCGTCGAGTGTTTTGAATGTGAACGGAGCATCAAAGCGCTTGATGCGGAGCTTTTCAACCTTGCGCGAGTCAAAGGCGTGCATCGGCTGACCCATTTCAAGCATAAGGTAGTTTGTAAGGTCGGCAAGCAGGTTGATTCCGCGCATACCGCAGTAGAAAAGACGGATACGCATATTCATCGGGCTTACGCTCTTTGTGATATTTTCAACCTGAAGACAAGAATATCTCTGGCAGAGCGGGTCCTCAATCTTCATATCGATCTTCGGCAAAGAATTGTACGCTTCAAGGTCAACTGTCTCAAGCGGCTTCAGCTCTCTGCCTGCAAGTGCTGCAAACTCGCGTGCAATGCCGTAGTGACCCCAGAGGTCAGGGCGGTTGGTGAGCGACTTGTTATCAACCTCAAAGATAATATCGTCGATATCGTAAATGTCTTTAATGCTTGTGCCGAGTGCAACCTCTTCGGTGATGTCCATAATACCCGCGTTGTCATCGCTTATTCCAAGCTCTTTTGCAGAACAGCACATACCGTGTGACATCTCGCCTGCAACGGGGCGCGGTTCGATTTTAAGCTCGCCAACCTGCGCACCCACCTTTGCAAATGCGGTTTTCATACCAACGCGTACATTGGGCGCACCGCAAACAACGTCGGTGAGCTTTCCGTCGCCTGCGTCCACCTTTAAAAGATGAAGCTTTTGTGACTTGGGATGCTCGTCAACTGATTTGATCTGCGCAACAACAATGCCGTCAATGTCGCTGCCCTTAAAGAATATTTCGTTTTCCACCTCGGCAGTTGAGAGTGAAAACTGATTTATTAATTTAAGCTTATCAAGACCGTCAAAATTAACAAAGTCCGATATCCAATTCATTGATAAAAACATTGCTTATTCCCCCTTACATATCGTCGGTGAACTGTTGCATCACCTTGAGATTACCTGAATTAAGGTCGCGGATATCCTTTACACCGTAGCGCATCATCGCAAGACGGGTAAGACCCAGACCAAACGCAAAGCCTGTGTACTTTTCGGGATCAATGCCGCCCGCCTTAAGTACCTCGGGGTGAATCATACCGCAGGGGCAAAGCTCCAGCCAACCGCTGTGCTTACACGAAGGACAGCCCTCGCCGCCGCAGATAAGACAGCTTACATCAAGCTCAAAGCCCGGTTCAACAAACGGGAAAAAGCCGGGGCGAAGACGTACCTTTACATCCTTTTTGAAAACGCCCGACAGCATTGATTTCATAAAGAATATAAGGTTTGATATAGAGATATCTTTGCCTACCATAACGCCTTCCATCTGGAAAAAGGTGTTTTCGTGGCAGGCATCGGTTGCTTCGTTTCTGAAGCATCTGCCGGGGAACACAGCCTTTATCGGAATGTCGTTTTCGATAAGATCTTTTCTGTATTTTTTATAAATAGCGTTCTGTGCCGCCGACGTATGTGTTTTGAGTAGCTGTGCGTTTTCAAGATAGTAAGTGTCCTGCATATCGCGTGCGGGGTGGTGCTTGGGGATATTGAGTGCCTCAAAGCACTCATAATCAGTTACGATCTCGCTGTAGTCCTCTACAATAAATCCCATTGATTTGAACACGCGCTCGCATTCACGCTGAACAAGTGTTATCGGGTGATATGAACCGCGCTCAAGTTCAGACGGTACAGACAGGTCAAAGGTCGGCATCGACTGTATCTCTTTTAAAATTTCAGCCTCTTTGAGCTGTGTCATTCTTGCGCTGATTTTTTCGTTTGCCTCTGTTTTAAAAGCGTTTACGTCCTGACCGAAGGTCTTTTTCTCTTCGTTTGACAGGTCCTTCATACCTTTAAGCAGGTCGGTGATCGAGCCCTTTTTGCCAAGGTAGGCAACGCGGATTGCGTCAAGCTCCTGCATATTAGTAGTTTTAGCAAGCTCGTCATCGAACCTTGCTTTAAGACTTAAAATCTGTTCGTTCATTATAGCCTCCAAAAATTTCTCCCACAAAAAAATCGTCTCACACAAATGTATGAGACGAAAAAAATTTCCGCGGTACCACTCAAATTGCAATTTATAAATTGCCGCTTTTTGTGCTTTAATGCAGCACCTACAGTCCGTAAGGGACAACTCGCGGGGTGAACTTCAAAACAATGGGCATTGCAACCTTTCAGCCAAAGGGTTACTCTCTTTATTTGTTTCCAGAGCTTTTACTAAAATCCCGTTCACAGTTTTTCATACTAAATAAATATACCATATTAAAGTAAGCTTTGTCAAGGAATTTACACCTTTTGTTTTTTAAACTGTACTTCGCTGACAAAAGCCGCACCTATAATAAGCACTGCACCGATAATTTCGTATTCGTTTATCGGCTCTTGCAAAACTATTGCCGATAAAAGCACGGCACTTGACGGGTCGATATAACTGAGTATCGCCACCGCCTGCGCACTTATCTTGTTCATCGCTCCAAAATACAGAGTATATGTAAGACCTGTGTGAACAATGCCGAGCACCGCAAGCAGAATAACCGATGTTGTGTTAAGTGTAATTTCTCCGCCTGCAAAAATAGCATACGGTGTCACGGTCAGCGCCGCCGCGCCAAGCTGAATGGCTGTTTTTTCATATGCCGAGAGCCCCTGCAGGAATTTATTGATTATAACGACTGATGCATAGAGTGCCGCGGCACCGAGGGCGAGAAAAATACCCTTAAGCCCCGTGACTCCCGTTTGTATAACGCCTGACACAAGCACACTGCCAATCAGTGCGACAACCACGCATATAATCTTTTTTATCCCGAGCTTTTCTTTTAAAATAAACGGTGATGCAATGATCACAAAAATCGGCGCCATATAGTAGCACACGGTTGCAACCGCGACCGATGTGTGATTGTAGCTTTCAAAAAGAAGTATCCAGTTAAAGCCCATTGCCGCGCCCGACAGAACGAGAAGCGGCAGCTTTGATTTTATAAGCGAGGTATTGAGCTTTTGCTTTGTTATCAGCATTACCGCAAAAATAATCAGCATTCCCACAAAGCCGCGCACCGCCGCAATAACACCCGAGGGCATATTTATGTATTTTACAAAAATCCCTACCGTGCCGAAAATGAGCATTGATAAAACAACGTTAAGCTTTGCACTCATTATGCTTCGCTCCATTGATACGCGATACGCGGACTGTGATCGCGCACGTAAATTATGCCGCATTTTTCAAAGCCGTGCTTTTCAAGCGCGTGCTGCATAATTTTGTTGTCCTCGTGTGTGTCACACTTTAAGTTGCGGCATTTTGATTTGCAAAAGCTTACAATCTCGTTCATAACTCCGCGGTATTTGCCATTGCTTGCGACGCGGTGAATAACGCCGTAGGGGAACGTGTTTTTCCATGCGCCTTCAATGTACTCATAGGTGGGGTCTTGCCATTCTCTGTAAAAAAATACAGCGCAGATTTCACCGTCCTGCTCAATCACATAAGAACAGCCCGATGCAATATCCATAAGAATCATATCACGGGTGGGGTAGCCTTTTTTCCACTGGGTCGGATTGCCCGATGCATCCATAAGCTCCTTTGCCTTTTGATAAACAGGCATCATAGCGTCAATATCATTTTCAGTTGCTTTGCGAATTATCATAGTTTGTACCTCGTTTTAAACTTTTTCACTATTCACTATTACTTACTCCTTTCCAAAAATCG
Source organism: Eubacteriales bacterium (assembly GCA_045546815.1). Classification (GTDB taxonomy): domain Bacteria; phylum Bacillota; class Clostridia; order Oscillospirales; family QAKW01; genus RGIG9041. Next base: position 25,252 of record JAZQDN010000075.1, read on the forward strand.
ACTCGTAGATAAGAGTGAAAAGTGAAGAGTGAATAGGTAATAAGTAAAAATCGACAAACCTCTGTAGAGATTTGTCG
>JAZQDN010000076.1:0-10466 GCA_045546815.1 Eubacteriales bacterium
CACCGTACTCGGTAAGCGCGCAATCACAGGAGTTGTGGCAACGCTCCCGCCCCATCTTTTAAAAAACGTCGATACGACAAAAACGGTGCCGATGGACGAGATGGTAATTGACGTCGGCTTTGACGCAAAGACGGTAAAGCACCTTGTAAACGTCGGCGATGTTATCGCTCTGCGCTCGGGCTGCTGTGACCTTCTCAACGGTCTTGTGATGGGCAAAAGCTTTGATAACCGCGCAAGTGTTGCGGTGAGCCTCAGCGTTTTGTCGCTTCTTAAAAAGGTAAAGCCGCGCTATGACATATACTTTGTTTTTTCGGCAGGCGAGGAGTTTTCGGGCTACGGCGCGGCAACTGCCGCCTTCGATATTGCGCCCGACGAGGCGCTTGTGCTCGATGTCACCTTCGGCGTGTCACCCTATACAAACAGCGAAAAGGGAAAGGAGCTGGGCAGCGGCACCGCAATCGGTGTGTCGCCCATCCTTGACAGCCATATGACGCAGTCGCTTATCGGCTCGGCACGTACCCGCGGCCTGCCCTATACTCTTGAAATAATGAACGGCAGAACAGGCACCAACGCCGACAAGATAGTCGTGTCGCGCGCAGGTGTGCCGACAGCGCTGTTGTCAATCCCGCTTCGCTATATGCACTCGGCGGGCGAGGTGCTGTCGATCGACGACTTAAAGAGCACATCACAGCTTGTTTTAAACTATGTTGAGTACAGGGGAGGTGCAGTCCGTGAATAAGCTGCTCAGCTACTATACCTCGCTTTTCGGCGCGTCAGGCAGTGAGGGCGACATCCGCCGCGGCATTTTAAACGAAATTTCCGATTTTGCCGACACCCGCGTCGACGCTCTCGGTAACCTCATCGCCTTCAAGCGCGGAAAATACCCCGCACCCGCTACCGTTATGCTGTGCGCGCATATGGACGAGGTCGGTCTTATGGTGTCGCACATAACCGATGACGGCTACCTTAAATTTATGACAGTCGGCGGCATTGACCCGCGCACCCTTCCCGGTAAGCAGGTGGCGGTCGGCCGCAAAAAGATTCCCGGTGTTATCGGTAGAAAAGCCCCGCACCTTGAAAAGCCCGACGCGAGAAAAAATGCACCCGATATCAGCGATCTGTATATCGATATCGGTGCAAAGAATAAGGCGGACGCGCTTGTGTATATAAGTGAGGGCGATATGGTCGGCTTTCGCTCCGACTACGCCGAGTTTGGTGGGGGTCTTGTGCGGGCAAAGGCGCTTGATGACCGTATCGGCTGTCAGATACTGACAGAGCTCATAAAAGAGGAGCTGCCCTTTGACACCTACTTCGTTTTCACCGTAATGGAGGAGATCGGCTGTGTCGGTGCAGGACCTGCCGCCTTTGATATAAAGCCCGACTACGCTATCGCGGTCGAGGGCACCACCGCCGCTGACATATTTGACGACAACGACAAATCCCCCGTCTGCTGCGTCGGTCGCGGTCCCGTTTTGTCGTTTATGGACGGCGCGACGATCTATAATAAAGAATTTTTAAAGCTTGCAATGACCGCCGCAAAGGACGCGGGCATTGACTACCAGCTTAAGCAAGCGGTTGCGGGCGCTAACGACTCGTGCGCGTTGCAGCGCAGCGGAGCGTCCTGCCTTGCGGTGTCTGTCGCCGTGCGCTACCTTCACACAGCGATGGGCGTTGCGTCCCTTGACGATATCGAAAATACAAAGCGTCTTTTACGCGAGATTTTAAGGAGCTTTTAATATGCTTGAATCAATAAAAAAACTTGTGGAAATAAACGGTGTCTCGGGCAGTGAGAGCGCCGTTACGGAATATATAAAATCGCAGATAACCCCCTTTGCCGACAAGGTGTATACCGACGTTATGGGCAACCTCGTTGCAATAAAGCGCGGCAGCGGCAAAAAAATTATGTTTATGGCGCATACTGATGAGATCGGACTTGTTGCCACCTTTGTCGACGAAAAGGGCTTTTTGCGTGTTGCGGCAGTCGGCGGTGTAAGCCCTGCGGCAATGCAAAACTGCTATGTCACCTTTGAAAACGGCGTGCGCGGAGTTTTTCGCGTTGACGGCTCGGAGGGCGATATAAAAATGGATAAATGCTATGTCGATATCGGTGCGTGCTCGCGCGAGGATGCTCTTACAAAAATCGACATCGGTATGACCGCCCGCTTTGACGGCGACACCTTTATGATGGGCGACTTTATCGTTTCAAAGGCGCTTGATGACCGCCTCGGCTGTTATATGCTTATCGAGGCGATAAAGACACTTGCGGGCAGTCCCAATGAAATTTATTTTGTGTTCACAACGCAGGAGGAGGTCGGTCTTCGCGGTGCGCGTGTGTGCGGCTTTGACATAAACCCCGATATTGCGATTGCGGTCGATATCGTGACCGCCGCAGATACCCCCTGCTGCAGCCACTTTGGTACGGCGCTCGGTGAGGGCGTCGGCATAAAGCTTCGCGACGCATCGGCGATATGCTCCAAAAAAGTGGTGGATGCACTCATTGATACCGCCGAGCAAAACGGCATAAAATATCAGCGTGAGGCAAAGACCGCGGGCGGCACCGACATCGGTGCTGTGCAGACGGCGGGCCGCGGCGCATACGTCGGCGGGGTGGTCGTACCCATCCGTAATACCCACACGGTGACCGAGACCGCTTCGGTGCACGATGTCAGAGCGGGCATTGACCTGCTTGTCGCATTTGCGCAAAAAGATATTGAAAACATTTAATATATATTATATAATATAATAATATTATTTTTAGGACGGTGAAATAATTGATACTTAAAAGTCTTGAAATGCAGGGCTTTAAATCCTTTCCCGATAAAATAAAAATAGAGTTCGGTTCGGGCATCACCGCAATCGTCGGACCCAACGGCTCGGGCAAGAGCAACGTATCCGACGCTATCCGCTGGGTACTCGGCGAGCAGTCGAACAAGACTCTGCGCAGCTCAAAGATGGAAGACGTTATCTTTACGGGTACCGCCCTTCGTCGTCCGCAGGGCTTTGCCGAGGTCAGCCTCACTATCGACAACTCCGACCGCGAGCTCAACATCGACTATAACGAGGTGACCGTCACCCGCCGCTACTACCGCAGCGGTGAGAGTGAGTACTATATAAACAAAAACCAGACCCGCCTTCGCGACATCCACGAGCTGTTTATGGACACGGGTATCGGCCGCGACGGCTATTCTATAATCGGTCAGGGCAAGATCGCCGAGATACTGTCGCACAAGAGCGAGGACAGACGTCAGGTCATCGAGGAGGTTGCGGGTATTTCAAAATACCGCTACCGCAAAAACGAGGCACAGAGAAAGCTTGATGCGACCGAGGACAACCTCCTTCGCTTAAACGACATCGTCAGCGAGCTTGAGGCGCGCCTTCCCGCACTCGAACAGCAGAGCGCAAAGGCGAAAAAGTACCTTGTGATGTACGACGAGAAAAAATCGCTCGAGATCTCTATCTGGATGGCGGAGATAAAAAGGATACGCGACTCTGCCCGCGAGCTTGAGGAAAAATACAACATCGCAAAGGGCTCGCTTGAAGATATCAGTATTGAGATCGACAATTTTGAAAAAGAGATAAACACGATCTTTGAGACCAACCGCGACATAAACATTGCGCTTGAGCAGGTGCGCGCCGATATTTCAAAGGGCGACGAGCAGATCGCTGCTGTAAACTCCGAGATCGCTGTTTTTGAAACAAACGTCCGCTTTGAGACGGAAAACATCGAAAAGCTTAAGGGCGAGAACGAATCGACACAGCAAAAGCTTTTGGAGACGCAGTCACAGATCGACGGCAAAAACGAAATCATTTCAAAAATAAAGGCAGATATCGACGCTATCGAAAAAAAGAGCGCCGACCTCTACGTTCAGATAGAGAGCTTAAGCCGTTCGGGCGACGACGTGCGCACGCAGATTACCGACTATACACAGCAAAAGCTAACGCTGTCCGAGCAAAAGAACGCATATGAGATACAGAAAATCTCGCACACCGCGCAGATCTCGTCAAAGAACGCGCGCCTTTTGGAGCTTGACGGTGAGATAAAGCTCCGCCGCGACAGTCTGGACGAGGTGCAGGGCGAGATCGACAAGCTCACCGCCCAGCACGCCGAGCTTGAAGGCGAGCGCGAGCGTAACAATAACTCGGTTGCGGGCTATAAGAAAATGCTTGATATAAAGCAAAAGCGCTATGACGAAAACCGCGAAAGGCTTGAAAAAATAACGGCGGAGTGCAGTGCGCTGTCGCAAAACCTCAAAATTCTGTCTGATATGGAAAAGCACCTTGACGGCTTTGCAGGCAGTGTAAAAACCGTTCTTGAGAACAGCCGCCGCGGCACGCTGCACGGCATCCTCGGCACTGTGTCACAGCTTATCCGTGTTGACAAAAAATACATAACCGCCATTGAGACGGCGCTCGGCAACGCCATTCAGGACGTTGTTACCGATAACGCAAAGAACGCAAAAAATGCGATGCTTCTTTTAAAGAACAACCGCGCAGGACGTGCTACCTTCCTGCCGCTGTCAGAGTTAAGTCCCCGCCCTGCCGAAATGAGCGAGCTTAAGGGCGCGGGCATAATCGGGCTTGCGCACACGCTTGTTGACACCGACAGCGCCGACAGCAATAAGGCGGTGACCTTCCTTCTGGGTCGTACCGTTGTGTGCGACACCATCGACAACGCGATAGCGGTATCGCGCGCGATGAAGGCAAAGTATAAGGTGGTAACGCTCGACGGTCAGGTGGTAAACCCCGGCGGCTCAATGACGGGCGGCTCGACTGCAAAATCGGCAGGTCTTCTGTCGCGCTCACTTGAAATTGAAAAAATCGAAAAGGAGCTTGATGCCAAGACAAGAGAATGCGCCGATATCGAGCAGAGCTTTTTAAAGTCGGAGCTTGACAGGAACGAGCTGTCGGCAAGCCTTGAGGGCGTTATGGCAAAGATACGTGCCTGCGACGACGAGCTTGCGCGCATTGACGACATAAAAAGCGGAAAGCTTGTTGTGCGCGATTCGTATAACGAGCTTATAAACGGCTTTGTTGCCGAAAAAGAGCAGATTACTCTGACCGTTGGCGAGCACACCGAAAAAATCGCCGACATCGAAAAGCAGAGCAGCTCGCTCGACAGCGCTCTTGCCGAGGTTGAAAGGACGCTTGAAGGGCTTGTCGGCAAAAACGACGAAAAATCGCAGTCGATCGAGGGCGTGCGCGCGCAGATCGCCGATAACGATATAAAAAAGCTCGGTCTTTTCAAGGACATCGAAACAGAAAGATCACTTATAAATCAGCTTGAAGCACAGCTTGAAATGTTCAAGACCGACGCGTCAACACGCGAGGGTGACATACTTTCGTGCCGCGAGCGTATCGTGCAAAACGAAAACGGCATCGCCGCCAACAGACAGAAGATAAGCGAGCTTGAGAGCGCGCAGGCGGCGGGCAAGCAGAAAATCAATGAGCTTATCGACAAGCGCAGTGAGCAGGAGGCACGTCAGGCGTCCTTCCGCACAAAGCAGCGCGACGCACTCGCGTCAAAGGAAAAGCTGCTGCAGGATGTTACCCGCTTTGAAAACAAGCTGTCGGGCGTGTCCGAGCAGACCGACCGTATTGTCGAAAACCTGCTCGAGTATGAGCTGACACTCACAGAGGCGGCAAAGGTTGCACAGCCCATCGACGACGTCTTTAACGCAAGAAAGCGTGTCAGCGAGCTTAAGAGCTCCATCCGCTCACTCGGCAGTATAAACATTGGCGCGATCGAGGAATACGCGCAGGTGCGCGAGCGCTTTGACTTCCTTGACTCTCAGATGACCGACCTCAAAAAGTCAAAGGCGGACCTCGAAAAGATAATCAAAGAGCTGCTGTGGCAGATGACGACGATATTTACCGAAAAATTCGAGCAGCTCAATATCGAGTTCGGCAAGACCTTCACCGAGCTTTTCGGCGGCGGCAAGGCAGAGCTTATTCTTGTCGACCCCGAGGACGTGCTTGGCTGCGGCATCGACATCCGCGTTGCCCCGCCCGGTAAAATCATCAAAAACATCGTGTCGCTTTCGGGCGGCGAGCAGGCGTTTTCGGCAATCGCGCTGTACTTTGCAATACTCAAGATACGTCCCACACCGTTTTGTATGATGGACGAGATCGAGGCGGCGCTCGACGACGTCAACGTTGCAAAGTTCGCCTCAAAGCTGCGTGATTTTTGCGAAAAAACGCAGTTTATCGTCATTACCCACCGCCGCGGCACAATGGAAGAAGCTGACGTGCTGTACGGCGTAACGATGCAGGAGCGCGGTATATCCAAGCTGCTCACAATAAACGTAAACGAAATGGAAAGGCAGTTAAAACTCTAAATGGGATTTTTTGAAAAGATAAAAAAAGGTCTTGCAAAGACCAAATCGGCACTCGGCAACACACTCGATAACGTGCTGTCCGCCTTTGGCGTAATCTCCGACGACCTCTACGAAGAGCTCGAGGAAGCGCTCATTATGGCTGACATCGGCGTTGAGACCTCACTTGAAATAATTGCAAGACTTAAACAAAACGTAAAGGAAAAGAAAATAAAGGACCCCGCGCTTGTAAAGGATGAGTTAAAGCTCGTTATGGAGGAGCTGCTCACCTCGCGCGACAACACCGTCTGCCTTGACACCACACCGTCGGTGATACTGCTTATCGGCGTAAACGGCGTCGGCAAGACTACCACCGCCGCCAAGCTTGCGCATCTTTTTAAGTCGCGCGGCAAAAAGGTTATATTTGCGGCGGGCGACACCTTCCGCGCCGCAGCGGGCGAGCAGCTCGAAACGTGGGCGGAAAGAGTCGGTGTTGACATCATCCGCTCGACGCAGGGCGCAGACCCCGCGGCTGTCGTGTTTGACACGATAAACGCCGCCAAGGCGCGCGGCAGCGATATCATAATCTGTGATACCGCGGGCAGACTTCATAATAAGGTCAATCTTATGAACGAGCTTGCAAAGATACACCGCGTTATTGAAAATCAGATGGCGGGCTGCGATATCGAGTCGCTTCTTGTGCTCGATGCAACCACCGGTCAGAACGCGCACTCGCAGGCGCGCGAGTTCGGCAAGGTGACAAAGCTCACGGGCGCTGTGCTTACAAAGCTTGACGGCACCGCAAAGGGCGGTATGGCGCTTGCGCTTATGTGCGAGTACGGACTGCCGATAAAGTTTATCGGTGTCGGCGAGCAGATGGACGATATGCAGGAATTTAACGCACACGATTTTGTTGAGGGACTTATATGAGAAAAGACGGAAGAAACGACGGACAGATACGTCCTGTAAAAATTATAAAAGACTATACAATGCACGCAGAGGGCAGTGTGCTCTACTGTCAGGGCAATACCAAGGTGCTGTGTAACGCCACCGTTGAGGACAGGGTGCCAAACCACGTGTTAGGCTCTGGTCGCGGCTGGGTCACCGCCGAGTACGCCATGCTGCCAAGAGCCACGGGCACACGCAATCAGCGTGACATCGCCCGCCTTAAAATGTCACCAAGAAGCACCGAGATACAGCGGCTTATCGGCCGTGCCCTTCGCGGCTGCATTGACCTTGAGGCACTCGGTGAGCGCAGTATCATTGTCGACTGCGACGTAATTCAGGCTGACGGCGGCACACGCTGTGCGTCGATCACGGGCGGCTTTATTGCCCTCGCACTTGCCATCAAAAAGCTGATGGCTGACGGTGTTATCGATAAAAACCCCATCACAAAGCAGGTTGCCGCTCTTTCTGTCGGCGTTGTTGACGGCACACCCGTCTGCGACCTTTGCTATGAGGAGGACTGCAGGGCAGGCACCGATATGAACGTCATTATGACATCAAACGGCGGCTTTATCGAGGTGCAGGGAACTGCCGAGCACGCGGAGCTTACACGAAACGAGCTCAACTCACTGCTCGACCTTGCAGATAGCGGTATGCAGTCACTTTTTGCCTATCAGAAGGCGGTGCTTGAAAATACATTTTTAATTGCCACCAATAACGCGCATAAGGTGGAGGAATTTAAAAAAATCTTTGATAACCTCGGACTTAACCTTGTAACCCCGAAACAGCTCGGTATCGTGTGCGACCCCGACGAAAACGGCAGTACCTTTGCCGACAACGCGATGATAAAGGCACGCGCCTTTTATAATATCAGCGGTCTTGCCACCGTTGCCGACGACAGCGGACTTTGCGTAAACGCCCTCGGCGGTGAGCCCGGCATTTACTCCGCGCGCTACGGTAACAAGGCAGACGACGGCGAAAGACTGCAGTATTTACTAAATAATTTAAAGGATAAGACGGACAGACGCGCGCACTTTACCTGCGCTATCGCCTGCGTGCTGTCCGATACCGACAGCTTTTGCGTCGAGGGGTACGCTGACGGCAGTATTACCGACAAGCCCGCGGGTGAGTGCGGCTTTGGCTACGACCCCGTCTTCAAGCCTGACGGCTACGACAAAACGTTTGCACAGCTGAGTGCTGAAGAAAAGAATAATATCAGCCACAGAGCAAACGCGCTTACAAAATTTGCAGCTGCTATAAGGGAGAAACAAAATGCTCACAAGTAAACAACGCGCCCGCCTTCGCGGTATTGCCTCGACCGAGGACACCATCTTTCAGCTCGGCAAGGGCGGCATTACAGAAAACTTTATAAAATCGGTAAACGACGCACTCGAAGCGCGCGAGCTTATCAAATTCCGCGTGCTCGAGAGCGCACTTGTACATCCAAAGGAAATTGCACTCGAGGTAGCCGAGGCTACAGGCTCGATCGTTGTGACGGTCATCGGCTCAAAGGTCGTGCTCTACCGCAAAAGCGAAAAGAACCTGTTTGACCTATGAGAAAAACGGTAGTTTTCGGCGGTACCTTCAACCCCGCGCACATCGGTCACAAAAACATTCTGCAGCAGGTGCTGGCAAAGGGCTATGACAACGCAATCGTCATCCCCGCCAAGCTCCCCCCGCACAAAAGCACCGGTGCACCGTTTGACGAGCGGCTTTTGCAGGCAAAAACGCTTTTTGCCGATATGGAAAATGTCACCGTGTCCGATATCGAAAACAGACGCGAGGGAAAGAGCTACACCTACGACACTCTGCAGGCGTTAAAGGACGAGTACCCCGACTCAAAGCTGTATCTGCTTATGGGCAGCGATATGTTTTTGTACCTTGAGCGGTGGTATCGCGCCGCGGATATTCTGAACACCACGCCGATAATCACCTGCGCGAGAACGCGGGACGATTTTGAAAAAATCAACGAATACAAAAATACACTTGAAAAAAAATATAATTGCGATATCATAATATATGATATAAATATAATTGAGCTGTCATCGACCTTCCTTCGCTCTGAGGCGGTGCAAAAAATCGATGCGCACAATAAGGAAAACTTAAGTCCGTCGCGCTATGCCCACGTGATGCAGGTCGCAAGCTATGCACTCTACCTTGCCTACTTTCACGGCATCGACCCGTGTGACGCGTACATCGGCGCGCTCGCGCACGACTGCACCAAGTATCTTGACGATGCGGCTCAGCTTGAATACTTTGAAAAAAACAATATTATACTATCAGACGACGAGCGGGACTGCCCGAAGATCTGGCATCAGATAAGCGGTGCGCACTTTGCAAAAACCGTTTTTGGCATCCAAAACGACGATATCATAAACGCGGTTCGCTATCACACAACGGGCCGCGAAAATATGAGCAAGCTCGAAAAGCTTATCTGTCTTGCCGACTCTATCGAGCCGACGCGTGACTACGACGGCGTTGAAAAAATGCGGAGTGTAGCCGAGCGTGATCTTGATGCGGCACTGCTTTTGTCGTTTGAGCGACTTATTGATTATATAAAGGCGCGCGGTCTTAATATGAATGAGACGACGCTTAAGGCGCGCGACTTTTTGAGAAAGGAAACAGAAAATGGAAACAACTGAAATGTTAAACGTCGCGGTGCAGACGCTTTATAAAAAGAAGGCGCACGATATTCAGATACTGAAGGTGGACGACGTTACCATTATGGCAGACTACTTTGTTATCTGCACGGGTATGTCAAACACGCAGATAAAGGCGCTTGCAAACGAGGTCGAGTTTGAGCTGTCAAAGCTCGGCGTTGAGCCGCTTCACACCGAGGGCTACGGCTCAAACGAGTGGGTGCTTCTCGACTACGGCTCAATCATTGTGCACGTGTTTTACAAGACCGCACGCGAATATTACAAGCTTGAAAGGCTGTGGGCGGACGGCACCGAGCTGCCGCTTACCGATTTTATCAAGGCAGAGGAGATAGAAAACGATGAAATATGATTATAAATCAATAGAAAAAAAGTGGCAGAATTACTGGGACGAAAACGAGTCGTTCAAGGTAACGCTTGACAAGTCAAAGCCGAAGTTTTATGCACTCGTTGAGTTTCCCTATCCGTCAGGACAGGGTCTTCACGTAGGACACCCGCGCTCATACACCGCGCTCGACGTCGTTGCACGTAAAAAGCGTATGCAGGGCTACAA
>JAZQDN010000077.1:0-3737 GCA_045546815.1 Eubacteriales bacterium
ACAGGGCAATATTACCGAAAGAGAGCTTGCTCACGGCATACTGAAAGAGCAGTTTGAGTCTTCGGGAGTAAAGCTTGGCGTACGGCTCACATATGACGTTACAGATAACTACACAGCATATCAGGATTATGTGTTCATACCTGAATATTCAACAAAGTATGTAACAACATCGGATGAGCAATATATTATTCAGAACGGCAAAGAGGTTTACGGAAAACTCTATGTAACCTTCACACAGCCGCTTCTTGAACAGGGCGAAAACACAGCGATGTATGGCTTTGTTCAGTCCGAGACGGGCGTTGAGATCATAAGCGCCGCAACAACAATACAATAATAAAAAAAGATGCACGAATTTTTCGTGCATCTTTTACTTTGGGCAAATTGTACAAAAAGTAACTGCTATTTTCTAATTGTCAGGGAGCGGCGGGTGGTTGCGAAAGCGCAGTAAAATATGATAAAATTATAATGTCTAATTATATTTAACGGAGGACAACACTATGAAACGAATAGTATGTTGGGTGCTTACCGTGCTTATGACAGTCGGTATGCTCGGCTCGTTTTCTATCACCGCTTCTGCGGCAATCGATACGACCAACCCAATTCCGATCACAGAGTGGACTGACACAAGCGGCACCATCAAAGCCGGCTTTGGTGTGCTTGTTCCGTCTGACACAACAGGTGACTACGCCGAGTTTATTTGGCGCGGCGCCTATTACAAAGCGCAGCTGGGCGTTGACGCGTTCACCTCTGTCGAGACTGCGCTTGCTGCGGGTAAAACACAGCTTATTGTTCCCGCAACAGAAATTGCATCTATCAACATTACCGGCTCGGTCGAGCTTTACGGTAACCACTTCGGCATAAGCCCCAATGCAATTCCTGAAGACAAAACAAAGGACTGGACACTCGCTACCGACTGGAAAAACAATAAATCAGTCGTAACGGGCAACATAAACGTCACAACAAAGGCGGCGCCTTCATCGCAAAACGGCACACAGATCGTCATTGACGGTCTTGAGCTCAAGGGCTACTTTGTTGACAACGTGCGTCCTGTCAGCAAGTATGCAACAGACATCACGCTTAAAAATATCCTGTTCACCTTTAACAAATCGGTGAGCGGCGCTCATCATATCATCGACCTTGAGACAGAGCACGCGCGCTCGGACGACGCGTCGGTTATGAATATCGACTCGTTCACCGTTGAGACCTCGCGCTTTGCTCTTGAAAAATCAAGCAACAACACACGTCTTATGGACGAGGACAGCCCGCAGACCGTTGTTGTAAAAAACAACTACTTTGCAAAGGGCCATGCCCGCATCGGCTGGTTCAAGCAACGCGCGGTTGTTAAAAACGGCTACCTCGAGGTAAGCGGTAACTACTTTAACACGGGCGGGAACATAATCCACTTCAGTGGCGGCTTCGGCTACGTTGACGTAAAGGCAGCCGAGACAAACAGCGTTGCAAAGTTCAATAACAACATCGTGCTCAACCCCACCGTTTCGGGTCCTGTTATTATCACCCCCGACTATTTTGCGTATACCGAGGTAAACGGCAACATTTTTGTTGACGCTAAAAACCTGCATCAGCAGATGATCTCTGTATATAACAACAAGGTGGGCTCGTTTTACCATTTCAACTACGGCGAGGTCATCTCGGTAAAGGATAACCGCTTTATCGGTGTGGCTGACTACCTCGCGTTAAACGGCGGCGCGACAAAGCTTGACGCCTCGAACAAAAACTACCATGCGGTCTATTCGGCTGACTACTCGACAGCCAAGACCGAGGGCGGTGCGCTTTACGGCGCGCTCGAGGGCAACGACTACTACCTCGATTTTGCGGCGTCCACCCTTGTGACCGATATGGATATGTCGGTTGACTTTAAGGGAATGGCTGTAAACGCAGCTGCCGATGCCGCTTCGATCATTCTTGACAGAAACGGCGGCACACTCCCCACCTTCAAGACAAACTCGGGCGTGCCCTTCACCCTTTATGACGACAAAGAGTGCAAGCACGAGGCAAACCTCATTGACAGCGTGGGCAGCACCGTCTATGCAAAGGCTGTAAACAAATACGGCGTGCCCGTTGTTTATAAGCTCTATGTAACTATCGGCAACCCCGATGCCCCCGCGTATGAGGGCGGCTATCTTCTTTATGAGGCGTGCGCCGATATGCCTGTCGGTGCAAAATTCAGCGCAAGCTACAAGGGCACAGAGTATATGTTCACAGCAGGCGTTAACGCCTTCTCGTCACTGTCGCAGATTTCTGTGCAAAACGCAATGGACGGCGGCGACGATACCATCGACGTAATAATGCTCGATGCCTGCTACTCCGATACGCACAAGGTAACGGGTAACTTCAACATCGTCGGCGATAACACCGTTATGAACCGCGACTTTGATAAAGAAAGCCCCGTAAGGATCGCCTGCGTTGGCGACTCGATTACCGAGGCTGTTATGTACGGCGGCCGTGCAACGTGGGGCTACCCTGCGCGCCTTAACGACCTGCTTGACAGCTCGTACGGCGAGGGCAACTACGAGGTTAAAAACTTCGGTAAGGGCAACTCGTCACTGCAGCAGATAAATACCACCTCCGACACCGGTCTTACCTCGGCAAACCGCTCGCAGTATAAGCTCGGCTCGTGGTACTACTCGGCACTCGACTATAACCCCGACGTTGTGCTCGTAATGATAGGCCATAACGACACAATGCTGTCCGAGACCGACCATATCTATAAATCGGCGGCAAACTATAAAAGACATTATGTTGACCTCATCGAGAGCTTTAAGGCTCTCCCGTCAAACCCGCAGGTGATAATTGTCAGCTGCCACAGCAGATACGACACCTTCCGCAAAAATCTTGTTGAAAACTGCATCATCCCCGTGCAAAAGGAGCTCGCGGCGCAGTATAACACCATCTTTATCGACACCTACACCGCAACAGACGCTATTTTAAATTCGGCAGACGGCGTATACTCGTCGGATAACCTTCACCTCACCCCCAAGGGCTACGCTTTCCTTGCAGGCCTTGTAAAAGAGGGTATGGAGGATGTGTTCAGCGATAACAGAGCGGTAACTGCCGATGGCATCACTATCGACAGTACGGTCACCGGAGCAAAGCCGGCCCCGCCGATAAAGGTTGCCGCAATCGGTGACGAGACCACCTACGGCACAAAATCGTATGTTAACTACCCCACAGAGCTGGATGCCATACTCGGCGATAACTACACCGTGCGTAACTACGGCGAGTGTAAGGCGACGGTACAGAACTATATCAAGGGCGGCGGCTACGACGACATCAGCGACTACCAGTCGGCGCTCGCGTGGAAGCCCGATGTTGCCATCATCAGCTTCGGCATCAATAACAGCGCAAACACCACCTTTGTCAATAAATACACCGAGCTCATTGAGGAGTTCAAAAAAATCGGCACAAAGGTATATATTGCAACCTCGCTCAAAAACGCAGTAAACGAAAAGGTTACTGAAATTGCAACCGCGACGGGTGTTACACTTATCGATACCTATACATACGTTCAGGGCCTTGCCTCTGACTGTAAGGTCAGCTCCGCCGTTTTAAACGAAAGGGGCAACCGTAAGCTTGCAGAGTTCTATGCAAAGCAGGTCTTTGACGTAACCGCATCAGTGCCGTCAGCCGACGGCAGCTACGAGCGCGCACCGCTCTTTAAGGACTATGTTGAAGCATTTGTACCTGTGACTGACGCGCCGCTCTTTACAGACCGTGAC
>JAZQDN010000078.1:0-3602 GCA_045546815.1 Eubacteriales bacterium
GGCGGGGTTTCCCCGCCCGTCAAACATCGCACAAGCAACATTGTAGGGGCGACCATTGGTCGTCCGCAAATTCGTACAAACTTTTCATTAAAACGGACAGTCGAGGACGCCTGTCCCTACCGATGTGTACGGATTTTATTGGTATTTTGTAGGGGCGGGGTTTCCCCGCCCGCCAAACATCGTACAAGCAACATTGTAGGGGCGACCATTGGTCGTCCGCAAATTATGCACAAATAAAAAACGCTTAACCGATCGGTTAAGCGTTTTTAAACACGTTAAAAAGTGTCAGATTAATACTTGCGCTTTCTAGCTGCCTCTGACTTTTTCTTTCTCTTTACGCTGGGCTTTTCATAATGCTCTCTTTTTCTGATTTCAGAAAGAACGCCCGATTTTGCACACTGTCTTTTAAATCTTCTGAGTGCGCTGTCTAAGGTTTCGTTTTCCTTAATGCGGATTTCAGCCATGGTTGATTTCCCTCCCTCCGCTATATAACAAGTTATGCTTGTACATAGATACAAAAATTATTATAGCTAAATGTCACCAAAAAGTCAATACCAAAAAATAAACTTTATTTGTTTTTATTGTAAATAATCAGTAAACCTTTTAGTAACAGCTCATCGTCATAAATAATATCATCGCGCGCACAAAGCGGCACGACAAGCCCTGCAAGCCCGCCCGTTGCAATAACGGTGCACTTTTGTGAAAGCTCCTTTTCAATGCGCATTATCATTCCGTCGATGGCGGCGGCGTTGCCGTGCATTATGCCGCTTTTTAAGCAGTCAACGGTGTTTGTGCCGATAACCTTTTTAGGTGTATCATACGAAAAGCGCGGCAGCTGTGAGGTGCGGCTGATGAGCGCGTCTGTCGACACCGCCATACCCGTCGTGATTGCACCGCCGAGGTAGTTGCCGTTTTTGTCAATCACCGAAAAGGTGGTGGCAGTACCCATATCAATAATGATCTGCGGCAGCGGATACTCCTGCATTCCCGCAACCGCGTCGACTGCAAGGTCGGACCCCAGCTGCGCGGGGTTGTCTATCTTTATTGAAAGCCCCGTTTTTACCCCGGGACCCACGACAATCGGGGTGACGCCGCAGTATTTTTCAATCGCGCGCGAGATTGTGCCCGTCACCTGCGGCACGACCGACGATATTATCGCGCCCTCAATTTCCTTGTGGTCAGCACCGTTCATATTAAGTGCCGTTTTTATCATAACAGCGTATTCAAGGTCGGTTGCCGTTTTGTTGGTTGATGTGCGCTCTTTAATGCAAAGTGCGCCGTTTTTGAACGCGCCGATAACAGTGTTGGTGTTGCCGATATCTATTGTTAAAATCATACTACGCCCTCTTTATCTTTTGTGCCGCAACGACAACCGCCGTTGCAAGAGTGGCGGCAATGACCGCCTCGACCGTGCCGTTTATTGCAACGACCGACATAATGACACCGATAACCGCGTCGTAGGCTATCTCTTTTGCGGCGGCATAGGCGTTGCCGAAAAACAGATATATCATACTCATTACAAGCACGGTGTTTGTGAGCGACCCTGCGATCCCTGCAATAAGGCTTGACAGCTTTTTAAAGCCGTGACGCTCCTTAAACGCCTTTTGCAGTCCCGTGTACACAAAGTAGGGGATGACCCCGCACAGAATACGCGGCACAAAGCATACAAGCAGTGCCAGCGGACTGCCGCCCAGACCCTCGCCGAGCTCGACAAACGGTGAAAAGCAAAACGACGTGAGCGCGGGCGCCATCGTGTTGTTGATAAGACTTGTCAGTCCGAACACCGCGCCGAGAAACGCGCCCGACTTGTAGCCGAGCAGTATTGACCCGATGATAACGGGTATGTGCACCGTCGTTGCCTGTATCGCAAGCCCCGGCACACGTATGTAGCCTATCTGCGGCACAAACGCGAGCAGCACAACAATGCTTGCAAGCAACGCGTTTTGCGTAAGCCTCAAAACCTTTTCGTGTTTCATATTAAATTTCTCCTTTGCTAATGTTCTCATAAAGAGATACAGTGCTAAAAGAACTATACCACATATTTTTTACAATTTCTATAGATTTGCCGATATTTTTGTGATATAGTAAAAATATAAACAGAAAGGCGGTATATATTATGCTCAAGGGAAAAAACGTTGTAATTGCTGTCAGCGGCGGCATCGCGGCATACAAAATGCCAAATGTGGCGCGCGCTCTTAAAAAGCTGGGCGCAAACGTCACCGTGCTTATGACAAATAACGCAACCAATTTTATAACCCCCACTACCTTTGAATCGCTGCTCGGGTCAAAGTGCCTTGTCGATACCTTTGACAGAAGCTTTGAGTTTTCGGTCGAGCACGTGTCGGTGGCAAAGGCGGCGGACGTTGTGCTTGTCGCGCCCGCGACCGCAAACGTTATCGGTAAGATCGCAAACGGCATTGCCGACGATATGCTGACGACCACCGTTATGGCGTGCACCTGTAAAAAGATAATCGCGCCCGCAATGAACCATAATATGTACCATAACCCCATTGTCGAGGACAATTTAAAAAAGCTTGAGGGCTACGGCTATGAGATAATTCCCGCCGAGCGCGGAATGCTCGCAAACGGCGATATCGGTGACGGACGTATGCCGGATGAGGCAACGCTTGTCGACTATGTCCTTCGCGAGTGCGCCTTTAAAAAGGATATGCGCGGCAGACGTGTGCTTGTCACGGCGGGTGCAACGCGTGAGGCTATCGACCCCGTGCGCTTTATCACCAATCACTCGTCGGGCAAGATGGGTGTGGCGATAGCACGCGCGGCAATGCTCCGCGGCGCAAGCGTTACTCTCGTCCACGGGCATATGGATATTGAGCCGCCCCGCTTTGTCACCGCCGTCCCCGTAACATCCGCAAAGGATATGTTTGAAAAGGTGAGCGCGCTTGCCCCCGACGCCGATATCATAATAAAGGCGGCGGCTGTTGCCGACTTTACCCCCTATACCGTGGCGGACCGTAAGATCAAAAAGGACTCTGCGGATATGTCCATACCGCTTGCCGCCACGCAGGATATCTTAAAGTACCTCGGCGAGCACAAGCAGGGACACCAGATAATCGTCGGCTTTTCGATGGAGACGGATAATGTCATCGAAAACTCGTCGAAAAAACTGCGCAGCAAAAACTGCGATATGATATGCGCAAACTCGCTGTGCGAGGACGGCGCGGGCTTCGGCGGCGACACCAATATCCTCACGCTGATAACCGACCGCGAGACACAGACGCTCAAAAAAATGTCAAAGGACGCGGCGGCAAACGAGATCCTCACCAAAATCCTTTCACTGTGATGAAAAGCAGAAGACCAAACCGTCTGCGCGAGTTTAATTACTCACAAGGCGGAGCGTATTTCATTACCGTCTGCACTAAAGACAGAAAGAAAATTTTAAGCGATATCGTAGGGACAGGCGTCCCCGACTGTCCGTATGCAAAGCTTACGTCATACGGACAGATTGCAGATAAATACATAAACCAAATAAGTACCTTTTACAGCTTTTTATCGATTGACAGCTATGTAATAATGCCCAATCATATACATATGATGGTGATTGTGCACGATGGCGGACAGTCGGGGACGCCTGTCCCTAC
>JAZQDN010000079.1:0-6160 GCA_045546815.1 Eubacteriales bacterium
CTTCGGTTGCGATATCCGCAAGGCTGTAGCCAGTCGCTTTTGAAAGGAAGGGCACTGTACGAGATGAACGGGGGTTAACCTCGATTATAAATACGTTTTCGTCTTTATCAACAATGAACTGGATATTGTAAAGACCGACAATACCGATACCGAGTCCAAGTTTTTTTGCATACTGCAAAATAATGCCCTTGACCTTATCCGAAATGCTGAAAGCGGGATAAACACTGATTGAGTCACCACTGTGAACACCGGTGCGCTCAACAAGCTCCATAATACCTGGTACAAAAACATCTCTGCCGTCGCAGATAGCGTCAACCTCTACCTCTTTACCGCGGATATATTTATCAACAAGAACCGGCTTATCCTCGTCGATTTCAACGGCTGTCTTGAGATACATTTTGAGCTGTTCTTCATTTGCAACAATCTGCATTGCGCGACCGCCGAGAACAAAGCTTGGACGAACAAGAACGGGATAGCCGATTTCGGCAGCAGCCTTTATACCGTCTTCAATTTTTGTAACAGCCTTACCCTGCGGCTGCGGAATATCAAGTGATTTTAAAACCTTTTCAAAGCTGTCGCGGTTTTCTGCACGCTCAATTGCCTCGCAGTCTGTACCGATGATTTTTACACCGCGGCGCATAAGCGGGTCAGCAAGGTTGATAGCGGTCTGTCCGCCGAGCGACGCAATTACACCCTCGGGCTTTTCAAGCTCGATGATATTCTTTACATCCTCTGTTGTAAGCGGCTCAAAATAAAGCTTGTCCGCAGTCGTATAGTCGGTCGATACGGTTTCGGGGTTATTATTGATAATTATTGCCTCGTAACCCGATTTTTTAATTGTGGTTACTGCGTGAACGGTTGAATAGTCAAACTCGACACCCTGACCGATACGGATAGGACCTGCACCGAGCACGATGAGTTTTTTCTTATCTGTAAGACGAGATTTATTTTCACCTGTATATGACGAATAGAAATACGGGATATATGCATTTGTGTGGCAGGTATCTACCATTTTGTATACCGGGAACATATTGTTTTCTTTACGGATATTGAAGACCTCAAGCTCATCCATATTCCACAGTCTTGATATAAACTTATCACCAAAGCCCATCTTTTTGGCAGCAAGCAAAATTTCTGTATTGCCGATATTTGCTTTAAGGTCGTTTTCCATATCGACAATGCGCTTTATTGCTTCAAGGAAATAAGCCGTTACTTTTGTGATTTCGTGAAGCTTTTCAATGCTCACACCGCGACGCAAAAGCTCAGTTATTGCAAAAATCGTGTCGTCACGGAATTTTTCAATATAAGTCAGAAGTTCATCTTCTGTATAGCTATCAAATTTTACAAGATGAAGATGGCAGGCGCCGATCTCAAGTGAACGAACAGATTTTAACATACACTCTTCAAGGTTTGAGCCGATGCCCATAACCTCACCTGTCGCTTTCATCTGTGTGCCGAGTGTATTGGGAGCTGTGGGGAATTTATCAAACGGAAAACGAGGAAACTTTGCAACGATATAGTCAAGACGGGGTTCAAACGATGCCTTTGTGTTTGCAACGTCTATCTCACTAAGCAGCATACCCACTGCAACCTTTGCAGTTACCCTTGCAATCGGGTATCCGCTCGCTTTTGACGCAAGAGCTGACGAACGCGAAACGCGGGGGTTTACCTCGATAAGATAATAGTTTGAGCTGTTGGGGTCAAGTGCAAACTGCACGTTACAGCCGCCCTCAATTTTAAGCTCGCGGATGATCTTTATTGCGCTGTCGTTGAGCATTTTAAGATCGTGGTCAGAAAGTGTAAGGATGGGAGCTACAACAACAGAGTCGCCTGTATGAACACCAACGGGATCGATGTTTTCCATACCACAGATGGTGATTGCGTTATCAGCACTGTCACGCATAACCTCAAATTCGATTTCTTTATAGCCCTTAACGCTTTTTTCGATAAGGACCTGTGAAACAGGAGAAAGCTTAAATGCGTTTGTACCGATATCAACAAGCTGTTCTTCGTTATCAGCAAAACCGCCGCCTGTACCGCCGAGAGTAAATGCAGGGCGAAGAACAACGGGGTAGCCGATACGCTTTGCAGCCTCTTTTGCTTCGTCGAGATTATATGTGATCTCAGACGGGATAGTAGGCTCACCGATTGACTGACACAGTTCTTTAAAGAGTTCTCTGTCTTCGGCGCGCTCAATACTTTCGCTGTTTGTGCCGAGAAGCTTTACGCCGCATTCTTTTAAGATACCCTTCTTTTCAAGCTGCATCGCGAGGTTAAGACCTGTCTGACCGCCGATACCGGGAACAATTGCATCAGGGCGCTCATAACGAAGGATTTTTGCAACGTATTCGAGTGTGAGCGGCTCCATATAAACCTTATCGGCTATTGTTGTATCTGTCATTATTGTTGCAGGGTTTGAGTTACAGAGTACAACCTCATAGCCCTCTTCTTTTAGAGCGAGGCACGCCTGTGTACCCGCGTAGTCAAACTCGGCAGCCTGTCCGATAACAATAGGACCCGAGCCAATAATCAAAATCTTTTTAATATCTGTTCTTTTAGCCATTTTAATCTCTCCTTATCTTTCGTACACTATGTTTCCGTTTACCGCTGTGAGCACACACTCACCGTCCACTGTCATTCCTTCAAACGGGGTTGCCTTACCCATTGACAGAAAGTCCTGCGGGTCGATTGTGTAGCTCTTATTCAAATCCCACACCGTAAAGCTGTTGTCACACTGAATGCCAAAGCGTTCGCGCGGGTTGGTTGTCAAAAGTGAAATCAGCCTTTCAAGAGATATTATATCCGTTTTCACAAGACCCGAATACATAACTGAAAAAGCGGTTTCTATTCCTGTTATTCCAAAGGCGCTTTTTTCAAGACCTCTTGATTTTTCTTCAGCCGAATGCGGTGCATGGTCGGTTGCAATCATATCAATCGTACCATCCTGCACGCCCTCAATAAGAGCAAGCCTGTCCTCAATACCGCGAAGGGGCGGGTTCATTTTATATTTTCCATCTTCTTTTAAGTGGCTGTCATCGAGTACAAGGTAGTGCGGACCCGTTTCACAGGTGATATCAACACCCTCTTTTTTTGCACGTCGGATTATATCAACACTTTCTTTAGTTGAAATGTGGCAAACGTGATAACTACAGCCCGTTTCTTTTACAAGCTCGATATCGCGGGCAATCTGTTCATACTCGCTCGCGCTGCAGATACCACGATGACCGTGTGCTTTTGCATAAACACCGTCGTGAATGTAGCCGCCGTTCAGAAGTGAGTTCACCTCACAATGTGCAACGATCATTTTGCCGAGTTTTTTCGCCGTTTGCATCGCCTCTCGCATAAGCGAGTCGCTCTGAACACCACGACCGTCGTCGGTAAAAGCGATTACATCCTTAGACATTCCGCTCATATCAGAAAGAGTTTCTCCCTGCTGACCGACCGTTATACTGCCATAGGGGTAGACATTTATAACGGCGTCGCGCGCAATTATATCGGTTTGCATTTTCAAACTCTCGACACTGTCGGGAACGGGATTTAAGTTTGGCATTGTGCAAACATCGGTATACCCGCCGCGAGCAGCAGCACGCGAGCCCGACAAAATTGTCTCTTTATAAGAAAAACCCGGTTCACGAAAATGCACATGCACATCGCAAAAACCGGGAAAAATAGTGAAATTGGGATTGTTAAAAACAGTATTGGCTGAAGCATTTAACTGCGGGGTGAAATTCAACCCTATAAGTTGTGCGCCGTTTGTTTTTTTCATTAACATTTCCTTTCGTTAAATTGGCAAAAAAATAGCCTTGCTCTAAAAAACGGCAAGACACAACAAAGTCGGCGCAGTAACCGCACCAAACCCTATTTAGCAATCTTGCCGATCTCTCTGTATCGTCTTTAAAGATTTTATCCTTAAAATTATAGCACAGAGCGATTTTGTTGTCAATGAATTTGTAAAAAAATATCCCCACAATTGTTATGTGGGGACAGTGTTATTTTTTTATTGATTCAAGGAATGATATGACAAGGTCAACCGCTTTATCCTCTGCTACAGATGAGAGATTTATTGTGATATCGTAGTTTGAAACCTCGCCCCATTCGCGATTGGTATAATAGTTATAATAGCTGCGACGTTTTTTATCAGCACGCGACACGATTTTGCGGGCTTCACTATCTGAAACGTTTTGTTCCTTAATAACGCGAGCTACTCTATCCTCTTCATTACCGTGCAAATAGATATTTACACACTTGGGATTATTGCGAAGTATGTAATCAGAGCATCTGCCAACAAAAACACAGTTGCCATGCTCTGCCATTTCGCGAATGATATCTGCCTGAATTTTGTAAATTTTATCGTCAGTTAAAACGTCATCAAGGCGGACATATGCCCCGCGGGAAGTATACATACCCATTACTACAGAGTAGAGTATACTGTTTGTCGGTTTTTTCTCAATAGATTCAAAATGCTCTTCGTGGATACCGCTTTTTTCAGACGCGAGCGAAATGAGTTCTCTGTCGTAAAATTTGAATCCAAGTTTGTCTGCTAATGATTTAGCAAGTTCGTCGCCGCCGCAGTATGCTTCACGGCTGACAGTAATAATTATTCCTTCAGTCATGAAAAAGTCCCCCTTCTAAAAATTTTTATTCAACTGAAAAGATATAGTGGTATACAGGCTGGCCGCCGGGAAGCACAATTATTTCTGCATCAGGTGCCATTGCCTGTATTTTTTCCGAAATTGCCTGTGCATCTTGCTCGGTTACGCTGTCACCGTAATAAATATTGATAAACTCGCCGCCGTCCTCAAGAATTTTTGTAAACATTGCATTTACAACATCTTCCATCGAATCCTCAACGAAGCTTACTTTTCCTTCGATAAGACCGAGAAGCTGACCTTCTCTTATGGTATTGCCGTCAAACTCACTGTCACGGGCAGCATATGTCACCTGTGCTGTACGGACATTTTTTGCCATCTCGCTCATAGTCGCAGCGTTATCCTTGGGCTCTGCATTTTCATCAAAGCCGAGAAGCGCGCTGATACCCTGCGGAACGGTTTTGGTTTCGATGACAATGATGTTTCTGTCAGAAAGCTCTACCGCCTGATTTGCCGCCATAATAATATTTTTATTATTCGGGAAAACAAAAACGTTTTCAGCTGTCGTCTTATTTACTGCAGCAAGAATGTCGTCGGTAGACGGGTTCATCGTCTGTCCGCCTTCAACCACGACATCAACACCCATATCCTTAAAGAGTGCCGCAAGACCGTCACCTGCCGCAACAGATACGAAGCCGTATTTTTTATTGATCACTACAGGAGCAGGCTTTTTCTCTTTAAACTGCTCACGCATATTTTCAACCTTCATATTCACAAGTGAGCCAAAGCGGAGTGCCTCTTCAAAAGCACGGCCGGGATGGTTTGTGTGAACGTGAACCTTGATTATTTCGTCGTCGTCAACAACCACAACGCAGTCGCCGATCGACTCAAGGTATTTTCTGAGCTGGGCTGCATCAGTTTTTTCAGCCTTCGGTTCTTTATTTACAATGTACTCGGTACAATAAGCAAAAACGATATCTTCTTCGCTCTCGAACACATTGAATTCCGAAAAGTCTGCAGGAACCTCATCTGCTACAGCAGCACCTGCCTCGATTGCGTTACCGTTAAGTGCGGCAAGCATACCCTCAAGGATTGTAGTAAGACCCTTACCGCCCGCATCGACAACATTTGCCTGTTTTAAAACAGGGAGCATTTCGGGTGTTTTATCAAGTGTTTTTTGCGCTTCGGCAAGGTAGAACTCAAACGTTTCCTTGGCAGAGCGCTTTCTGTCAACAAACATTCTTGTATTCTCTGCCGCAACACGCGCAACAGTTAAAATCGTACCTTCTGTGGGCTTCATAACAGCGCCGTACGCTGCTTTAACACCGGCATCAAATGCTTTTGCAAGCGCTTTACCGTCGGCAGTCTCAAGACCGGCAAGACCCTTTGAAATACCTCTGAAAAGAAGTGAAAGGATAACGCCGCTGTTACCGCGCGCGCCCTTTAACAGAGCCGAAGCGACAAGTGCTGACGTTTCACCGACAGTCTTATCTGATACTGTGCGGACCGCTTTTGCCGCCGCAGAAATTGTGAGCGACATATTTGTACCCGTATCACCGTCCGGAACAGGA
>JAZQDN010000080.1:0-5135 GCA_045546815.1 Eubacteriales bacterium
TTGTCTTCCTAAGCCCGCTTGGCCTCCGACTTCTCTGCTTGGGGTACAAAGCTTTTTAACTACGGCAAAAATGAAGTGTTGCATTTTTTACTGTCAAATCTGAAATACTGGATGGAAACGTTTCATTTTGATGGTTTCAGATTTGACGGGGTCACTTCTATGTTATATCACGACCACGGTCTTGGTTCTGCCTTTACAAATTACAGCATGTATTTTTCAATGAATACAGATACAGAAGCTGTAACATATCTGCAGCTTGCGAATGAATTGATTCATGAGTTGAATCAAAATGCAATTACTGTTGCTGAAGATATGTCGGGTATGCCCGGTATGTGTATCCCTATAAAAGATGGCGGAATCGGCTTTGATTACAGGTTATCTATGGGTGTTCCTGATATGTGGATCAAACTTATTAAAGAATATAAGGATGAAGACTGGGATCTGGATAAAATATGGTATGAGCTTACGACCCGTCGACCTCAAGAAAAGAATATCGGATACACTGAATCGCATGATCAGGCTCTTGTTGGTGATAAGACACTGATTTTCAGGTTGTGTGATGCTGATATGTATTACGGAATGAATAAGTTTGGCGGCAACCTTGTTGTTGACAGGGGAATAGCACTTCATAAAATGTTAAGATTGCTTACGGCATCTGTTGCAGGAGAGGGATATCTTAATTTTATGGGGAATGAATTCGGTCATCCTGAATGGATTGATTTCCCACGCGAGGGCAACGGTTGGAGTTATCATTATTGTCGCAGACAATGGAGCCTTGTCGATAACAATGATCTTCGATATTGTGAATTGAATGAATTTGATAAAGCGATGATTGCACTTGTTAAAAAAGAAAAGATTTTACAAAAAACACCCTCATGCCAACTAATTCATAATAATGATAAGATCATCTCTTTTACCAAAGGAAATCTTTTATTTGTATTTAATTTTAATCCCCATACTTCTTTTGAGGGTTATTTTGTTCCTGTTGCGAAAAAGGGTATATACAAAGCTGTTTTATCAACTGACAACGGGATTTTTGGCGGTCATAACAGAGTTGATGAAAAGTATGAATATTTTACTGAACAGTTGCCCGATAAGCGCATTGGCTTTAAAACCTATTTGCCGTCAAGATGTGCAATTGTCTTTAAAAAAACAAACCAAAAGACCTCTTAATTGTTAAATAATAAAATGATGGTAAACAAAAAAGTGTATACCATCATTTTTTATTTTATGTTGTAGCTTTTTGAATTTTTTTGGATACTTATCTTACTGAATTTGAAATCCTTATGATTTTTTGTAATAACTCTAAATTAAAGTCTTCTAAAGAAAATGCCGAAATATTTCTTTGACAAATTGCTCTTAACCATGTTGCAGCAGCTGCATATCTTCCATAATCATAGCTGAGGTGAAAGCCGTCACGGCAAAGCGAAATTCCGCCATTTTTGTAGTCAAACTCGCTTACTGTGCTTCGAAGTTTTTGGATTACAGCGCCGGTTGGAATAATTTCGGCATCGATTTCGTCAGCTGCTTTAATTGATGCGTCAATTATTCTCTTATACATTTCTGCTTGGTTGTTATTATAATTGACAAAATCAGCGTGGGTCGAATCGCTTTCGTATGCCCACGTTTCATGGAAATAAAGCTTTGCATCAGGCTGTAGCTCTCTTACGACAATGGCAATATTTGATAAATACGGAGTGTAGCTTTCCCACATACCGCTTAATCCGCTTCTTTGCTGAAGTGTTATTATATCGTATTTATCACGTTTCAAAGCACTGTCAATACTGATTTTTGCGATTGATTGACCGCCGTTTATTTCAAGGTCGTAGTACGAGTTGTCTTCAACGATGTTCTCCCAATGCGTTTTAAGACTGCATCCGCCAATGTAAAGGTTGGTTGTCTGAACATCAAAGCCATTCTGATTTGCCAGTGTATGTAACCATTTGTGTGCATCCTGTGAAAAACTGTTTCCAATTGATAGGACTTTCATAGTTTATTCTCGCTTTCTGTGTAGTATAAAAGCCTTTGCTCCGGCTCACAGCCATCAATTTCTATGATGTTTATAGCTTCTGCAACTTCCTGTAGACATTTATCATCGAAAACAGGTGCTTTTAACATCTGATCAAAACTTTCAAAATCGTATTTTGATTTACTGTCAGGAGACAAGCCGAACCAATATGGCTTTTTAAAATTGGTTGATTTTCCCATCCAACATTCTTTAAAATCTTTCTGTTCGGAAAGCGAAAAAAGAATTTCTATGCAAAAATCACCGTCAGATTCTGTGCTGAATAATCGCTTTAGTTCATTTAACGTTATTTTCATAATTAATTATTATCTTTTTGTTCAGGAGCCTGAACAAGACCTGCAACATCAGATACAGGCAAGGAAAATACAATACCCTGCGCTTTTTGTTGCATACCCATTTCCTTGTAAAGAGCATGCAGAACTTGATCGCGTATATCTTTTTCAACAACAAGCATAAGGATTTCTTTTTCGGCGTGAATTGTAATCCCGAAAAAAGCAGCTTCTTTTTCCTTGGCTACTCCACGTCCGCTTATGATTGTACCGCCGCGTGCACCTTGTTCACGGGCGATATGCATAGCATCTTCGGCGTAACCTGTATTTACAATAGCAAAAATAACTTCATGATTATTTGTTGTCATAGTTAATTCTCCTTACCTTGCTTGTTGTTACTCAAAAACTGGTACATATTTACTCCGATAACACTTGATAGCGGTACGGCAATTGCAATTCCTTTACCGTTTCTTATTGTCTCAAATTTGTCCTCGAGAGATTTCATGATCGGGTCAACCATATCCTCACGAACAACACTTAAAATGACAGCTTTGTGAATGTTAAGTCCAAGCATCTCAACAATTTCAGAGTTTGCCGTTCCTTTTCCGCCTGTTATCATTTGAAAATTTACTTCAAACTGGCTGAAAACATCAAGGTAAAACTCGGCTTTTGAACGGTCGACAACGGTAATAATAAGCTTTAGCTTTTTAATTGCTGATTCATTTATTGTGTTTGCCATAGCTTTACCTCCTTACATAAAATTGATAATATGCTCATCGTCGGCTTGTAAGATTCGTTTCATTGCACGTTTTTCTTTTATTTTATTAGAAACTATTGCCTTAAAACCAAGTAGCTGAATGGTGATAAGAGGAGCCATCGCGACAAGAGCAACCACACCGAATCCGTCACGCAAAACTGCCTTTTCTCCTTGCAAAGAAACGCAAACGCCGATTGCAAAAGGTAAAATGAAGCCTGACGTCATCGGTCCGCTGGCAACTCCGCCCGAGTCAAAGGCGATTGCCGTATAAACTGGTGGGACAAAAAGCGACAGTGCAAGTGAAATAAAATAGCCGGGAATAATATAATAAACCAAAGAAAAGTCAAAGATTATTCTTATAACGCTTAAAGCGATCGCGGCACCGACACCGGCGCAAAGGCCAATCATCATAGATTTTTTGTTAACAGAGCCACCCGTTACATCTTCAACCTGTGAATTAAGAACGTGGATTGCCGGTTCTGCAAGAACAACGAGCACTCCCATTATAAGACCAAGACATACAAGAAGGGCAGGGTGGAGAGAAGACATTTGCAACCCCATTTTGTAACCTATTGGCATATATCCGACATTAACACCGGTTAAGAATAAAATCAGTCCAAAATAGGTAAAGCCAACACCTACGCCTATTTTCAAGAGTTGCTTTTTATTAAGTCTTAAAAAGAAAAACTGACAAATCAAAAAGAATGCTACAATCATTCCCAGAGCAATTGCCACTTCCTTTGCAACGTGAAGTGCGTTTTCAAAATATGCAAACAGAACATTATCTTTAACAGATCCGTAATTTACTGTATAACTTAAATCACTTTTTGCAAATATTCCCAGCACAAGCACAGCGAGAATTGGTCCGATAGAACAAAGTGAAACGAGTCCAAAGCTGTTTTCCTGACTTTTTCGGTCGCCGAGTACACTTGAAATACCAACGCCGAGTGCCATAATAAAAGGAACGGTTATGGGTCCTGTCGTAACTCCACCCGAATCAAATGCCATTGGAAGTAAATCGAGGTTTTCGTTGACAGCGAGGAGCAGTGCCAGCGCAAAAAGCAACATATAAAAAAGCATAAGAATAATAGAAAGGCGTCGTTTAAAAATAATACGTAAGATTGCTACAATCAAGAAAGCGCCGACTCCAAAACCGACAACGTATACCAAGAGCTTTCCGTTCATTACGGAACTGACTTGATTAGCAAGAACTTGTAAATCGGGCTCCGCAATTGTAATTAACATACCAAGTGCAAAACAAACGGTAAGTAAAAGTCCTATTCTTTTTTGGCGCGAAAGACCTGATCCGACATGGACACCCATTGGCGTCATTGCTATATCTGCACCGAGATTGAAAAGACCGATACCCA
Source organism: Eubacteriales bacterium (assembly GCA_045546815.1). Taxonomy (GTDB): domain Bacteria; phylum Bacillota; class Clostridia; order Oscillospirales; family QAKW01; genus RGIG9041. Next base: position 4,423 of record JAZQDN010000080.1, read on the forward strand.
AAACAAGAAGAACTGCGCCAACAGTAAAACTAATTAATTCTGTGCTGGTGAAGGAAAAGCCGGGAAGCAACGATACAAGATAAACAATAAGGGTTATAGGAAGCGCAGAAATCAATGCTTCTTTAATCTTTGCCCATAATTCATACATTTCTCTCACCTGCTTTTTTAAAAATATAATTTAATATTAATATATAATGAGAATTTGTGCAATAGTAAAAATATTTTATAACAGTAAAAAATCTGCCATTGGCAGATTTTTAATAAACGACATATCTGATAGGGAGTTCAATTGTATTTCCGTTTGCATTTCTTTGCCAGCTCTGACAAATTTCTTCGTCAAAAATAATTGAAACTGTACCGTCATTATTGATTTTTTGTTCAAGTAACAACCCATCGGTATCATATAAATAGAAACAAGCGCGATTTGCCATAGACGAATTTTTAAAAGCAACAGTCAACTCTAACTCTTTCAAATCAATATTACTAGTTTGTATGTGAAGTTCTATTATCTGGTCTTCCCAATCATAATTGCAAAAGCAGTGCTTTAAGCGTTTTCCTGTACCTGTAGCGGTAAGCGTCAACATATCAATAATGGTGTCATTAAAATGTCCGCCATATCTGCTTGATATTTTACGCTCCTTGTACATAATTGAATATTCTTTATCGTTAAGCCCATCGAGATTATAGTCACCATTTACAATGAAATATAGTGG
>JAZQDN010000081.1:0-9483 GCA_045546815.1 Eubacteriales bacterium
TGAAAAAAGCTTTAATATATTTTTTAATTACAATAATGCTTTTGTCGGTTTGTTCTTGCAAGGTAAAGCCACAAAGTGAAGAAATTGCAAATGTTGCGGCAGACAGCGGGGTACAAACAAAACAAGAGAGCACTGAACAAAGCGAAGAAAAGCAAACGCTTGAAACAGCTCCAAAACAGGTTACGCTTACCGAAAACACCGATAATCATTTTGAAAAGATTGATTTGAAATCAGAAAAAGGAGATCCTACATCAACAAGCAGAACCATAACTTTGGACGGAAAAGAAATAAAACTCACTTTCTCAGAAAAAAGGAATATCTGCAACAGCTGGTATCAATACGATTATGTTGACAGCACAGGTGTAGTATATATGTTTCACGAAGATGACGGATTTGTAGGAATTTATAACCCGATATCTCCCGAAAGAAGTGTGCCTACAACCGTTGACGAGAGTCAGGCTGTTCAAATTGCAAAGAATTATGCTTCAAAGCTGTTCGGTGATGAGTTTGATGATTATGTTTTATTAAAATCATCAACTATTGATTTTATGGGTCCGGAATATGTGTTCCGTTTTTTAAAAAAATATGGTTCTGATAATTGCCTTACAGGCGAAAACTGTTTGGTTGAAGTTTACAGAAACGGGCAAATCAAAAGATGCTACATAAGAGATTTGTATGCGTTTAAAGATTTCAACGCTTCAATTGTGGCGGGAATTACCAAGCAAGATATTGAAAAAGCAGTAGAGCCGCTTTTGGCAAGAGACTATAAGAATATGGAAGAAAGAGACGTTGTTATAGATTCGATTCCCATTCAATACGCCAGAAATAAATGGGTAATATTTGCCAACCTGACACTAACATACAAGCAATCAATGACCGAAGCCAAAGCATCTTACTGCTTTGATATTAATTACTAAAACCAAAAAGGGTAGAATCGTTTGATTCTACCCTTTTTTTAAGTTTTTTCTTAAATGTGAAACATTTTTGCCTTGTCGTTACATATATAAGTGAAAAGGAGGTTTAAGTATGAAAAAAGCTTTAATATATTTTTTAGTCGCAATAATGCTTTTGTCGGTTTGTTCTTGCAAGGTAAAGACGCAGGGCGACGAGGAAATTGCTCAAGCCGTTACTGAGCAAGTAACCGAAGGTTCAAGCAATTCCTTAAACAATGCAGATGATGCACAAGAAACTGAACAAGAACAGAAAAATGACAAAACAATTGCCCAAAATTCTCTGTCTGATGCTACGCAAAAGCATTCTGAAATACTTTTTGAACAGGATATAAAAATAGACGATTCAGCGGCTACATCAACCAAAGTTTTTTCTTATAATGAAAAAGAAGCAAACCTCACCTTTAAGGAAAAAGTACAGGTATGCAAAAGTTGGTTTCAATACAACTACACAGATGATGTCGGAAATATATATATGTTTTATGAAAACGACGGATTTGTGGGCTTCAGATCTTCACTTGAGCCGGATAAAAGCGCACCGGAAATAACACAACAGCAGGCTCTGCAAATTGCCAAAGATTATGCAAAAGAAGTGTTTGTAAACGATTTTGATAATTATGTGTTGTGCATTGAAAAAGAAATGACACCGATTATGACCCCAATATATTTTTTCTCGTTTTCCAAACAATACGGTAAAGACAATTGCCTTAACGGAGAATCGTGTGTTATACAAGTATACAAAACCGGCGAAATAAAAGAATGTTGGATACGGGATCTGTATGCATTTAAAGCCCTCGACACAGATAAAGTTAACAATATATCCAAAGAAGATATTAACAAAATAGTATATGAACAGCTGAAAACAACCTATGAAAACATCGAAGAGTGGAATTATACTGTTGATTCATCAAATATTCAGTGCAGCGCGGGAGATTGGGTAATATATGTGACGGTATCTCTTGAGAACACTGAAACAGGAGCTATTTCTGCAACCGATTATTTCTTGGAAATCAACTAAATATTAAAGGGTAGAATCGTTTGATTCTACCCCCCCTTTTTTTATATATCTTCTTTTTCCAGTGGCCTGTGAGATAAAAGGCACTTACGATCGCACAGCGTGTAAGCTGGTCGAGAAGCTGCGTTATCTTATAGGCATATTCAGGGATATGGAGTGCGTGGGATCTATAGGATTTTCTGATTTTATAAAAAGCGAGGAGCACAAAAAAAGCCTGTGCCGTATACTCATTAGCGGTACAAAGGAGATACAGCGCAGGCTTGATTATAAGTAAAATTATTTATATCTTCGTCCTGTCCTTTCAAGGAAGGCGCGGCACTGGTACACAAAGTCGGTCTGAATAAGGTCAAAGCCGCGGTCGGCAAGCCAGCCCCAGCCAAGCTCCTCGTCCTCGGTCATTGAAATATCGTCAGTATGACCTGCTGACAGCACCGATTTATAGTTATACACAATTGAGTTTACCCACACGATCTTTCCGTCGCTATGCATCATATCAATATATTCCTTTGACGCAACGGGCGCATCCTCACTATCAAACAGCACCTCGGTGCCGACGTAGTTTATATTACGCTTTAACAGCTCCTTGTGAGTGGTGTCAACGTCTCTTGCTATCGTCATAAACGGGATGTCGGGCGCATATTTTTCGACAGCATCAAGGTATTCGGGCTTGTTAGCGGTTTTTACAATAATCCGGTCCTGCATATCGAGCTTTCGGATAACTTCCGATATCTCCTTGGGGTGATTCCAGAATTTGTCGAGGTTTATAAGGCATTTGCCCTTTAGCATTTTAAGTGCGTCTTCTAAATATAAGATGGGGTACTGTGTGGCGGTGAGGTCCCAGTTTGACAGCTTTAACTGTTCAACAAACGACGACGGTTGTTTTGTAATGCGGTCAAGCTGGCGAAGGTGCACGCTTTCCATACCCGGATGCAGAATAAAAAGCTTTCCGTCCTGTGACATTTCGACATCTGTTTCGATAATATCAGCGCCCATTCTGAGTGCCGCTTTATACGCTGCCGCCGAGTTACAGGGAATATTACCGCCGGCTGTGCCGCGATGGGCAACAATGAGCACCTTTTTTTCGTTTACAAGCTTTAACAGATCCATTTATTTTCCCTCCATATAGTGCTTCGGTGACATACCGAAGCGTTTTTTGAATGCGTTTGAAAAGTAAAGCGGGTTGTCATAGCCGCAGGAGGCGGCAACCACCTTTATCTGCGTGATGCCGCCATCCAGCATTGCGCGGGCGGACTCAAGGCGGGCGGAGACGATATAGTCAATTACCGACACGCCCTCACCCGCCTTGAACAGTCTGAAAAGATAAGAGCGCTCAACACCGATGGCGCTTGCAAGCGCAGACACGTTAAAGTCGCTTCGGTGCAGGTTGGCGCTGATATATTTTTTTGCAATATGCAGATAGTCGGGCTCTGTCTTAAGGCTCGGCGCGGGATAGGCTGTGATTATTTTTGATAAAAGAAGGTACAAAAGACCTTCGTTTTTTATTCGCACGGCAGGGTTTACAGCGTCCTTTGAAAAAGCATCAAAAATATCGCAAAGCTCAAGCGGCGGGGTGACAGGAGCTTCAAAAAGAGCTGTCATTGACAGCGTTTGCCGTGCGTCTGCGCCGTAAAAGGACACCCAGCGGTACACCCACGGGTCGCGCATATCGGGGTAGTAATAAACAGGACTCCCCGCCTCGATAAAAAAGCACTGACCCGCTAAAAGCTCATAGCGCTTGCCGCCCGACTCGAAAAAGCCCCTGCCCTTTACAACATACTGCAGCACAAAGTTGGGCTGTACACCGGGACCCCAGGAGTGTCCGTCGGCACAGTTTTGCTCACCGTAGGTTTTAAAGCGTATGTCAGGCATTATTTTTCTCCAAAAACAACATTTTTATATGTATTTACAACAATTATATCATATACAAACACATTTGTATATGTTAAATTATAAAAAAAGGAGATGATTTTTATGAAAATTACATTTATGGGTGCGGGCAGCACCGTTTTTGCACGCAACGTTATAGGCGACTGTATGTGTTCGGAGGCTTTGCGCGAGAGCGAGTTTGCACTTTATGATATTGACTCAAAGCGTCTTGAGGAGAGCAAGATAATCCTTGACGCTATTAATAAAACGATGGGTGGATACGCTAAAATCACAACGTATCTCGGTGTTGAAAACAGAAAAGAAGCGCTTCGCGGCGCAGCCTTTGTTATAAACGCTATTCAGGTAGGGCTTTACGATCCGTGCACGATAACCGACTTTGAAATACCCAAAAAATACGGTCTCAGACAAACAATTGCCGACACGCTCGGCATCGGCGGTATTATGCGCACACTGCGTACACTTCCCGTGCTTGACGATTTTGCACGCGATATGGAGGAGGTGTGCCCCGACGCGCTGTTTATGAACTACACAAACCCGATGGCGATGCTTTCAGGTTATATGCAAAGATACACAAACGTAAAAACTGTCGGTCTTTGCCACTCGGTTCAGGCATGCCGCAAAAGTCTTCTCAAAAAGCTCGATATGCTCGATTATTATGAAGGCGGCAAAGAGCTTATCGCGGGCATCAACCACATGGCATGGCTGCTTGAGTGTAAGGACAAGGACGGACGCGACCTCTACCCGATTATAAAAGAGCGCGCAAAGGCAAAGATGGATGACCCCGAATTCAAGGACAAGGTGCGCTTTGACTACATTGACAAGTTTGGCTACTACTGCACAGAGTCGAGTGAGCACAACGCAGAATACAATATGTTCTACATCAAGTCAAAGTACCCCGAGCTTATTGAAAAATATAATATTCCGCTTGACGAGTATCCAAGACGCTGTGTAAACCAGATCGAGCGCTGGAAAGAGGAGTTTGAAAAAATCAAGGCTGAGGGTATTGCCGAAAAGCGTGAACGAACACACGAGTATGCATCGCATATTATGGAGGCGATCGTCACTGACACACCGTACAAGATCGGCGGTAACGTGCTTAACAACGGGCTTATTACCAACCTGCCCGCAGATGCGTGCGTTGAGGTTCCCTGTCTTGTTGACGGTCAGGGTGTTCACCCCACACACGTAGGTCGTCTTCCCGTTCAGTGCGCCGCAATGAATATGACAAACATTAACGTTCAGCTGCTCACAATCGAAGCGCACGCAACCAAAAAGAAGGAGCACATCTATCAGGCGGCAATGCTTGACCCGCACACAGGCAGTGAGCTCGACATTGACACAATTATTAAAATGTGCGACGACCTTATTGAAACACACGGAACATGGCTTCCTAAGTATAATTAATTGACAAACATTTTTTAATATGTTAATATCTTAAAGCGTAGACTAAGGTCTGCGCTTTTTGAATGGAGAATAATTTATGCTGTTTAAAGGAAAAGAAAAATATCTTATTGCAGGGCTCGGTAACCCCGGCAGAGAATATGAAAAAACGCGGCACAACGCAGGGTTTATATGCGCTGATTCGCTCATTGATCATTATAAGGCGGGCGAAGTACGCTGCAAGGCAAACGCGCTTTTATACAAGGCACAGACAGAGCGCGGCGAGCTCTACATCGCAAAGCCGCAGACGTTTATGAATCTTTCGGGCACCGCGATATCCGAAATTATGCGGTTTTATAAAATACCGATCGAAAATATAATTATAATATATGATGACGTATCGCTCGATGTCGGCAAAATCCGCATCCGACCAAAAGGCTCTGACGGCGGGCACAACGGCATTTGGGATATTATCAAAAACCTGAACAGCGAACAGTTTTTACGCATTAAAATCGGCGTCGGCAAAAAGCCGCACCCCGACTACGACCTCAAGGACTGGGTGCTCGGAAAGTTTTCTGACGACGATATTAAGCTGATTGACGCTGCCGCAAAAAAGACGGGCGACATTTGCGAGTTACTTTTTGACGGGCAGCTTGACAAAGCGAGAAATAAGTATAATGGCTGATTTTGACCTGTACACGCAAGTAAAGGCAACCAACCTGCCGCCGCCTGCACAATACCCGAACGCTCTTTACGGGGCGGACAGCACCGCCGCGGCGATATGCGCCTTTTTGCTTGCAAAAAAATTTAATAAAAAGGGGATATTTGTTGTAGATGCCACCTGCGACATAGGTGAAATATCCTCTCTTTTTGCTGCGCTTTTTAAACGTCCGCAGCCGATAATATATGACTTTGAGTTTAACTTTGACTCGTCTTCTTCGGTATCGGGCGGCAGTCTGAACGCGGCACTTTGTAAAATAAACGACGGCGACTTTGACGTTGTTATCGCAACGGCGGACGCGTTGTGTATGCCGCTGCCTGAGCCGAAATCGGGTGCGCTTTCGTCGCTTTTGCTCGCGGTGGGAAAGACGGTTGAGCTTGACACGCTTTGCGACACGCTGACAAAAATGGGCTACTCGATGTTTGATATGGTCGAGGGCGAGGGCTCGTTTTCGCGACGCGGCGACATTGTCGATATTTTTGTGCCGGGCAGTGACGCGCCGGTACGATGCGAGTTTTTTGACACCGAAATTGAGCGGTTAAGCTATTTTGACATTATTTCACAGCGACGCACAGACCCCTGCGACAACATAAAGATTACGCCGATAAACGCATCGGCTTACACCTCGGACAGCACACTTTCAGAGCTTTTGCAGGCGCAAAAGCCACACCCCGACATCGAGCGCGATATTGAGGCGCTTAAAAACGGAAGGCGCATTGCGACTGACAAGTATATCCCGCTCATCTACCCGAAGATTTTTACGCTTGCTGACTATATTCCCGACGCGCTCACCTTTGTGTGCGAGTTTTCGGGGTTAAAGAGCAGATGCGAGTTTATAGAGTGGCAGTTTGAGCAAAACGTAAAGCAGTGTATGTCACACGGCACGTTTATTGCAAACGGTCAGTTTTATCTTGGCTATGACGAGCTGTGTGAGCGTCTCACAAAGGATACGTATTTATTCTCGCTCCTTGCACCGAGCGCGTCGATGAAGCTGTCGGCGCTCACCGACGTCAAAATAGTTACGGCGACCGCCCCCGAGTACAAGGGCGAGATGTCAAAGGACGACCTTGAGCATTATTTACAAAAGGGCTACAGGTGCGTGCTCACTGCAAAGGACAGCAAAAGAGCGGACGCGGTAAAGCAGGCGGTTGACGCGATGGAGCTGTCGGGCAAGGTAGAGGTCTTACAGAGTGATATTGCAATCAACGCGGTATTTGAAGATGCAAGGCTGCTGCTTATGGCAGACGGTGCGGCAAAGCGCGCACCGCAAAAGCGCAGACGCAGACACCCTGACGGCGAAAAGATAAAGAGCTTTGACGATATTTCAGTCGGTGACCTCGTTGTACACACCTCGCACGGCATCGGCGTTTACCGCGGTATAAAGCAGATGGAGGTATCGGGCGTCACAAAGGACTATATTGTGATCGGCTACGACAAGGGCGACACGCTGTATGTCCCCTGCCCCCAGCTCGACCTCATTTCAAAATACATCGGCGGCGACACCGCAAAGGTCAAGCTTACACGTCTTGGCAGCGGAGCGTGGGAAAAGGCAAAGGCGAAGGTCAAAAACGAGTCGCAGGTGCTCGCGCGCGAGCTTATTGAGCTATATGCAAAGCGGCTGGACGCAAAGGGATTTGCGTACTCGCCCGACACCGACTGGCAACGCGAGTTTGAGGACCGCTTTGAGTATGACGAGACGGACGACCAGATACAGTGCACACGCGAGATAAAGGCGGATATGGAAAGCCCGCACCCGATGGATAGGCTCCTTTGCGGTGACGTGGGTGTCGGCAAGACGGAGGTTGCACTTCGCGCGGCATTCAAGGCGGTTATGGACGGCAAGCAGGTGGCGATACTTGTGCCGACGACTATCCTTGCGGCACAGCACTTTAACACGGTTTTAGAGAGATTTCGCGGATATCCGATAAAAATCGGGCTTATGTCGCGCTTTAAGTCAAAAGCGGAGCTGACAAAGACGGCAAACGCGATAACGCAGGGCGAGATCGACATCGTTATCGGCACGCACAGGCTGTTACAAAAGGATATAAAGTTTAAGGACCTCGGACTTTTGATTGTTGACGAGGAGCAGCGCTTTGGCGTAAAGCACAAGGAAAAGATAAAGGAAATGGCAATCGGGGTTGACGTTTTGACAATGAGCGCAACACCGATACCGCGCACGCTTAATATGGCGATGTCGGGCATACGCGATATATCTATAATTGAGGAGATGCCGTCTGACAGACTGCCTGTTATGACATATGTGCTTGAATACAGCTTTGACATTGTAACGCAGGCGATACTGCGCGAGATGCGCAGAAACGGCTGTGTGTTTTATCTCAAAAACGACACGCAGGCGCTCGACAGCGTTGCAACACGGATACTCGAGGCGATACCCGAGGCGAGAATCGTTATTGCTCACGGAAAGATGAGCGCAACCGAAATCGAAAACGCGTGGGAGGCGGTGACCTCTCACAAGGCGGATATTTTGCTGTGCACTACCATTATTGAAACGGGCATTGACGTTTCGTTTGCAAACACGCTGATTATTGAGGATGCCGACAGAATGGGGCTTGCACAGCTGCACCAGATACGCGGACGAGTTGGCAGAAGCAGCCGCAGGGCGTATGCGTATCTCACCTACAAAAAGGACAAAAACCCATCGGAGATCGCGGCAAAGCGACTGACCACCATAAAGGAGTTTACCGAGTTTGGCGCGGGGCTTAAGATTGCCATGCGCGACCTCGAGATACGCGGTGCGGGCAGTCTGCTTGGCGAGCGGCAGCACGGTAATATGAGCGCGGTTGGGTATGATACCTATATGGAGATACTCAAAAACGTGATACTTGCCGAGCAGGGCAAGGCGCCCGAAATCAAGAGCGACTGCACGGTGGATATATCGGTCAGTGCGTACATTCCAAAGACTTATATAGCGTCGGAGCGCACACGAATTGACATTTACAAGCGCATTGCGGCGATCAAGGACCGCGACGGCTTTAACGATTGCTACGACGAGCTGTGCGACAGGTTTAAAAAGCCGCCCGAGTGCGTCATCAATCTTATGCGGATATCGCTTATACGCAATATGGCAAGAAAGATGCACATAAGCGACATAAAGCAAAGAACGGACAACATCGTGTTTTATTTCAGTGCGCTGACGCCCGATTGCGTTGAGCATGTACACGCACGCTTTGGAAAAAATATGATGTTTACACCGGGTGAGCGGCCGTACATCACATTAAGACCTGACGGCAAGCTGCCCATTGACAGAATGGAAGAATTTTTAGAGATACTTTCACAAAAAAATGACCTCGATTGAGGTCATTTTTTATTGTAATACCACCGCACAGGGTTCTGTAAAATATAATTCAGTCTTGTTTTATAGTCAGCGTCATCCCTGACAATATGCTCAGCAAACGAACGCTGAAAGATTTGTTCTATTCCAAAGCGTTGGCGACATTGACGTGATGTTAATGATTTAAATGCACAGACAACATCACTCAAGGTAGGGGAGAAGTCGGATCGTAGCCATG
>JAZQDN010000082.1:0-12509 GCA_045546815.1 Eubacteriales bacterium
TACTGCTTTTCGGGTGCGCGCATAACTCCAAGCCGATTTATTGCGCGTGACGTGTCGTGCGTCGATATACTGTTCATAAGACAGTTTATTGCAGGCGCGGGATACATATCCGTAATTTCCATTACGGTCTTGTAAAAGTTCTCTGCCTTTCCGCTTATGACATAGTCGGTTATTGCATTTAAAAACGGATAATTCATAACACTGTCGCACTGCCCGCCCTGCAAAAACTTTCGCTGTGCACCGTAGCTGTGCTTTGTGACGGCGTTTTCCCACACCTCGCCGATAATCAGCGCGTCCTTATTGTTGGTTTTGACCCTTTTTCTGAGCTTTTCTAAAAACTCATCGGGCAGCTCGTCCGCAACGTCAAGACGAAATCCGTCAGCACCAAGCTTTTGCCAGAAGGTGAGTACGCCGTTTTCTCCCGTTATATATTCAAGATAGCTGCTGTCCGTTTCATTTACGTTAGGAAGTGTTACAAATCCCCACCAACAGTCATACTCGTCAGGATAGCTTTTAAAATTATACCACGAAAAGTAAGGTGAATTTTTGTCGTTATATGCTCCGCCACAACCATAATTTTTATATCTGTTAAAATAAATGCTGTCATCACCGGTGTGCGAAAAAACACCGTCGATTATAATTTTTATGTCATACTTGTGCGCCGCACTGCATAAACTTATAAAATCATCAACTGTTCCGAGGTACGGGTCGATATTAAAGTAGTCCGATGTGCAATATCTGTGATTTTGTGCGCTTTCAAAGATCGGATTGAGATAAATATGCGTAACACCGAGCGACTTGATATAATCAAGCTTTTGCTCAATGCCGCGCAGATTTCCCATAAAAAAGTCGTTGCACTTGTAGCTTTCGCTGTCGTAAACGCAAAGCGGTCGTTCATTCCAGTCGCTGTGTATTATTCGCTCGTTTTTAGCACCGCTTATATCAACACCGTCAGCTTTAAAAAATCTGTCGGGAAAGATCTGATACATTATAGCCCCGCTCGGAATATTGCTTGTGTAAAAACCCTTGTCATATACAAACAGATACCATTCGGGCAGCCAGTCGCCTATAACAGCTCTGTGTCCGTCAGGTGTGCCTGTAAACAGCATAATTCCCGTGCTCTTTACAATTTCAAATCTGTATCTGTAAAGCCCTGCACCTTTAAACACAGCATCTGATTTAAAAACGTCGTAGCCGTCCTGCACACCTGTTTTTGTAAGCTTAAAGGTGATGCTTTTTTTCTCGCGTACAACGAGGTTTACATGCTCTGCCTGAATTTCACACGCCACAAGCACGGTAAACTCCGTCTTACTGTCGGTTTTAACGGCACCGAAGGGCTTTTTGTATTTTAAATCGTAACTGTCGAATTTTATCATAATAGACCTTTAAAATTAATATTGATTAATTATATTATATATAGTATAATATAAAAGTATAAATATGTAAATGAATAATTTGTTATATAATAGTTAAAAAATAAAAATGGAGGGTTTTAAATGTACAGAAAAAACAAAGAAATTATCGCAATGCTTCTTGCGGGCGGTCAGGGCTCGCGCTTGCACGTTCTTACAAAGGACACTGCAAAACCCGCAATCCCCTTTGGCGGAAAGTATCGTATTATCGATTTCACTCTGTCAAACTGTATCAATTCGGGAATTGATACTGTCGGTGTGCTGACACAGTATCAGCCGCTTGAACTCAACAACTATATCGGTAACGGTATGCCGTGGGATTTGAACCGTATAAACGGCGGTGTTCATATTCTCCCTCCGTATGTAAAATCAAAAACAGGTGAGTGGTACAAGGGTACGGCAAACGCAGTTTATCAGAATATCCAGTTTATCGAAAAATATAATCCCGAGTATGTTCTTGTGCTTTCGGGTGACCATATTTATAAAATGGATTATTCAAAAATGTTTGAATATCATAAGGCAAATAATGCCGCCTGCACTGTTGCCGCACTTCCTGTGCCGATTGAAGAGGCGTCGCGCTTTGGTATAATGAATACAAGGGATGACGGTCAGATTTACGAGTTTGAGGAAAAGCCCAAGCATCCTAAATGTAATAATGCATCAATGGGTATTTATATCTTCACTTGGGAAAAACTCAAGCAGTATCTTGTTGAGGATGAGGCAGACCCCAACAGTAAAAACGACTTTGGTGCAAATATTTTGCCTACAATGATACAAAACGGCGAAAAAATGATGGCGTATACTTTTGACGGCTATTGGAAGGATGTCGGTACGATCGACAGCTTCTGGGACGCTAATATGGACCTTCTCAATCCGCGTATCCCCTTAAACCTTTCCGACCCCGATTGGAAAATTTATTCAAGAACAGAGGCGATGGTGCCGCAGTATATCGGTAAGGATGCCGAGATAATCGAGAGTATGGTTACAGAAAACTGTAATATCGAGGGTAAGCTGTGGTACAGCGTGCTGTTTTCGGGTGTTACCGTCGGTAAGGACTCAAAGCTTAATTCGTCAGTTGTAATGTCCAATACAAAAATCGGCAAAAACGTTGACATAAAATACGCTATTATTGCAGATGATGTTATTATCGAGGACGGTGCCGTTATCGGCGCGTCACCCGAGTACTATATCAATCCGGACGATTGGGGCATTGCTGTTATCGGCAGAGGCGCTGTTGTTAAAGCGGGCCAGGTAGTAAAGCCCAATGAAATGATTGAGCCGTACAGCGGCAGATAGGAGTGGAAGTACAATGAGTAATATGTTTTCAGCTATCGTTTTTTCAGACACCTACGAAGATACAGTAAATGAGCTTACAAGGGTGCGCACCCACGCGTCAATTCCCTTTGCAGGCAGATTCCGCACGGTAGACTTCGTTCTTTCATCACTCGTTAATGCAAACGTTTCAAACGTTGCAGTTATTACCAAGAAAAACTATGCGTCGCTTGAGGACCATCTTGAAGGCGGCAGATACTGGGACCTTGACCATCGCAATTCCGGTCTTCGAATCCTTTCACCCTTTTTCAAAACCGAGAATAATTCAGAGGCGTTTATGGCACGCGGCCGTCTTGATGCTCTGCGCTCTGTGCAGATACATATCAAGGCGATAAAAGAGGATTACGTTGTAATAACCAATGCAAACCTTGTTGCAAATATCGATTTTGAAGATGTATTTGACAGCCATCTTAAAAGCGGTGCAGACATAACTGCTGTTTATTCAAAGCAAAGCTCCACTTCAACCGCTGATCTTGTTTTTGACGTTGAGGGCAATTCAAGAATAAATGAGGTCACCTTCAGCAACGCCGATGGTGACAGCAAAAACGTGTCGCTCAGCATTTATGTTATGAAGCGTGATCTGCTTCTTGATATCATCCGCACAGCCGACTCACACGACTATTACAACTTTGAAAAATATGTGCTTGTCCGCGGTGCTTCTGTTTATAACATAACCGGCTATGAGCACAAGGGCTATGCAAGTGTTATCCGCACAGTCAAGGACTACTATGAGACAAGTATGCAGATGCTCGACTCCGATGTCCGCATGCAGATATTTATGCCGGAGCGTCCTATCGTTACTCGTCCCAAGGACTCTGTGCCCACTCTCTATCAGTATAACGCAAAAATAGAAAACAGCCTTATTGCTGACGGCTGTCATATAGACGGAACCGTAAAAAATTCGATCATTTTCCGTAACGTAACCGTTGAAACGGGCGCTGTTATTGAGGATAGCATCATTATGCAAAACTGCGTTATAAAACGCGGAGCGAATCTCAAATGCGTTGTAATCGATAAAGACAGCGAAATATCAGAGGATAAACAGCTGTGCGGTGACAAATACTATCCGTATGTTATAGAAAAAGGCTTAACAATTTAGGAGGCAGCAATGAAAGTACTTTTTGCAGCAGGCGAAGCCGCGCCGCTTGTCAAGGTGGGCGGACTCGGTGACGTTGCGGGGGCTCTTCCCAAAACGCTTTGTGCCATGGGTCACGATGTCCGCGTTATTATGCCGATGTATTCAATAATCGGTGATAAGCGTCACGACTGTAAATATATTACGCATATTTATATCGATAATTCGTGGAGACGGCAATATTGCGGCATTTTTGAATATAAATGCGGCAATGTAATATACTATCTTATTGATAATGAGTTTTATTTTGACCGTCCCCGTGTTTATGGTGAATATGACGACGGTGAACGTTTTGCTTTCTTTTCGCGTGCAGTTCTTGAGGTGATGTCGGCAATCGACTTTTACCCCGATGTTTTGCACTGTAACGATTGGCATACCGCCTTTGTACCGGTGCTTCTTGATACACAGTACCGCTCGCGCGTCGGCTACGGCTCGATAAAAACAGTGTTCACTATCCATAATATTGAATTTCAGGGTAAGTTTGATTCTTATGTGCTCGGTGACGTTTTCGGTCTTGGCGAAGAGGCAAAGCCGCTTTTGTATTACGGCGACTGCATAAATCTTGTAAAGGGTGCAATCGAGTGCTCAAACAAGGTTACAACCGTTTCGGAAAAATATGCAAACGAAATTCTTGACCCCTATTTTTCGTTTGGTCTTGAGCATATTCTGCGTGCCCGTGAGTATAAACTGTCGGGCATTGTAAACGGCATCGACGACGAGGTCTTCAACCCCGAAACCGACCGCCGTATCAAGACAAACTATTCAATAAAATCGCTTAATTTGAAGTATCATAACAAGTTCGCGCTTCAGACCGAGCTCGGTCTTGAAAAAACAAACACCCCCGCACTTATCGGTATGGTAACGCGCCTTACACATCAGAAGGGGCTTGACCTTGTTTGCGATAAGCTCGAGTGGCTGCTCACACAGGATGTTCAGTTTGTTCTTCTCGGCTCTGGTGATGAGCGCTATGAGCAGTGCATACGTGACATCGCAGCAAAACACCCCGATAAAATGCGCGCGGTAATCGGCTTTGATGCAGAGCTTGCACAGCGCATTTATGCAGGCTGCGACTTTTTCCTTATGCCGTCCGAGTTTGAACCGTGCGGTCTTGCACAGCTTATCGCGCTTCGCTACGGTACTATTCCGATTGTTAGGGCGACGGGCGGTCTTGCTGATACCGTGCAGCCGTTTAACAGTGAAACGGGTGAGGGTAACGGTGTAAACTTTGTTACAATCAACAGCGATGATATGGCAAACGCTATCTGGCGTGCTCTTGAAATATATAATAATAAAAAACAGTTTACAAAGATACGCAAGAACGCAATGTCGGGCGATTACAGCTGGCGGGCATCTGCGAAAAAATATCTTGATTTATATGAAAGCATTATTTAAAGAGGAGAATTAAAAGGAATTGGAAATCAGGCAAAAAATTGAAGAAAAGCTTATGCAGAAATTTGCCGTAAAGCCGCAAAAGGCTACTGACAGGCAAATGTATGAAACAGTAATCGAAATAACACGTGAAGTATTGCAAAAAAAGCGTGCAAAGTCGGTTGAGCGTGCAGATGCCGCAGGTGCTAAAAGAGTTTACTATATGTCCATGGAGTTTCTTATCGGTCGTTCTTTAAAGAACAATCTTTATAACCTCGGTCTCGAAGACGATATGAGAAACGCTGTAAGTGAGCTCGGCGGCGACCTTGAAAGACTTTATGAAATGGAGCCCGATGCGGGCCTCGGTAACGGCGGTCTTGGAAGACTTGCGTCCTGCTATCTTGACGCGCTTACAGGTCTTGACTATCCCGCAACAGGCTTTTCTATCCGTTATGAATTTGGTATCTTTAAGCAGGTTATTATGGATGGCTGGCAGATTGAGTTTCCTGATAACTGGCTTGAACTCGGCGGCGGTTGGCTTGTTCCGCGTCCCGACGAAAGTCAGGAGGTGTACTTTGACGGATATGTTGACGAGATATGGAGCGATAAGGGTTTAAAAACAGTTCATAAGGATTATACACGTGTTCTTGCAATGCCTTATGATATTCTCATCTCAGGCAACGGCGACACCGTAAATAAGCTTCGCATCTGGGGCGCAAAGAGTCTTGATAACTTTGATATGTCTCTCTTTTCACGCGGTGAGTATCTCAAGAGCGTTGAAAACGAAGCACAGAGCGAAGCGATCTCAAAGGTGCTTTATCCTGCCGATGACCACGATACAGGAAAGCGTCTGCGCCTTCGTCAGCAGTATTTCTTTGTCAGTGCATCACTTAAAAATATTATCAATTACCACGTTTCAAAATACGGCAGTCTAGATACTTTACCTGATAAAGCAGTGATTCACATCAACGACACACACCCCGCTCTTTGCGTGCCCGAGCTTATGCGTATTCTTATGGATGAACATGATTATGAGTGGGATAAAGCGTGGGATATCACAACAAGAACCGTTGCATATACAAACCACACCGTAATGAGTGAGGCACTTGAACAGTGGAACTGTGCAATGTTCGAGTCGATCCTGCCCCGTATCTATTCAATTGTTAAAGAAATTAACCGCAGATTCTGTGAGACTGTTTATGCAAACCACCCCGAAAAGCGTGCGATCATCGACAAAATCGCAATTATTTCGCAGGGTATGGTTAAAATGGCAAACCTCTGTGTTGCAAGCAGCTTTTGCGTGAACGGTGTTTCTGCTCTTCACAGCGAAATCTTAAAGCAGGATCTCTTTAAGGATTATAACGATATTTTCCCCGGTAAATTTACAAACGTAACAAACGGTATTGTTCATCGCCGCTGGCTGTGTCAGGCAAACCCCGAGCTTACAAAGCTACTTTGTGAAACAATCGGTGACGGCTTTATAAAGGATGCTTCGAAGCTTGAAGATTTTCTTAAATTCAGAGACGACAGCGCTGTTCTTGAGCGTCTTGAGCTTATAAAGAAGGAAAATAAAAAGCGCCTTGCAAAATATATTGCTGACAGCTGTGGTATCGCCGTGTCCTCGCACTCGATATTTGATGTACAGGCAAAGCGTCTTCACGAGTATAAGCGTCAGCTTATGTGTGCTCTGCATATACTGTATCTTTACAGAAAAATCAAGTTTGAGGGTATGCAGATCGAGCCCCGCACCTTTATTTTCGGTGCAAAGGCATCGGCAGGCTACATTATGGCAAAAGAAATTATCCGCTTTATATGTGCAATTGCGGATACTGTCAATAACGATACTGCAATAAACGGTCAGCTGAAGGTTGTTTTCCTCGCTGACTACCGCGTATCCCTTGCTGAAATTATGATGCCTGCGGCAGAGGTTTCAGAGCAGATCTCACTTGCAGGTAAAGAGGCTTCGGGTACAGGTAATATGAAGTTTATGATAAACGGTGCACTTACAATCGGTACGCTTGACGGTGCCAATGTTGAAATTAATCAGCAGGTTGGAAACGAAAATATGTTCCTTTTCGGTATGCATGCCGATGAGGTTGAACGCGCAAGAAACGGCTACTGCCCGAGAGATATCTATAATGCAGATGCTGATCTTCGTGCAGTGATCGATATGATTTCGGCAGGCGGTGTCGGCGGCAAAAACTTTGACAGCATTGTTCACTATTTGCTCGACTCCGACCCGTATATGACAATGGCAGACTTTGCAAGCTACCGTGATGCTCACGCGCTTATCAACGAGACCTATAAAGACAGAACAAAATGGAACAAAATGTCACTTACCAATATTGCAAAGGCAGGTATTTTTGCTGCAGATCGCAGTGTTAGTGAATACGCAGATAATATCTGGAACCTTAAAAAAGTATAATTTAAAAATGACCTGTGTCAGCAGGTCATTTTTTTATTTTATATATCATATAAAATATAGGGGGTGAATAAATGTACTCAGACAGAGAGCTGCTTGCACGACTTATTGAGTGCGAAGCGGGCGGTGAAGGCCGAGAGGGTATGATGGCAGTCGCCGCTGTTGTTATGAACAGAGTAACGGTATCAGGCGGCGAATATGCGCGCGTAGGGCAGGGGAGCATACGCAGAATAATATTCCAGCCCGGTCAGTTCGTTTGTGCAAGCGAAACCGAAAACGGCAGATACAACCCGCAGAATATATATAATATGAATCCGCAGGAAATACACTATGAGATTGCCGATCTTGCAATCTCGGGTCAGCGTCTTGCTGATTTTGGTCAGGCGCTGTGGTTTTACAATCCGTTTTCATCTACCTGCCGACAAAATTTCCCGAGTAATGTCGGCTACTTTTTTACCCGTCTCGGTGAGCATTGCTTTTATAATCCCACCGACTTATATTATGATACATAAGGAGAAATATCTATGCCCGAAAACAATATGCCGTCCCAGCGTCTTCCTATAAATAATAATACAGGCTCGTCACAAGGGTCTATAAACGGCGACCAGTCAAATGTTGACGATGTAATATCAGGCCCGGGTTATACCGGCTCAATGCAACAGATTTTATCGCAGAATACAGGTAAACGTGTCGTTATCGACTTTCTTGTCGGTACATCAAATATTGTACGTAAGGAAGGGATTTTGTACCTCGTGGGAGTAAGCTATGTTGTTTTATACGATAGCCGTGCCGATACCTACACCGTGTGTAACCTGTACTCAATAGAGTTTGTCACATTCCTTGCACCCGACGGTTCAATGCGCCCCGCTGCTGCCGCCTTGAAACGAGTGTAAAAATAAAAACCCGACTTAACGTCGGGTTTAAATTATTTTATGTCCATTGAGTTCAGAATGTCACGCAGAGCGGTAAGTTCTTCAGCAGTGAATGAAACACCCTTGTTCATTTTAGAACCGTCAGGTGACCATTCGCGCAAATCGTACTTGGGCTCTCTGCCCATCCAGCTGACTTTATTAAGCTCTTTGGCCCAACCGCTTGAATTTTCGGGAAGCTTGCCGAAATTTTCGGTAACCTCAAAAGTAAATTCTGCCATGAAAACGTCCCTCCTATTATTAATAATTTATTAATTATATATAGTATAAATTAATATAATATCACTTGTCAATAATATATTTAAAATTTTTGCATAAAACAGTTGACAAAGGCTAAAAATAGTGTTAAATTATAGTTAGCACTCAAAGGGTACGAGTGCTAAAAATAAAAATAAAGTGAGTCAAAATGAAAGAAAGACTTAATCGGATACTACGGTCGGTTATCGAATCGTATATAGAAAACGGCGAGCCTGTTTCAAGTAAAGGTATACTTGAGCGCGAGATTGATATGAATGTATCAAGTGCAACGGTGCGTAATGACCTTGCAGAGCTTGAGCGGCTCGGTTATCTTGAACAGCCGCACACATCGGCGGGCAGAATACCTACAGAGCAGGGATATAGATATTATGTAGATAATCTTTTGACCTCCCGCGAGCTTGATGAGGAGCTGGCACTTACGATAAACAGCGTTATGAGCAACTCTGTTGCGAGCATTGATGAGTTTTTTAAGACTGCTATCTCTGCTTTTTCAAAAATTACAGGCTATACAAGCGCTGCTGTAATTTCACACAACGATTCTGATAAGATAATCAAAATGGAGGTTGTAAAATCTTCGGATGACCTTATAAATCTTGTTGTAATCACCAAAAGCGGTGTTGTTAAAAACAGCTTTTGCAGACTGTATTTTCTTGCAAGCGACGACGATGTCGAGGCACTTAATCAAACTCTTCAGAGCTATCTTGTTGACGGCAACGTCAGCTTCCTTGATGACAGTGACTTTGAACGTCTCGAAAAAGAGCTTGCGTCAAAGCAGCAAAATTGGGATTTTCTTGCGGGTATGATAAAGAACGTTGTTTCTTCAATCAGAAAACCGCACGTTATCATCAGCGGTCAGGAAAAGCTGTTGTCCTACCCCGAATTTTATGAAATTCATAAGGCAAAAAACGTTATGACGTTTCTGAGCGAGGAAGAACAGCTTTGCAACATCTTAAATGAACAAAAAAGCGACCGCCTTAACATAATAATCGGCAGTGAGATCGGTGGCGAAAACCTTAACGATATGGGCCTTGTTGTAAGGCGCTATAACGGAGACAGTAACGACTATACTTTCAGCCTTTTCGGACCGAAACGAATGGACTACGGCAAAACAGTATCACAGGTCGAGTACTTTATGAAATGTATAGAACAGTATTTAAAGGATAGAGGACGACTATAATGGAAGAAAACAAAACCCCCGAAACAGTTGAACAAACGGTAACACCGCCTGCAACTGAAGAGCAAAAGCCGAAGGAAAAAAAGGCTTCTTCAAAAAAGAAAAAAGAAAACGAGTTTGAAAAGAAATATAACGAGCTTAATGACACACACCTTCGCACCCTTGCAGAATACGATAACTACCGTAAGCGCACACAAAAAGAAAAAGACGGTATGTTTGCAGACGGTATTGTCAAAGCAATAAACGCCATTTTGCCCGCTCTTGACAATCTTGAGCGTGCACTCGGTGCAGACTCGACTGATGCCGAATTTAAAAACGGCGTTGAAATGATCAAAAAACAGTTTATAACAGCCCTTGAATCGCTTGGTATAACAGAAATCGACTGTATGGGCAAACCCTTTGACCCCAAATTTCACAATGCGATAATGCATATTGATGATGAGCAGTACGGTGAAAACGAGGTTATCGAGGTTTTCCAGAAGGGCTTTATATATAAACAGGAAACAATAATAAGACACGCGATCGTAAAGGTCGCAAACTAATTGGAGGAAAAGAAGAATGAGCAAAATTATCGGTATTGACTTAGGTACAACAAACTCTTGTGTTGCTGTTATGGAAGGCGGCGAGCCTACCGTTATTGCAAATGCCGAGGGTATGAGAACAACACCTTCTGTTGTTGCTTTTGCAAAAAACGGTGAGCGTCTTGTAGGACAGAACGCTAAAAACCAGGCAATCACAAATCCTGACAGAACAATTATCTCAATCAAAAGAGATATGGGCTCTGACAAACGTGTTGCAATTGATGATAAAAAATATTCACCCGAAGAAATCTCGGCTTTCGTTCTTATGAAATTAAAGGCTGATGCTGAAGCATTTCTTGGCGAGAAGGTAACACAGGCAGTAATCACTGTTCCTGCATATTTTTCAGATTCGCAAAGACAGGCTACAAAGGACGCGGGTAAAATCGCAGGTCTCGAGGTTCTTCGTATAATCAACGAGCCTACAGCGGCAGCGCTTGCTTACGGTGTTGATAAAGAAAATGAACAGAAAATTATGATCTATGACCTCGGCGGCGGTACATTCGACGTTTCGATCCTTGAAATCGGTGACGGTGTTTGTGAAGTTTTGGCAACCAGCGGTAACAACAAGCTCGGCGGTGACGATTTTGACGACAGAATCATCAACTGGATGGCTGAACAGTTTAAGAGCACAAACGGTATTGACCTCCGTAATGACTCAATGGCTTATCAGCGTTTAAAAGAAGCTGCTGAAAAGGCTAAAAAAGATCTTTCGGGTGTTATGAGCACCAATATCAACCTTCCCTTTATCACAGCTGATGCTACAGGTCCTAAACACCTTGACCTCACTCTTTCAAGAGCAGAGTTTAATAAACTTACAGAAGACCTCGTTGAAAAAACAATGGGTCCTGTTAAGCAGGCACTTTCTGACTCGGGTCTTTCACCTTCAGATATCCACAAGGTACTCCTCGTTGGCGGTTCAACAAGAATCCCTGCTGTAGTAGATGCAGTTAATAAATATATGGGCAAAGAAGCTCATAAGGGACTTAACCCTGACGAATGCGTTGCTATGGGTGCCGCAATTCAGGGCGGTGTTCTCGGCGGCGACGTAAAGGGCGTTGTTCTTCTCGACGTTACTCCCTTGTCACTCGGTCTTGAAACACTCGGCGGTATTGCTACAAAGCTTATCGAGAGAAATACCACCATCCCCACCAAAAAGAGCCAGATTTTCTCAACTGCCGCTGACAATCAGCCTTCAGTTGAAATCCACGTTCTTCAGGGCGAGCGCGAAATGGCTGCTCACAATAAAACTCTCGGTCGCTTCCGTCTTGACGGTATCGCACCTGCTCCCCGCGGTGTACCCCAGATCGAAGTAACCTTTGATATTGACGCAAACGGTATCGTTAATGTTTCTGCAAAGGACCTCGGTACAGGCAAAGAGCAGAATATCACTATCACAGCTTCAACAAATCTTTCAAAAGAAGATATCGAAAAGGCTGTTAAGGATGCCGAGAACTATGCAAGCGAAGATGCTAAAATCAAAGAAGGTATCGAAATCAGAAATAACGCTGATCAGCTTGTTTATCAGACAGAAAAAACGATAAACGAAGTAGGCGATAAGCTTACAGCTGACGATAAGGCTGCAATCAATGCTGAGATCGAAAAGACAAAAGAAGCGCTCAAGGGCACAGATACAGATGCTATCAAGACAGCTTCAGATGCTCTTCAGGCAAAGCTTTATGAGCTTTCTTCAAAGATCTATTCGCAGGCAAATCCGCAGGGCGCAGCTCCCGGTGCTGATGCAGGTGCTGCAGGTGCTACCGACGGTAACGTTTACGACGCAGACTTTACCGACGCTGACAATAACTAATATTTGATCACACCAAAAATACAGATGGAGAGAAACCCTTTCTCTCCATCTTTTAAGGACTTTAACATATATAAGTCGGAGGCCAAGCGGT
>JAZQDN010000083.1:0-5329 GCA_045546815.1 Eubacteriales bacterium
ATGATATAATCACCTCGGGTGCGTGATTGGGAAAAATATTACACATAGGAAAATTATAATACATAGATGAGATTCTAATTATAATCTTGTATAAATTTGCCCAAGGGATCTGATTAGCTGCAAAAAAAGAAAGGTATATTACAATTAAAATAATCAAAGGTAAATAAGAAATAAATCCCGATATCAAGCCTTTATACAGGTATGATTTATCATTTGGCGCATTTCTTCTGTTAGAATCATGAAAACCGTATGAAAAAGCAGCTCTGTATTCAATGTAAACAAAAAACGGCATTGTAAAGAGCAAAAAAACAACATGTGCTAAAATAGTGTCACCAAAAAAGAGTCCTGTAAATATAATGCACATTGCAGCGCCTATAACCGCAATGAACTGATTTCCAATCAAAGACAGAGATAATTTTAAAATATTTTTCATTTTATTTTCCTTTAGCAAAATTCAAAAGACTAATTAAAGCATCTTTATCATATTTATAATTTTTACGACAAAATTGACAGGAGATTTCAGCAGATCCGGTATCTTCTATCAATGAATTGAGTTCCTTTTCTCCGAGTGATACCATAACTCGGTCGAGTCGTTCTTTAGAACAATTACACTTATATTCAGGCGTGTTTTTGAATAAAATATCATAATCGAAACCAAGAAGAATTTCATGTGCCATTCTCTCGGTATCATAATTTTTTGAAAGCATTTCTGTCACAGGCTCAAGTGTATAAACGTTAGCTTCAAGCTTTGAAATAACCTCTTCCGTTGCACCCGGCAACAGTTGTATAATATATCCGCCCGCAGCTTTTATGGTATAGTCGACATCAACAAGGACACCAAGAGCAACAACAGAAGGTGTCTGTTGAGAATTCATAAAATAATAAGCGATATCTTCTGCAATTTCACCTGTTTGAATATCAACTCTACCAACATATGGTTCTTTCATACCCATATTCTTTGAAACAGTTAAAAATCCGTTGCCAACTGCCTTAGAAACATCAAGCTTGTTATTTTTCAGTGGCAAATCGACGTCAGTGTTCTCAACATATCCCCTGACATTACCAAAACAATCCGCTGCAGTAACAATATCGCCGAGTGGACCATCGCCGCAAATCTGTATAGAAAGTCCCTCTGCCTGTGTTTTCAGATCAAGACCCATTATTGATGCAGCGGTAAGTGTTCTTCCAAGTGCAGCCGCAGCAACGGGAGATAAGTTATGTATTTTTGCCGCTTTACCTACAAGTTCTGTAGTATCAGCAACAAAAGCGCGAAAAGCACCGCTTTTTTCAATTATTCTAAGTGTATTATCCATTAAAATCTCCAAAAATTTTTATTAATTATAAAAAATAATAAAACTAAAATCAATATAATACGATATTAATTAACACATATTTTAATTTATATCAAGTAATTGTATAAAATCATATATATAAAAATCAGATACAACTTTAATTTGTTCTGTATATTCTTTAGACGACTCATCGTAAACACCGCATACTTTCATACCGGCAGATTTTGCTGTTTTATCAGCATCCAAGTTATCATCAAGAAATAAAATGTTATTAATATTCTCTCCTAACCTTTTTGCTGCCATAATATAAATATTAGGATCTGCTTTTGTTGTGTTAAAATCGTCACATGACCAAACATTTGTAAATAAGTCATATATTTCTAATCTTTTTAAGCAAGCATCAAGAGTAATATGTGGACTCGCAGTTAAAACATTAATACTTGCCCCCTGAGATTTAAGAGTATTCAAAACAGAAATAACATTGTTTTTTGCAGGAATATTGTATAAATACTCATCAAGCATATATTTTTTCATAAGTAAAATGATTTCTTCTACAGATAAATCAACACCTAAATTGACAAAATATTCGGCAGCGCCAATAAGGCCAAGCGGAGTTATAATTTTTACAATATCATCCGGATAAATAATATTATTGTCATCAAGTATTTTTATCATTGATGAAGCATACGTTGGCATTGAGTCAACAAGAGTACCATCAAAATCGAATAAATAGGTGTACATTCTATGATTGTCTTCTTTCAAATTTTTCTAGCACAATTATAATTAATGGAATTAAAACAATTTGCAAAACAATTCCGGGAAAGGCATCAACAAATCCACCGGTAATAAATGCGGTAAGTGTAAAGGTGTTTCCCTTTATAGACAAAAGAAGCAATTTTGCTATTCCCCAAACCATACGTCCACACAGCATAGAACAAATCAGACTAAAATAAATCCACCAATTCTTTTTATTATGCTTTTTCATATAAATCAAACCAATTACCAGTCCATATGTTGCAAGCTCCAACGCCATCCATACAGCATTAGGATAAAGCGGTGGCATGCCAAAAATGACCGACCTTAAAAACGGCATAATAAAACCAATCGATGCACCATAACCCCACCCGCAAACAACACCACATATCATTACAGGAAAGTGCATCGGCAAAAGAGAATCGCCTATTTCTTTCACTTGTGAAGTAAATAAAGGTAAAACTATGCCGAGTGCAAGCATGCAAGAAGCAAATATCAGTTTTTTTGTTTTAGATAGATTAAGCATTATTTTAAAACATAAAAACCTTTCAGAAAAATATATTTTGATAATATCACATTTTATATTTACTATCAAGTTTATTATAATTATTTGCGCCAGAACAGATAAAAAGACGGATCACGATTGGAGGTATCATCGATCAATACTTGAGGGTCACACAATGCGATAACACCGTATTTTACTTCAACCTTTCCGGTTCTTCCTTCTTCCTCGTATTTACCTTCTTTATATGAGGGATCTAAAATCGCAAGTCTTCCATCAGGCTCAACACCGATAACGGTCACGTAATGCCCACCGTGAGTAAAAACACCTATATATCCATCTCTGTCGCCACCCGAATGAGCAACAGCAACACCACCTGTCTGCAAGCAGTATTTAAGACGGTCAATATCACATGTACTTTCAAGCTTCAAATTGAATTTTTCGGCAAAAGCAGGAGCAAAGATTTCATAATCAGTTCCCTTTTTGTGATTGGCTTTTGTGTCATATGAAAGCTGCACAGCTGAATCAATATCAAAGTCGTAATCAACAAAAAGACGATCAAGAGCCATAATTGCAGCACAAAGCCCACAGCCCGAACTTCTTATCGTGGTATGCTGACCTTTTTCGTAATCTTCACCCTGAAAGTCGGTTCTAGTTACATAAGGGGTGTCAGGATAATTTAACTGATTAATGTAAAAAATATTATTCTCCATTAAAATAATAATTTGAGTTATTATATCATAATAATAGCAAAAAATCAATGCAAACCAATGTATGCAATCCTAAAAAAATAAGTCTACAGTTAAGCTTTTTAAAAAATAAAGGACTACAACAGTAGCCCTTTTGTAATTATCTTTAATTCTAAAATCTAACAACGGTTGATTTCAATTTTTCTTATAATTTCATCGCCAACCTCACGTGTAGAGTTGGTTCCGCCCAAATCAGCGGTAAGCACTTTTTTCTCGCAAAGTACTTCCTCAATACAATCGATAAGCACTTTTCCCCAATTGGTAAGCCCAAAAAAATCAAGCAACTGACTCGCTGACCATACAGTAGCCAACGGATTAGCCTTACCCTGCCCTGCAATATCGGGCGCAGAACCGTGGATAGGCTCAAACATTGACGGAAATTTTCTTTCAGGATTAATATTTGCGCCTGCTGCAAGACCCATTCCACCTGCAATAGTTGCACCAAGATCGGTAAGTATATCACCAAAAAGGTTGGATGTAACAACAATTTCAAATCTTTTAGGATCTTTTATCATAAACATGCTTGCAGCATCAACAAGGTAGGAATAGGTTTTAACCTCAGGGTATTCCTTACCGATCTCCTCAAATATTTGATCCCAGAAAACCATAGAATAATTCAAAGCATTTCCTTTACTGATACTTGTAAGTGTTTTATGTTCCTTTTTTGCGAGCTCATACGCATAACGGATAATTCTTTCACAGCCTGCTCTTGAAAAAACACCGTCCTGAATTACTACTTCATTGGGTTTATTTTTAAATAGCCAGCTTCCGCTTCCCGCATATTCGCCCTCACTGTTTTCTCGAACAAACACCATATCAACATCAGATTCACTAACATTCTTTATAGGACAAGGCGCGCCTTTCAACAGCTTTACAGGTCGAAGATTAACATACTGATCAAAGCTCTTTCTGATTGTAAGTAATAAATCCCATAAAGAAATATGATCAGGTACACCCGGAGCCCCAACAGCACCTAAAAATATTGCATCATACTTTGAGAGTATCTCAACACCATTTTTTGGCATCATTTCACCGTTTTCAAGATAATACTCACAGCCCCACGGAAAAGCGGTGAACTCAAATTCAAAACCTCCGTCAAGCTCCGCGACTTTTTTTAAAACTTTAACGCCCTCAGCAATCACTTCAGGGCCGATTCCGTCGCCGGCAATAACAGCTATTTTATATCTTTTCATTTTACAACATCCTTTCAAAATTCTCACTTGATATTATAAGTGTAACAAAAAATAATTTATTTGTAAAATATTTTTATATTAAAAATTTATAGTTTTAAACTATATTAGGAGTTATTTATGACACTAGACTAGCTTCGTTATTTTCAAGCGGTATGTAAATATAACAGCGTGAGCAAAGCCTCGGAATATTTGAATATATCTCAACCGTCCGTTTCAAACGCTATCAGTATACTGGCTGCGCACAAGTGCGCTTTTTATTGGCCTGCCAGCCACACAACTGTTACCTGTCACCCATAAATTAGTCTCTTGGATCGAACATCGCTAACTGGTCTTCTTCTCTATCTCTTTTCAGTTGATCAGCTATATATTCCTTTATTGCCTTTGTATTTTTTCCAACTGTATCAACGTAATATCCTTTATACCAAAATTCTCTGTTTCTATATGCAAACTTCATATTTCCCCACTTTTGGAATATCATTAAACTACTTTTGCCTTTCAAATATCCCATAAATGATGAAACACTCATTTTTGGTGGTATGCTTACCAATTGTGTGTGCTAAACTTTTATTGTCTTTGTAATCATTTTTCATTTCATTGTACTCTGATTGTATTTTTGGTTGTAACTGGCAGGTCACAGCCTTATTTTATACAATCGGAGTTTTTTGTCATTCGTGTCCGAAACAGAACTGGTCAAAAACCGAGGATTTTTAATCAGATAATTGTGTCTGCTAATTTTTTAATCAAGTAATTATTCTTTCCCTGTAATAAAATATCCGTATTGTTGTTATCTTCATCCATTTTAACAAGAGTCTTGCGAAAGGCGTAAGAAGATATATCGAT
>JAZQDN010000084.1:0-8880 GCA_045546815.1 Eubacteriales bacterium
TCTGTAACGTCATATGTGAGCCGTACGCCAAGCTTTACTCCCGAAGACTCAAACTGCTCTTTCAGTATGCCGTGAGCAAGCTCTCTTTCGGTAATATTGCCCTGTTCATACAGGAACGGGAAGAATCTGTATCTGCGGGCAACTCCGTTCGCCTCGTAGTCATAGCGGCCGTCGGTCTGGATGGTGGTGAAGACGTAGCAGCCGTTTTCGCTGTCGTATATCGGCAGCTGTGCGTTGGTCTTTGCAAGCTTTACAGTGCCCTGCTCTGCTACAAGTCTGCCTGTTTTAGCAATGCTATTGTCGACAACATTACTGTTGTTAAAGCCGATCACGTAATCGGCGGTGAGTGTGTAGCCGTTAAGATCAAGTGTAACGCCGGGGGTCACTATAACATAGCCTGCCGCTGACTTACCGATAAGCTTAACGGTGTCGCCGTCTGACGCCGCCTTAAGTGCGTCCTCGAGGTAGTAGTACTCTTCGCCCGTTGTTTCGTTCTGCGCCATCGGGTAGAGGATTACGCCGTCGCCTGCCTTCCACGCATCGAGGTCGGTAATCTGCTTTGCACCCGCCGCATCCTCATAGTACAGTCCGCAGAACTCACACTGATAGTAGTCCTTCCAGCCGTACTCGGTATCGGTCGGTGCTTTGCCTGCAACCTTTACAATACTGTGAAGGGTGCCCGTTCTTAATATGGTAATAGCTGACTGCGCCTTTTCACTTGTCAGCGTATCGGCATCGACGGTGCGCGCCCATTCGTAGCCCTGACAAGCCGCGCCCGACACTGCGGGGGATGCCGCCTGCACAGATTTTAACAGCATAATGGGGTCGTCGGTCGATACTGCAACGGGAACGGAGGTCGTGCCGACTGTTGCGGTATACGATTTTGCGGTGTCCGCTGTTGAAAGCGGGATATTAAGCGAGCTTGCGCCGCTTAAGATGTTTGAGATATTTGCAGTTGCCTGCATTGCGCCGCCCTTCTTGACCGCAACGTCGTGAAGGGTAAGCGATGTGATATTTGTGCTTGTAACGGCGGGTGAGTCGGCAATGATAGTGCTGTTTTTGATTGCAAGCTTGGTGTTTGCAACGCTTGATGCGATCTTGCCTGTTACCGTCTTACCATTGATAGATATTGTACCGCCGCCGACAGCTGTGAAGGTGCTTGTCAGCTGATTTGCAATGATCCTGCCCATTTCCTGATAGCCCGTTGCGTTGGGGTGCAGCTTATCGCTCGAGTAGCTTGTGCCGGCCGCGCTGAACATATAGTTCATAAGGTTGTGAAGGTCGATGACCTTGGCGCCTGTCATATCGGCGATTATGCGCTCAACCTGCTGCATATTTTCTTTTACAAGCACCGTCGCCCTTGCATCGTCATAGCGCGGTGTGGTGGTTGTGAGGTATACCGCGGGCTTTGAAGGCAGTGACTGATACTCGCGGATGAGGTCAACGTAGGCGTTGATAAAGTTGTCGTTTGACAGCCAGCGTATCGGCTCGGTGATTGACGAGTCGTTTGCGCCAAGACCGATGATGACAACGTCGCCCTTATAAGCGATACTTGCGTCGTACATCGATTTACGGAGCACTCTGTACTGGCGCTCGCGGTTGCCCGCCTCGGCATTGAGGCGAAGGTGCTCGATATACTGTGCGGTGGCACCGCTGCCGCCGTAGTTCTGGATATCAAAGCTTGCAGTACCAAGAAGGTTTTGCATTGTTGTGGGATATGAGTACTGACGCGAGCCGTCAATTACACCGTCGGTGATCGAGTCGCCCACGCACGCGATCTTAACCTTACGTGCGGTAACGCCCTTGATGTTTGCGACCGCGCTGTAAATGTTTACCGCAGTGACAAGCTCAAGTCCGTTTATCTCGGTGATGTTGTCGGGGAAGATGATATCGTCGCCGTAAAGACCCATCTGACCGACAGACGATGCCACGTTAAGACCTGTCGTGAACTTAACGGGTACGCCGTCATAGTAGGAGATAACAGAGATGCCGCTCGGTGCGCCGTAAAGCGACGGATACCAGAGCGTCGGTGCGGCGATGCCCTCAAGCGATGAGTTGATGCTCGGTGCATAGAGGTCAAGACCCGATTTTACGCCCATTACGTAGAGATTGAATATAACGGTGATATCGCCGCGCTTTGCCTTGACATAAGCCTTGGTCGCGTTGCCGAGCGTTACCGAAAGCGACGAAATAGCGGTTGTGCACGCAGCATCGGAATACACCTTATAGCTAACGCCGCTCTCGCCCGAAAACTCAAGCGCGCTGATATTACCTGCAGCGTAGCCGTAGATGGTGCGTGTTTTGGCATCTGTTTTAACGCCGAGAATGTCGCCTGCATCGGTCGGTGCCATATCACCTATCGTTGTAGTGCCTGCGTAGTCGAGGTAGTAGTTTGCGGTGGTATCGCCCGGAATGTCGCCCGTCACGCCGCCGCGGTAGGACAGCGTGTAGGTCTCGAAATAGTTTTCGGAGTGGTCGATCTTTGTAAGGTCGTTTGCATACTCTGCCGCC
This sequence comes from Eubacteriales bacterium, assembly GCA_045546815.1. Classification (GTDB taxonomy): domain Bacteria; phylum Bacillota; class Clostridia; order Oscillospirales; family QAKW01; genus RGIG9041. The sequence goes on from JAZQDN010000084.1 coordinate 2,512, forward strand.
ATATAACCGATAAGGCGGTTATTTTTAAAGGTGATTCTGTCTGAAAAATCGTCGTCGTTGAGGCGGTAAGCGGTATGACCCGTAAAGTGTACCGCGCGCAGATTGAGGTCGTTTGTCGAAACGAAGGTGTTGCCGTCAACCACGATATCGGTAAAGGACGCAGGGTAGATAATAGCGGCGCCCTCTGTTCCGCCGTCGTAGCAGTCGATAAAGTGGTTGTTACTCATCTCGAGCGAGAGGTCGAGGTTTTTGATGTCCTCGTCGGCGATATTACAGTTGATTGAATGACCTGTGAAGAAGATTACGGGAATGAATTTGCTCGAACAGTCGCTGTTGTCCTTGACAAAGCAGTTCTTTAAGGTCATTTTACCCGTTTTTGTACCGATGCCCCACTTGGGGAAGCCAAACGACGCCATAAACGCGTTACAGCCAAAGCCGTCAAGCGTAAAGTAGGACGGCAGCTGCTCCTGGAAGAACACGTGGTCTGTGTGTGCGCCGCGGTTGACATAGAACATATTCTGAATGGTCAGCTCGTCGATATTGGTATACGACGTGTCGGTGAAGTTTGTATTATTCGCGTTGGCGAAGTTGAATTCGCGGGTCGCATCGTTTGTGACACAGCGGTCAAGGATGTTATTTTTAAGGGTGATGCTTGTTTTATAGTTGCTCTTTGAGCGAGCCGAGTCGTTGACACCCATTGTGAGTCTGAAGCCCGAGATGACAATGCGTGTGCCGCTATCGTCTGTCGGGGTCGCCGATTTTGCAATAACGATGTTGGTTGCGGATATAACGCTGTCGCCCGTTTTGCCCCAGTCGGCGTTTTTGGATACTCTGTCACCGTTTGCAACCCACGGCATTACCTCGTGGTTTTCGCCGTAGATCTCAACAGAGCGGGTAACCTCAAACTTTGTGATATTGCCGGCGGGCACGATAACCTGTGTTGCGTCGGTTGCGAGCGCCTCTGCAAGCGTTGCAAACGCGTTTACGCCGACAATAAAGGTGTAGTACTCGCCGTCCCAGCGTGTGATCAGCTGCTCGCCCGTTGCCTTGTTTTGTGCAAGGCCCGTAACCGCAACAGCGGTGTTTTTGATATCAAGCGCGCTGTCGTCACGGTCTGTAAAGAGCGGTGCCGATGTCACGGGTGTGAAGGTGTAGCTGTACTCCTTAAAGAGCGGTGCGCTCTGATAGCTTCCGCTTGCGGCGGAGGCTGCGCTTACGCCGAATATCTGCTTTGTAAGGTATTGTCCGAGCTGTGTATTACCCTTTTCTGTAAGAAGGGTGGTGCTCTGCTTGCAGTCAGCGCTGTATGACGACACCTGCGTATAAACGTCGATTACCGTAACGCCGAGTGACGAGCCGAGCTGTTTTATTGTTGTATTTACCGAGCTTTCAAGCGAGGTACAGAGGTAGACCCTTGTGCCGATCGCCTTAAAGGCGTTGATAAGCTTTGTATAATCAGAGGAAAACGCGGTGTTGGACGCGTCGTTTCTGCCGAGTGCCATGATCGCGATATCAGGCTTCCACGCGAGCGCCGATTGATAGTCGCTTATGTCGCCGTAGCTGTTGCCTGCAAGGTAGCTTGTGACGGTGGTCTTACACTCACCGTAGTTGCGCACCTCATAGCCGTCGCCGAGGATATCGCCCATAACCATCGGGTAGTTGACATACGACTTTGAGCCGTAGGTCACCTCGTCACCGATCGCGGCAACCTTTATCGGCTGTGTCTTTGCACTGACAGATGCACTGCTGTTTATTGTGATGCCGCTCTTTGTAACGGCTCTTGTGTCAGAGAATACGTCCTTCATACCGTCCTTTATGAGCTGTGCAAGGAGTGCGTAGCCCTTGGGGGTGAGGTGAAGGCTATCTGACGAGTATACACCGTCGGGCGAGTTTTTGATAGCGTCGGTCGAGGTGTAGGTGTCGATAAAGATCGTGTTATATTCCTTTGCGAGCTCTTTCTGAACGGGGATTATACACTTTTCGATGATATTTTTACGGAAAGCGTCGTATCTGCTGTGACAGCTGACAACGATAACCTGCGGGTTTGAGGGAAGCGCCTTAAAGCTGTCGATAAGCTCTGCATAGTACTTTTTGTAGTTTGAAGCCGATTTATAGATATGGTCGGTTTCTGACACCATTGTGTCGTTATGACCAATCATAACGAGCACGACATCGGGGTTATAGTCGAGTGCCGAGTAGTACCACGAGCCCTGTGTATACTGTGTGCGGTTTGCCGCAAGGCCCGAGTCGACGGTGGTGTTTATCTGCTGCAGCGACGAGTTGCCCTTACCGAAGTTTTTGACCTGATAGTTGCCCTTGCCGTAGCTGCTGTCAAGGAACTCGTTAAGACGTGCAGGATAGCCCCACGTTGCGCGGGCACCGTCCATAACCGCCTCGGTGATAGAGTCGCCCACACACGCGATCTTTACGGGTGAGCTTGTTACAAAGTCGCTCTTTAAAACGGTGTTGTCGCCGACAATGTTAAAGCTGCCGGTAACCTTCTGTCCGCCCGCATAGGTGCCTGACAGTGTGATCACATCAATTGTATCGTCGCCGCCGTCAAGCGCGTTTTGCACAGATATCTGCGACAGTGACGAAAAGGCGTTTACACCTGCCGTGAACATATATTCTGTGCCCATATAGGTTGCGCTGAACTTGGTGCCGACCGGCATATCGGCGCATTTTTCATAAAGAAGGTATGCGCCCTCGTATTCGGGTGCGTCGGCGCTGCCCACCGACACATAGAGGGTGTACAGCACGCTGACACCGTAGCCGTTTGTCGCCTTTGCATAGTAAACGGTGTTACCGTTTAACGTTGAAACGGCGGTTTTACAGGTCTTGTCGCTGTAAACGGTAAAGTCAACACCCGAGTTTGTTCTGAGTGCGGGCACGCTCTGTCCGTTGTGAGAAATTATGATCGACGCGGCATCGCGCGGTCCGTTTACCGCCATACCGTCAAAGGAGAGTGCCATATCCATATCGGTTGCGAGGGTGGAGGCGGCAAAGTCGAGGTAGTGGTCGTTGCCGTCAAGCACTCCGTAAACCGCGCCGCCGCCGTTTTTAACGGTCGAGTAATCGGCGGTATAGATTGCGTAGTAGTTTTTGTTTGAGGCATCGAGCTTTGTCGTGCCGTCGTTTAACGTAAGGTAGTCGGACACACCGATAAAGCGGTTGTCCTTAACCGAAATATGCTCTGCATAGTCGACGCCTGCGGGCGAGATCGCCTTGTCGACGTAGACGGAGATAACCGATTCAAAGAGATTTTGGGGGTCAACAAACACGTTGCCGTTTATCTCGGTGTGCACAAACTGCTCGGGGGTGATGGCAACGGGGTTTGTAGTGGTGGGGTTGATAACAATGTTATTGTTGAATTTTGCAACGCTGTTTGTCGCCTTTGCCCTTGAGTCAAAGTAGCCGTTGCCGCCGCAGAAGTGGATGATGGCACCGCTTGTGTTAAAGTAGTTGCCGCTCACCTCGAGGTAGCCGTTCTTTATTGACGCGCGCTGCTTGAACCAGCCGATGCGGGCATAGCCGCTTGCAAAATAGTTGTTACGGACAATGACGGTCTTGGGGCTGTCCTCGTCCATAATACGTGTGTTTGCGTTTTGCGTTGTAAAGGCAAAGCGCGAGTTTTCGACAGTAAACGAGTCGAGGTTGAGCACAGCGTCGCTGTCGGTGCGTGCATGCACTGTTTCGAGGTCGATAACGTGGTGCGACGCGGTCGCGGGTGCGTTAAAGCTGAAGAGGATATTTGAAAGGGTGATATCGGTAGCGTAAGGGTTGACCGCGCGGACGTTATCGTAAAAATATCCGCACAGCTCAACACCGTTTATCGAAATCTTTGTGCCCGCCTCTGTCGTGGGGTTGGCAGCGGCGGTAACGGTGACATTGCCCGAAACCACAGTTTTGTCAGCGTTCCACGTAGAGCTCAAGGTCCAGTCCTTTGTCTTGTCGGCGGGGACTGCGTTGGGGTTTTGTCCGTACTTGTTACCGTACAGCTCGATGCCGCCCGTAATATCGATGCTTGTATATGTGTATACAGGCATAATGAGCTGGGTCTTGCCCGCCGCGATCGCGGCAGCAACCGACGTGAACGCGTCAGCGCCGAGCTCCGCCTCGTAAAAGCCGCCCTGCCAGGTAAACGTCACATAGGTGCCGCTTGCAGTTGACGGAACGAGAACGCCGAAGCCGTCCTTGATCAAGCCCTTGGGATCTTTCCACGAAAGGATGGATTTTACAGAACGCATTGTCAGCGTGAAGGTGTAGGTAACCGAGCGACTGCCGTCGGACACGACGATATAAAGCGTCTTTGAGCCGCCCGCCGCGCTCATCTGCGCGCTTGTGAGCGACGTTATCTTTGTCGTGCACGCAGCATCGGAATAGACGGTGGCTGTCGCGCCGTCGGGCAGTGCAGAAAACGCGAGGTTTGTTATGTCGACACCGTTTTTTACAGAAGCGGTGACTGTTTTTGATGTATGGTTTACGCTGTAGCCCGCAACACTGCTCAAAAAGGCGGGGTCGCCGAGCAACAGCTCTTTGATTTCGTTTGTCATATTATAATCGGTGTACCACGTGCTCGAAACGGGGTTTACGGGGAGTGCGGTTGCGGTGGTGGAGCTGTGCCACTCACCCACCTTACCTGTTTTGTCCGACTGCGACGAGTAGGTGGCTGAAAAATAGTTATTGTCAACTGTCCAGTTGCCGTTTGCGGTAAAGCCGTTCATAGCAGATGTAAACGCGGGGAAGGGAGAAGCGTAGCCGATGATGCGGTTGCCCGTCATTTCGAGGTCGTAGGCATCCATCAGCGTGTTGGCATCTGCCGCGATGAGCGTTGTCTTGTCGCCCTTGCTGTCATAGAAGGTGTTATTTTTCATAACAACCTTGGGGGTGGGGTTGGACGCGTTGGGGTATGCGCCGAACTTAAACACACCGTCAGTCGCGGTAGACGCGTTGCGGAACAGGTTGTTTTCAAAGGTAAAGCTTATCGCGCTGTGATAGCAGTTATCGGTAAAGCGCGCAAGGTAGTTTGCGTTTGTGGAGGCGTTGTCTGCAAACATAGAGTTTGTAAACTTCCACGAAACGTTGCGGTCACCGCCGTTACCCTGCGACAGATAGTCGTTATAGGTCGAAACGCCGTTTACCGTAAGGCTGGCAATCGACGGCTCCCACAGCATCGCCGTTGCGCTCTGCGCACTTGTCTTAAGACCTGTGAAAAGGCAGCGGTCGATGTTTACATTACGCATATACTTCCAGAAAAACTTATAGTTTGCCGAAAGCACCCTCACCTCGCTCATATTGATGTCATAAAAGCTGGAGCTTGTGTCCTCATGAGCGGTAAAGCCGTAGCGGGTGTTTGTTATCGTGTTTTTGATGTTGGCGGTATAGGCGACCTTACGCGCGCCGGTGTTTTTGAACCAGACGATTACGTTTGGCTGCTGTGTGCCCGTGCCCTGCTTATACGAAACACCGTCGATGGTGAGTGTTGCCTTTGAGCCGCCGCTGACAATGTTCTGCTGCTCGGCATCGGTGTGGGTCCACATAAAGCCGTAGGTGGCCGAATAGGCGATTATTGTTTCGTTGGCGGTGTTCCACGCGGAGTTTTCGCCCCACGAAGCTGTCGGTGCCGCGGTAGCGGGGTCAAAGTCGGGGTCGTTTGGCGACACGCCCGCGTTTGCGCCAAAGATGTTGGCAGAATATTTGATGTTGAATGCCGTTTTAAATTCACCTATCAAGATGTAGTTTGGCACATTTGTCGCAAGCGCCGCACCGCTGTACCTTGACTGGAACGCGGTCTGTGCCGCGGCAAAGGTGTTGAAGTGGCGGCTTGCATCGTACGTTTCAGTGTAGGTCTTACCCCTGAACCAGTACGAAAGCTGTGTGCCTGCTGTGAGTTGTGAAGCGGTCCATTTTGTGTTTACGACCATTGTGTTTGCGTAAACATCCGAACCTGCCGTTACAAGCGGTGTGTATGCGTCAGTCTCCTCTGCAAATGCAAACTGCACAGAAAACGTGCCAAGAAGGCTGAGTGTCATCACAACCGTGAGTAACCACGAAAGCAATCGTTTCATATGTTTTCTCTCCTATTAAAAATTAAATTTATATTAATTTATTTAATTCTACCACAACGTTTTTTTATAGACAATAAGCAAATTCTCTTGTTACGTACAAATTTTATTAATATTTTTGTACAAAATAAACAAAACCCCGACGTATGTCGGGGGTGTTATTCAATATACAGCTTGTCAAACTGCCACTTCAACGGATTATTGTTTATATAATCCAGATGCTCAATATAATCCGAATGATTTCTTATAACGTGGTCGTGATAACGAGACTGCCAGATGTTTTTGCCGTATTCCTTGTTACAAA
>JAZQDN010000085.1:0-2075 GCA_045546815.1 Eubacteriales bacterium
CGGATTTTGGCGATACGATACAGTCAAGACCGAGGCGCTCGGCAATTGACAAAAATTCATTGCGGTTGATTTTCGTTATTACCTTTGAAACGTTTTGCGAAGCGGCAAAGCAGGAAATAAGAATATTTTGCTCATCGGTTCCGGTAAGAGATACAAAAGCATCGGTCGAACGGATGCCCTCTTCACGCAAAAGCTCTTGATTGGCGCCGTCGCCGTGGATGATAACGGCTTCGGGAATTTCGTGACTGAACTCCTTGCAGCGATCCTCATCTTTTTCTATAATTTTAACGTCTGTGCCTGTTGCAACAAGCATTTTTGCAAGGTAATAAGATGTTTTACCCGCGCCGAGAATCATAACGTTTTTTGCTTGCTTACGAAGGATGCCAAGCTGTTTTAACAGCTTTTGCAATTCCGCGGGTGCTGCCGTTATACCGATACGGTCGCCCGCGTTTAAAACAAAGTTACCGTCAGGAATATACGCGTCGTCGCCACGGCGGACAGCACACACAAGAAAGTTTGCCCTGAACTTCGAACGTAGTTCCATCAGACGCATACCGACAAAGGACGAGTCATCTTTAAGACGAAGCTCCATCATTTCAAAGCTGTTTGACGAGAATTTCTCGATTTTCACGGCAGACGGCAATTTTAAGATATTATATATTTCTTTTGCGGCGAGCTGCTCGGGGTTGACAGCTACGGAAAGCTCTAACTGACGACGTAAAAAATCAAGGCTATGGTCACTGTATTCGGGCTTACGGATGCGGGCGATTGTGTGCTCTGCACCCATTCTGCGAGCAATAAGACAGCTGAGCATATTGACCTCGTCCGAGTTTGTAACAGATACAAAAAGGCGGGTGTTTTGCACTCCCGCCTCCGAAAGTGTTTCGCAGTCAGTTGCGTCACCGCAAACAGTCATTATATCGTGAGTATTAGTAATTTCAGAAATAGCGGCTGCATCGTTATCAATAACTATTATGTCATGACCTTCAAGTGTGAGCGCTGAAACAAGGTTAGCGCCGACTTTTCCGCAACCTGCAATTATTATATTCATACCAAAATACATCCCTTTTTTGATGATTATTTTATTATACTACAATCAGATATACTTTTCTATATATTTATAATATTTTAAGTGTTTTTTAAATATAATATTGACAAAGAGCGTCCTCTTTGCTATAATAATTAGGCATTAATTGAGGACCAATAGCTCAGTTGGTTAGAGCAACCGGCTCATAACCGGTCGGTCCGGGGTTCGAGTCCCTGTTGGTCCACCAAAAAAATCGGTATCTGTTTGGATACCGATTTTTATTATTATGTGAGCAACAGAGACTCGAAGCCCGAGGGGGCAGATGCCGTAAATCAAAACAGTCCTGTGGACTGTTTTGTAGGCAGATGGTGCGACGACGGGTACCGCGAGCAGTGCGGAGCGGTCGTCGAGCAAGGCAGACGCAGTCTGCGTCCCTGTTGGTCCACCAAAAAATCCAAGTCCTTTTTGGGACTTGGATTTTTTTATCCAAGCCGACAGGCTTGGTATATCATCACGACGAAGTCGTGCATATCATCGCCAAAGGCGTATATCATCACACGAAGTGTGTATCTCTGTCGGCTTGATGATATACAAAACTAAAGTTTTGATGATATGCAATTCCTTGCGGAATTGATGATATACAACGGCAAGCCGTTGATTTATTTCCGCTTTTATGCTATTATATACCTAAGGCGGTGAAATGTATGGCTTTTAAAACAAATCCATTTTTAGATGAATTAGAAAAGAAACACCCGAAATTGTTTTTCATAATAAGTTTAATTATTTCGGTATTAGTTTTAGCTGTTGGTCTGTGGTATCTATTTAGTTTCAAGGAAGATATAAGTGAAGATAAATCAGCTTCCATCGTAATGATAGTTTTGGGAGCGTTAGGTTTACTTTGTACATTACTTTTGAAAATATTTAAAAAATAAAGAAATAAACTCGGTTCTCAACCAGTTCTTTTTCGGACACGAATGACAAAAAGAAAAGACACGCAACAGCGTGTCTTTTCTTTTTTGTTTTTCTTCTGAGATCGCATCGGTCACAC
>JAZQDN010000086.1:0-3457 GCA_045546815.1 Eubacteriales bacterium
CATAATATGCACAATAGGCATTTTCAGAACGTTTGATAAAAAGCGTGCTGAACGTGCAGGGGAGATATCAGACAGTATCTTCGGATATAAATTAAATATACCTTTATATATGATAAGCATCAGTCTTTCAAGCCGCAGCTATTATTTCTGCATATTCATATTCTTATGTGCAGTTGCAGGATATTTTGTATATAGAAGGGGTATACGCCTTAAAAAAGGCGATATTGTCACCCTTATACTGTCACTTGCAGCATCGTTGTGCGGATTATATATACTGATAAGCTGAAAACAGGAATGATTTTTGTTAATATCACACAAGAGAACGGTTTATAAATGTAAATATTATTTGATAAAAATATTTATTCAGTTCACAAAAACAAAATCGGACAAAATAATGCACAAAAAAGGCTATGATGTATTATAAAAGTTGCCCAAAAAGAGATTTGTACCGACTATTTAAAAACTTCTTTTTAGTTATAGTGATTGTGCAAAATATCGCTTTTTTGTGCAAATTGCCCATAAAAAAAGAAAAAATAAAATTTATCTTTAGAGTATTGACAAATCGGAAAAACCTTGCTATAATGATTTTACCATGTAAATCATATTTCTTAAGGAGGAAACATGAAAAAAATATTATCCGTTTTAATCGTTGCGGTAATGGTACTTTCGATCGTACCCTTCTCCGCAATGGCTGCAGTTGATGCATCGACTGCTTCGGGTGCTCATCTTAGCGTTGACTTCGTTAAGGGCGTTGGCTCGGGCGGTACTACCGAATTCGATAAGACCCAGAGCACATTCACCATTACCGAAGGTCAGTATGCAAGCATTCTTTTTCAGGGTTGGTTCGCTTACAGCGAAGACCCCACATCATTCGGCTATTCCGTTGACGGTGGTTCTGTAGTTTATGATACAGGCTTTGCCGGAACAGAACAGCGTGAGGATGTTAAAACTGCTATGAAAACAGCTTATGCAAGAAGCTATAATATCTCAGCTTCCATAAGCGGTCTCGGTCTCGGCACACACTCTATCACACTTTACGTTAAGACCACAAGTCTTGAGGGTTACTTCCACACTGTTAACATTGTTATCAATGAAGCAGGCGCGCGTGAGGAATCCGTTCCCGCACTTACAGACACATCCATCTTTTCTTCCATCGGTGCTACATTCCAGGAAGCTGTTTACGTGAACGGCTACAGCGTATCAGGTACCCCCGGCCCGAGCGGCAACGTTGTAAGAAACCACTGGACACCCCAATTCATCACACAGGGTAACGGTCTTGTTATAGCTGTTGACGGTACTAACAAGTACGTTACAAGCTCAGGCTATACACAGTTCTTCTCTGACTACAGATGGCAGGGCGGCTACGATTTCACATGCAAATATGCAGGTGTAAGCACAAGCGGTGCTGTTGGTATCCACTTGAACTATTCAAACGAAGGCCGCGCAGCTGCTCTTTATGAGTACAACGGCACAGCAGGTATCGGTGCTTTCTCCGCTTTGACGGGTAACACAGGTATCTACATAGTTCCCACCTCTGCTAATACTGTATCTGTTGTTATCTACACTTACGATTATTCCAAGGCTAATTCCGGTGCAGACGGCGATTACAATGCTTATATAAGTTACATCTCCGCTGACTTTACTCTTGACGGCGTAGATCTTACAAAGCTCACAACATTCTCCGCTAAGGATAGTGGTGCAGGCAAGATGGAGCTTTATTTCGGTAACTCCAAGTTTGCAAGCATTAAGTACAGCAACGACGGTCTGTACGGCAGCACATCCTCAGAGGCTGACTGCCCCTTCTATGAAAGATATTATAAGACAGCTTCCATTTGCGATGCTACGGGCGCAACCAAGGTATCCACAAATGCAGCTCTTATCTCTTACTACAAGACAGTAGGTTTCGGTGACCGCTGCACAAACACACTTGCTTTTGACGATCTGTCTGTATCCACATACACAGCTCCCGCTGCTACTATCACAGTTTCTATGCCTGATGATATCGCAGTTGATGCAGGTGCAACCATCGTGCTTCCCATCGATATTTCCGGTGATACTTCTATCATCTCTATGAGAGGCTCTCTTTCTTACGATCCCGCACTCACATTCAGCAGTTGGTCACTCGGCAATGTGTTCAACTCATATGACACATCTGCTACAGTTGTTCAGGGTGCTGACGGTAAGGTTGATCTGCTTGTATTCAACAACGAGCTTTCTGATGCAGCCGCTTCCGGCACGATCGTAAAGCTTGAGTTCACAGTTCCTGCAGATGCAGCAGCTGGTACAAAGTACACATTCACATTCACACCTTCCGCAGATGATGACGTATTCTGCGATCTTGCTGAAAACGACTACGACGCAGTAATCGGTACAGCAGGTGTTGCAACTGTTAATGAGTCTGCAGTAGAAGAAACTCCCGCAATTGAGCTTGTAAGTGGTTCTACCTATACGATCGATGCAGATAAAGGATTGCTCGTTATGAGCTCTGGCACTTCTGCAGTTAGATATGCTGATTTTATGGCTAACTTTGCGACACCTACATCCGGTCAGCTCGTTCTTGTTAATGCTGCCGGAAAAGATATCACATCTTCTCGCGGTGTTGGTACAGGTCATAAGATTGAGCTTCGTTACAATGGCGTTACGGTAGAGAGCTACGAAGTTACCATGACTGGTGATGTTTCCGGTGATGGTGCGGTTAGTGAGGTTGATGCAGTTAACCTTACGACCTTCATCAATGGTGGCGGTATTGCAAGCTCGCTGACAGAGGCTCAGAAGAATGCATATGACGCTCGTACAGGACGTAGAGTTGAGATCAATGAGCTTGACGTTACTTCAATAGTATTGTTCACATCTACGGGTAATTTTTCCTGATAGTTTCCACTGAAACGGTATAAAACGAACTTTCAGCGGTCTGTCTGGGTATATACAAAATTAATATTAATGCATCCTTGCAAATACGCAAGGATGCATTTTTTCTTCACCAAAACCGCCCCTGGCGGCGATAGTGGCAAAAGGACTTTTACCGTTGTGTGATACGCTGTAATGAAGGGTTTTTTTGAGAGAAACTGCTGAACGAATTCAGAGCGAAAAAATGTTTCTGATAATGATAAAGCAAAATGATACTTAAGGTATTTTCTTGCAATAGCTCAACTCTTTCTTTCGATTGACCGATGAATGACCGGTCTGTGATTCAAAGTTATGACACATTTTCCGAAGAGGAAGATATTTAATCGGTAATGATTACAAGTATAATTCTTTTCGGGATGGTACTTAGTACCGATGAAAAAATGCTTTTGCGAGCGGATTGGTAATAACAGTGTTATTTGATATTGATTAAAGGATAGGATCTTCAGAACCTACAATGCTTTTGCTCATTTATGATGCTTTTATGATTTTTAAATGTCGGTTTTCTTGATATTTTCAATTTGTGATTTTGATAATGGTGTTTTTGTCTTAT
>JAZQDN010000087.1:0-6229 GCA_045546815.1 Eubacteriales bacterium
TTTAAAAAAGAATAAATATTTTGGGACCGATGGTTTTAGGGGCGAAGCAAACGTTACTCTAACATCAATTCAAGCTTACCGTGTAGGTAGATTCCTGGGTTGGTATTTTTCAAAAACTCAGTCAAACCATAAGGCTAAAATTGTTATAGGTAAGGATACTAGAAGATCAAGTTATAACTTGGAATATTCCATTGTTGCCGGTATTACTGCATCCGGTGCAGATGCATATATGCTTCATGTCACAACGACTCCGAGTGTGTCATACGTTACTCGTCAGGACAGCTTTGATTGCGGCGTTATGATTACCGCATCACATAATCCGTTTTATGATAACGGTATAAAAATAATTAATAAATACGGCGAAAAGCTCGATGATAAAACAGCACTTCTCATTGAAGCATATATTGACGGCGATATGTCAGCGCTCGGTGTCGAAGAAGATGATATTCCTTTTGCAAAGCGCGATAAAATTGGCTGTATTGTCGATTATGTGGCGGGTAGAAACAGATATGTAGGATATTTAATTTCAATTGCATCTCATTCATATAAACATTTAAGAATCGGTCTTGATTGTGCAAACGGTGCATCATGGATGATAGCGAAAGCAGTTTTTGATGCACTCGGTGCAAAAACATATGTTATCGGTGCATCGCCTGACGGTGTAAATATTAATCTTAATTGTGGATCGACACATATTGAAAATTTGTGCAGTCTTGTCAAAGAAAAGCACCTTGATATTGGTCTTGCATTTGACGGTGATGCTGACAGATGCATTGCTGTAGACGAAAACGGTGAGGTTGTCGACGGTGACGGAATACTGTACATTCTTGCAAATAGACTTAAGGACAGGGGAATGCTTGAAAAAAATACAGTTGTCGGAACAATTATGACAAATTCAGGGCTTGAAAGAGCACTTAATAAAAATGGAATTAAGTTTGAAAGAACAAATGTCGGCGATAGATTTATTTATGAATCAATGCAGGCAAACGGTTACAGCCTTGGCGGAGAACAGTCGGGGCACATAATACTAAAAAAATACGCTACAACGGGCGACGGGTTACTTACAGCAATAATGCTACTTGAACAAATGTGCTCGGAAAAAGCACAGCTTTCAACGCTTGCAAGAGCATTAAAGCGTATGCCGCAGTATGAAATTAGTATTAAGGTTTACGATAAAAGTAAAGTATCAAATAATGAAATAGTAAAACAAAAGGTAGAACAATTGAAAATTGAACTAAACAACAATGGCAGATTGCTTTTAAGAGAAAGCGGAACAGAGCCTGTAATAAGAATTATGTGTGAGAGTGACGATATTGACACGTGCAAAAAATATGTTGATGATATAAAAAATACAATTATTAAAGAAGGGCTTAGTATTGAATAAAGAAAATTTAAAAAATAAGGAATTGTTTAACTGTAATGCTGAAAGCCTTTACACTCTTTTTGAAAGCTTTAAATACCCATGGGAGATAATATCTAACATTTCGAGCTATATGAATGAGTTATTTGAGCATGATGTTGAAGGTTTTGAGCATTTATCAAACAATATTCTTGTTGGAAAAAACGTTGAAATTGCAAAAAACTGTGAAATTATTGGTCCTGCAATTATTGGCGATAATACAAAAATCAGGCAGGGTGCTTACCTTAGAGGTAATGTAATTATCGGTCAAAATTGTGTTATAGGCAACTCTACCGAAATTAAAAACAGTATATTATTAAATAACGTTCAAGCTCCCCATTATAATTATATTGGCGATTCTTTGCTTGGAAACGGTGTACATTTGGGAGCAGGTGTAATTTGTTCTAATTTAAAAACCGATAAATCAATCGTTTATATAAAGCTACAGGAAAAGATTAATACTAACCTTAAAAAGCTAGGTGCAATTTTAGCTGATGGGGTTGATGTGGGCTGTGGCTGTGTTTTAAATCCGGGTACAGTACTGTGTAAAAACACATCTGTATATCCGCTTAACAGTGTTCGTGGTGTTTACGCTGAAAATTTAATTATCAAATCGCCTCAAAATGTTGTAGAAAGGATTATAAAATAATGTGTGGAATTGTTGGTTATAACGGTAGTATTTCTGCCAAAAAAGTAATTATTGACGGTCTTCATTCACTTGAGTATAGGGGTTACGATTCAGCAGGTCTAACTCTTATGCATAATAATGAGTTTTTAACGTATAAATGTAGCGGTAAGGTGTCAAATCTTGAACATATCGTAAAGGGTATTACCGATACAGATAATTGCGGTATTGGTCATACACGGTGGGCAACTCATGGTGAGCCGTCAACAAAAAATGCTCACCCGCACGAATCACAAAACTGTGTTGTTGTGCATAACGGAATTATTGAAAACTATTTGGAGATTAAAAATAATCTAATTACTCAAGGATATACCTTTAAAAGTGATACAGATACTGAGTGTATTGCACATCTTTTGGATTGTTGGTATAAAAAAACAAATAATACACACACGGCAATTAGAAATACAATGAATATGCTCACGGGTTCATTTGCGGTTGCGGTTATGTTTAAAGATAAAAAGGATGAAATTTGGGCTTTTAGAAGAGATAATCCGCTCATTGTAGCAAAGTGTGATGACGGTTGCTATCTTGCATCTGATATTCCGGCGCTTTTGAAGTATACAAACAAAATAATACGTCCAGATGATGATGAAATAATATTTTTAACAAAAAAAGACATTACAATTTTTGATAAAAACGATAAAGAAAAAGAATATAAAACCGAAACAATTGATTGGAGTATAGGAACAGCACAAAAAGAAGGCTTTTCACATTTTATGCTAAAGGAAATTCATGAACAGCCAACTGCGATTTATAACGCCATAAAACCGTTGATAAATAACGGTTTGCCAAGCTTTGATGAAGATTTTGAAGATATTGACAGCATTTCAATTATTTCTTGCGGCTCTGCTACACATGCGGGACTTGTTGGTAAGTATTTGATAGAGCAGCTTGCAAAAATACCTGTTTTTGTTACAACAGCATCCGAGTTTCGTTACAGCCCGCCTGTTACGGTAGGCAACACACTGTGTATTCCGATTTCACAGTCGGGAGAAACGGCGGACACACTTGCAGCACTTAGACTATGCAAAAAAATGGGCTATAAATCGATTGCGATTATTAACGCTGTCGGTTCTGCAATTGCAAGAGAAGCTGATAAAGTAATCTATACAAACGCCGGCCCCGAAATTGCTGTTGCAACAACCAAGGGGTATACAACACAGGTTGCTGTTTTGAGTGTTCTTGCTGTTGCAATTGCACTGTCAAAAAATAAAATATCTGAAGCTGATGCAATGCAATATTGTGAAACGCTTATTAATGATCTACCGAAACTAATTAAAGAAATAATTTCAAAAAACAACGAAATAAGGAATATTGCACAGGAGATATATAACAATAATGATATGTATTTTATCGGACGCGGTATCGACAGCTATGCATCGGTTGAAGGCTCATTGAAGCTTAAAGAAATATCATATATTCACAGTGAAAGCTATGCTGCAGGCGAGCTAAAGCACGGTACACTGTCACTTATTGAAGACGGAACTCCCGTGATTGCGCTTTGTTGTGATGAAAAATATTATGATAAAATGATAGGCAATATTAGAGAAGTATCATCGCGTGGCGGAAAGATTATCTTGGTATGCAAAAACGATTTTCCAAATTACAGCGAATACTGTGACATGGCTTTTCTGATTCCAAACGTATTACCAAATCTTTCTCCACTCCTTTCCGTTGTTTTTTCTCAACTTCTTTCTTATCACGTGGCACTATTTCGCGGATGTGATATTGACCATCCGCGGAATCTTGCTAAATCTGTAACTGTAGAATAAAAACATAAAAGACTTATGATTTTCATAAGTCTTTTTTCTATTGACAATATATATTTAATACATTAAAATCTATTAGATAATATTTGATTATAGGTGGAAAATGTTAAAGAAATTTATTGGAAATAAAGCATTTTATAAGATGGTTTTAGCTCTTGCTATACCTATCATGCTGCAAAACGGTATAACTAATTTTGTAAATATGCTTGATAACGTAATGATTGGACGTGTTGGCACTATTGAAATGACAGGTGTTGCAATTGCCAATCAGCTTATATTTGTTTTTAATCTTTGTATATTCGGCGCAGTATCAGGCGCAAGCATTTTTGGTGCACAGTTTTTTGGCAAGGGTGACCATAAAGGCGTTCGTGACACTTTTAGGTTTAAAGTATTGGTTTGCTTAATAATTACAACCCTTGGTATTTTGATTTTATACTTTTTTGGAAATAATCTTACATCGCTTTATCTTACGGGCGAAGGTGACCCGCTTGAAGCTGAAATGTCACTTGATTTTGCACGTGAATATATGCTTATAATGTTGATTGGTTTTTTGCCGTATACCATTTCGCAGTGTTATTCGGGCACTCTTCGTGAAACGGGTCAGGCAACCGTACCAATGCTTGCAGGTGTAAGTGCGGTTTTTGTAAACTTAATTTTAAACTATATTTTAATTTACGGCAAACTTGGCTTACCCGCACTTGGTGTAAAGGGTGCTGCGACTGCAACTGTCATTTCAAGGTTTGTTGAGCTTATTTTTGTGTCACTCTGGACACATACTCATAAGGACAAAAACAAGTTCATTGTAGGTGTATACAAAAGCCTAAAAATACCTAAAGCGTTGGTTTTACAAATTTGTATTAAAGGCTTTCCGCTTTTGTTTAACGAAACAATGTGGGCGGCAGGCGTTGCAGTTGTTAATCAGTGCTATTCAACTAAAAGCTATGATGTTGTGGCCGCAAACAATATAAACCAAACATTCTATAATGTTTTTGGAGTTGCATTTATGGCTGTCGGAGCGGCAATAGCTATAATATTAGGTCAAATGCTGGGTGCAGGAAAGGAAAAAGAAGCAAGGGATGCAAGCTTTAAGCTAATTACTTTTTCTGTATTTGTGAGCGTTATTGTATCAACAATTTACTTTTTCTGCGCAGGATTTATCCCGCATATGTATGATACGACCGCTTCTGTAATGAAGTTAGCAACACATCTTATGCAAATATGCGCAATTTCGATGCCGCTTGAGGCGTTTGCACACGCATCTTATTTTACTTTGCGTTCGGGCGGAAAAACATTTATTACTATTCTTTTTGATAGCTGCTTTGTTTGGCTTTTAACTCTGCCCACAGCATACATTTTATGTAATTTTACTTCACTTTCGATATTGACGGTATATGCAATATGTCAATCTCTTAATCTGATTAAATGTGCTATGGGTGCAATTCTTGTTGAAAAAGGTATTTGGATTAAAAATATTGTAAATTGATTATTTATAGCCGATAGTTTTTTAATCTATCGGGTGATTTTTGATTTCACAGTAGATGTTAATTTATTGACTTATGCTATTGAATATATTATAATTTTATAAAAATTGAAGGGATAATCAAATAATGAAATGGATGATTGCGTCAGATATTCACGGTTCTTCGTATTATTGTAAACTGTTAGTTGATGCGTTTTCAGAAGAAAAAGCGGATAAATTTTTATTGCTTGGTGACCTGTTATATCACGGTCCGAGAAACGATCTGCCAAAAGACTACGCACCGAAAGCTGTTATAGAAATGCTTAATGCTTTGAAAGATCGTATTATCTGTGTAAGGGGAAATTGTGATACTGAGGTTGATCAGATGGTGCTGAAGTTCCCCATCCTTGCGGATTATGCAGTTATCTGCGAGGGAGCAAAGCTCATTTATGCAACACACGGACATAATTATAATTGCGACAGACTTCCCCCGCTTCAAAATGGAGATATCCTCCTCCACGGTCATACTCATATCCCCGCTTGCACCGATTGCGGTATCATCACTTATCTTAATCCCGGCTCAGTTTCAATCCCCAAGGAAAACAGCCACCACGGCTATATGATCCTTGAAAACGGCGTATTTATATGGAAAGATCTTGACGGTAATACAATTATGAGCCATGCGCTCTGAGCATATTATTAAACGGCAAGTTTTAACTTGCCGTTTTTGTATATCTCAATTACCTAATTCTGCAATTTAATTCTTGACAAAGAAAATACTGTATGCTAAAATATATAGGCTTGATTGATCTTCAGTTAAGCTGATTGTTTCGCAAAAAAGCGCTGGTCGCTCTGCCGCAGAAATATGAATATATACGTCGAGGTGTAGCGCAGGTGGTAGCGCGCCAGTTTCGGGT
>JAZQDN010000088.1:0-6648 GCA_045546815.1 Eubacteriales bacterium
CTTTGGCCTCCGACTTATCGCACCTTGTCGGTGTTGAGATTGTGCCGCAGGCGATTGAAAACGCAAAGATAAACGCAAAGGCGAATAGTATGGAAAACTGCGAGTTTTATGCGCTTGATGCGGCGAGCGTAAAGCAGGTGGCGGACAGATACTTTGACGCAATAATCGTCGACCCGCCGCGAAAGGGCTGCGACAGAAAGACACTTGATTTTATTATTGAAAAGAAACCGCAAAAGCTTGTGTATATCTCGTGCGACAGCGCAACGCTTGCCCGCGACCTTGCAATTTTAAAGGACTATTTTGATATCGAAAGCGTAACTCCCGTTGATATGTTCCCGAGAACTCATCATGTGGAGTGCTGTGTAACACTCGAACGTATACACTGATATGACCATACAAAATCATTTAAAAAACCAAATACCGATTATATTTTACGACGTAACCGATTCGACAAATCTGCGGGCGCGCGAGTATATAAAAACCCATAATGTCACGCATATGCTGTTTGTTGCAAACGGGCAGACGGCGGGAAGAGGGAGGCTTGGCAGGTCGTTTTACTCGCCGGTCGGTAGCGGCATATATATGTCTTATGCTTTTAAATGCGACGCCCCGTTTTGCGACACCGTGCACATAACCACAGCGTCGGCGGTGGCGGTCGCACGCGCGATTAAAAAAAACACCGAACACACACCGCAGATAAAATGGGTAAATGACATTTATATTAATGATAAAAAGGCGTGCGGCATACTGTGCGAGGCGGTAAACGGCTATATCATAATCGGAGTCGGCATAAACGTGACGACCGCCGATTTTCCGCAGGGTATCGACGGCACATCAATTGGTGATGTAAACAGGGACGGGCTGATTGCGGATATCTGCGACGGTCTGTATTTACTGTCGCAAAGCATTTCTGACAGCTGTTATCTTGACTACTACCGCGCGCATCTTTTGTGGCGCGGTGAGCAGATTTTTTATACGCAGAATAACGAAAAATACCCTGCAACATTAGTGGATATTGACAGCCTTGGCGGACTTATAATAAACGAAAACGGAGTGCAAAAAACACTCCGCTCGGGTGAAATATCAATAAAAAAACAGCCGTAAGGCTGTTTTTTGTTTATAAACCGATACTGTCAAGGGTTTCGCGGATAACATGTGCGCTATGCTGCACCATCTTCATTTCTTCAACCGTGAGCGGTGGGTCAACCTCGCGTACAACGCCGTTGGGACCAAGCACGCAGGGGAGTGAGAGACAAACGTCTTCTTTTATGCCGTAGCGGTTGTGTGAAACGGTCGAAACAGTGAGCACCGAGTTATTGCTCGAAAAAGCGGCTCTGATAATCTGTGCGATGCAGGTTGAAACCGCATAGAAGGTGGCGCCCTTTCGTTTAATGATTTCGCCGCCCGCCTCGCGCACGTCCTTTTCAACGCCGCGAAGGAAAATCTCTGTCTGCTCGTCTGTGTAGTGTTTGATATGACGGCAGTATGAACGGAAGTCCATACCGATAACGCTGGTTACGCTCCACGGGAAGATTGACGAGTCGCCGTGCTCACCAAATACGTATGCGTGGATGTTTTTTGCACACACGTCAAGACGCTGTGACATCATTGTACGAAGACGCGCGGTATCAAGCATAGTGCCGCTGCCGATAACCTGCGTTGCGGGGATGCCCGAGTATTTGATAAAAGCATAGGTCAGTACGTCGACCGGATTTGAAACCATAACATACAATGCATTAGGGCAGTATGCGGCGATCTTGGGTGCGATATCTTTGATGATCTCTGCGTTTATGCTCGCAAGCTCAAGACGGCTCTGTCCCGGCTTACGACCGATACCCGATGTGATAATAACCATTTCGGAGCCTGCCGCGTCCGAATAGTCGCCTGCATAAATATTAAGCGGAGTTGAGAAGGGAGCGCCGTGGATGATATCCATCGCAGCACCCTCTGCCTTTGCCCTGTCAACGTCGATCAGAACGATTTCTGACACAAGGCTTGCCTGTGTAAGTGTATATGCAACGGTGGCACCAACGTTACCGCTGCCCAAAATAGTGATTTTTTTACTCATAATTAATCCTTTCAAAAACACAAATCATCTAAAGTCTATCACAAAAAAAATATCAGTGCAATAGTTTTTACATATTTGATTTGCTTATTTTACATATATCGGTGAGCGGGTGTACTCGAGCCCAAGCGGCTTTTTGTCGGTGCGGCAAAAGCTGTACAGGTCGCTTGCGCGGCATTCGAGCAAAAAGTGACGGCTGTCTATCTTTTCGCCGTCTGATGCTTTTGTCACAATGGGCAGTGAGCAGGTTTTTGAAAGCTCCTTCAAAAGCTGTCTGCCACCGTCATTAAATGCGAGCACCTTGAGATAGGGCACCTTTGTTTTACAAAGTCCCTTTGGATTTTGGAGCAGTACCGACAGCGCGGCACGTCTTATTTTTGCGTGGGTATACCGTTTTGATTTAACCGCGTCGTACAACTGCTCTGCACTCTGCGCGGTCTTTATTGCCTCACAAAAGCGGTTTTCAAGCCCTTCTGTCATATCGGCAAATTTTGCAAGCTCGTCGGGGGTTTTTGACATTATTGAATATAACAAAAGCGTTTCAAATCTGTCGCTGTCGATCTGTTTATCGATTTTTTCGGGCATAAACGCGCTCATGTCGCTGTCTGTATTTGCGCGGATGTACGATGCGCTCGCAAAGCCGTCGCCTGTGGTATCGCTGTCGTGTGCGGTGCCCTTTCGCAAAATGTTTACGGGGGTTATGTCGCTTTTTTGGTTGACGATTGCTTTTATATACTCAAACGCGAGCAGGTTATTGGGTGAGCGCAAAAGCTCCGCGCCCGTCTTTGAGCAAAGGCTGTACGCGTCCATAAGCGCGTTTGCATAGCTTTTTCCCGATTTTACGCCAAGCTTTACGGCGTCGGCAAGGGTGGTTGTATCGATTTTTGCAAGCTCAAAAAGCGGTGCGATGTCCTCACTTTCACTGCCGAAGCAGAGGTTGGTTGTGACACCGAGCGACGACGCGCAGTAAACGCCCGCCGAGCCAAAAACCGACGCGCCCGCAACTGTGTGTGCAGTCGGCAGCTGTATAACAAGGTCGGCACCGCCGCGCACGGCCGCTGCCGCACGTGTATGCTTGTCTGCAAAGGCAATTTCGCCACGCTGCACAAAGTTACCGCTCATAAAACAAACGGTGTAATCTGCACCCGTTTTTTGCTTTGCGGCGGCAAGTAAGTATTTGTGACCGTTGTGAAACGGATTAAATTCGCTTATTACAGCGTTTACCATTTATATAATACCCCTTGAAAGTTTGTTCGAATTATAATATAATTATACAATGAACAATTTAAAAATAAAAGATGTTAGGAGAAAACAATGAAAATTCTTGTAATAAATGCGGGCAGCTCGTCGCTTAAGTATCAGTTTATTGATATGGAAACGGAGCTTTGCCTTGCAAAAGGTCTTTGCGACCGTATCGGTATTGACGGCAGCAAGTTCAAGCAGACTGCAAACGATAAGACAGTTGAGCTTGAGTGTGATATGCCCGACCACGCAACCGCTATTTCGCTCGTACTCAAGTATCTTACTGATAAAGAATACGGCGTTATCGACGATGTTTCGGAAATTGCCGCGGTCGGCCACCGCGTTGTAAACGGCGGTGAGGTGTTCCCCGAGAGCACACTTCTTGACAGCGAAAAAATCGACAAGATCGAGGAGCTTACCGACTTTGCTCCGCTTCATAACCCGCCTGCCGTTACGGGTATGCGCGCCTGTGTTAAGGTAATGGGTGAGGCTATGCCGCAGGTTGCGGTGTTTGACACCTCGTTCCATCAGACAATGGCAGACGAGACGGCTTTTTACGCTATCCCCGAAAAGTATTATAAAGAATACGGCATCCGTCGCTTCGGCGCACACGGCACCTCGCACAAGTTTGTGGCAAACGCTGCTGCAAGATTTTTGGGCAAGGATGTCAAGGATCTCAAAATCGTTACCTGTCACCTCGGCAACGGCTCGTCAATCACAGCGGTCGACGGCGGCAAGTGTATTGACACTTCAATGGGCTTTACTCCCCTTGCAGGTGTTATGATGGGCACACGCTGCGGCGATATCGACCCGTCTGTTGTGACCTATATTATGGATAAGGAAGGTCTTACACCTGCGCAGATGAACGCGATGATGAACAAGGAATCGGGCGCACTCGGCGTTTCGGGCTTTTCAAGCGACTTCAGAGATATCGAGAACGCATCGCTCGAGGGCAATGAAAAGGCGATTCTTGTTTTAAAGATGCTTGCTTATCAGATTGCAAAATACATCGGCGGCTACGCTGTGGCAATGGGCGGTCTTGATGCAATCGTGTTTACTGCGGGTCTTGGTGAAAATAACAAGACTGTTCGTAAATATATCGCAGAGCGCCTTGGCTTCTTTAACACTCATCTTGATGAAGAGGCAAATCAGGTTCGCGGCGAGGAAAGAGAAATTTCAACACCCGACTCGGCTGTTAAAATGCTCGTAATCCCCACAAACGAGGAGCTCGCAATCGCGCAGGATACACAAAAAATCGTTTTATGTAAGTAAAAGAAATGAATAATAGAAATGAAAATTTGATATTTAGGTTGCTTGAAATCGCTGTGAAAAAAGATGAACTTTCAGAATATATGCTGTTGTCTCCAGGGTATTCAATAAGCTCAAGGGATTCAAATGTTGACGAGCAAAAAGCACTTGATTACTATTCATGGGAGGCTTTATATAAGTTTGCAAAGAAATATCCGAAAGTGCCCATTGGCGATCTGATTTCAAAAGCTCTTATTCATAATGCATCATATAAAGGCGAGGACGCGATAATGGCAACGCTTTCTTTTATTGAATATAATTACAGATATGTTAAAAAAAGAATTATAAAACCATTTGATTTTGATGCACAACCTGTTTTGGATGAGCTGCGTGTTACCATACTTGACAACAAGGAAATATACACTCAAAAGAAAAGTTGTTTTAATGAGCCTTTTTGGAATTATATAGAAGAGCATAGCGATACTTTAAAGAAAGAATTTGGATTAAAATTGATTTAACAAAAACCCGACTTGTTTTTACAAGTCGGTTTTTGCTCCCTCGGAGTTCGAATCTCTTATATTAAAATAAAAAAGCACAGGTATAAAAAAACCTATGCTTTTTTTGGTGGACCTGAAGAGATTCGAACTCTCGACCCCCACAATGCGAATGTGATGCGCTCCCAACTGCGCTACAGGCCCATACGTGAATTATTATAATAGGTTTTGCGGACAATTTCAACACTAAAATTTAAAAAAAGACTTGATTTTATTAAAATGTTATGCTATTATAATTCTTGCATTTAGCAAAATGCGCTGATAGCTCAGCTGGATAGAGTGTCTGACTACGAATCAGAAGGTCGGGGGTTCGAGTCCCTTTCAGCGCGCCAATAAAGACAGTTAACCCTTCAGTGTTGACTGTCTTTATTATTTTGTGCAGTATGAAAGGGACTCGAACCCTGTGAGGGCGCAAAACGTAAAGAAAAACAGTCCTGTGGACTGTTTTTCAGTTTTGCGGTGCGCAAATTCAAAAATTATGCTATACTATATTCAGCTCCCATTGACAGGGGAGCTGTCGCGAAGCGACTGAGGGGTAGACAGGAGTGGCTTAATTATGAAGCAGTACAATAAATCAAACATACAGTTGGCAAGAATTTTACGCAAAAATATGACTCCGTGGGAAAATAAACTTTGGTATCAGTTTTTGCGTAACTATCCCGTGAAATTTTATAGGCAACGAGCAGTCGGTGAATATATCGTTGATTTTTACTGCGCAAAGGCAAGGCTTGTTATCGAACTTGACGGCGGCGGTCATTATACCGATGAACAGGAAAAAGCAGATGCTTTACGAACTGAACAACTTGAAAAAACAGGATTAAAAGTGATACATATATGTAATATTGATATTGATAAAAACTTTAATGGAGTTTGTGAATATATTGATTGTTTGGTTAAATCTAACTACCCCTCCACCGCTGGCGCGGTCCCCCTCCCCTGACAAGTGGAGGTAAAAAAGTTACAGTATAATAAAGAAAGTTGGGATAAAATCATCTATCCCAACTTTCTTTTATTATGACAAAAATTATTTATTTATAGAATCCAAATATACCGATATTAGTTTAAGCACGGTTTCTTTTTGTTTTTTTGTGCAATTTTTTAGTTGTTCTGTCAGTTCTATTTGTTCTTTTTCAAGGTCAATATTATTTTCAGTAAAAATGTCGTTAGGAGTGATATGCAAAGTATTGCAAATTTTAAGCAGGGTTTCACTTCTCATATTAACTGTACCGCGTTCAATGTCTGCATAAGCTCTGTCGGAAAGTCCTGCGAGTTCTGCAATCTCTGCTTGTGTAAGTCCCGCCTTTTTTCTAAAGTATAACAATTTGTTACCAATAGTCCTTGCATCAAATATAAGCATTATAATTCCTCCCTAAATATATTATATAGGAATTTTACTTCATATTATGCTTGACTAATAGGAACTATAGATATATAATTATAGGAAGAATAATTCCTGATATTATGGAGTTATTTAAGATTAAAATACGGAGGAAGTTCAAAATAAAAAAAAGAATTATAAGTTTAATTCTTGTTTTGGTG
>JAZQDN010000089.1:0-52694 GCA_045546815.1 Eubacteriales bacterium
GCCCATACCGATGTAGCAGATCATCGACAGCACCGCGTACTTTTTAAGGTCGATCGCGGTGAACACCGATGCAAACGCCGCAAGCCCCCATACGAGCCCGAACAGTACCCACGCCCACCCCTTTGACTCGGCGCGAATGGCGCAAAACAGTATCGGTGTGTACGTTCCGCCGATAAGCAGATAGATGGTGCAGTGGTCAATGACCTGCATAACCTTTTTTGCGTGCGACGGCTTTAGCGCGTGGTATACGCTCGAAACGGTGTACAGCGCAATCATCGACCCGCCGTAAATCGCCGAGCCGACCACCGCCCACGCGTTTTTGTGAAGCACCGATAAAATAACGCACATAACAAGCGCAATAACGCCAAAGCCCGCGCCCACGATGTGCGTCACCATATTGAAGATCTCCTCGCCCTTTGTATAGTCGGGAAGAACCCTGTCCTTGATTTTTGTCCGTGTCATAGCTCTTTTCTCCTTTGCTGTCAAAATAATATCAGCACCGCCGTAATATATCAACCTACCGTTGTTATTTTCAGATAAACCGTTAGATCTTATTCGGTAGAGAAAAATTTTTTCACTCTACCGTCGGTAGAAACCGAGCTGCCACGCCGATTTTGGATATTTTTTTAAAATTTTGAAACATTTTGACCTGTTTAAAACATATATAAGTGAAAGGAGTTGATTTTAATGAAAAAGCTACTCTCAATATTGCTTATTTTTATACTTGTTTTTTCCTGTGTCGGTTGTAAGAAAAAGGCTGATGACGAAACGGCTGAAGCCATACCCGACATAAGCGCCAATGACACACAGACCGAACAAGAAAAAAATCCGGTTGAACAAGCAGAGGAGGAAGCAAAGCTCCCCGCCGATGATACCCCGAAAACCGATGATGAAGAAATCAGGATCGAAGGCTCGGTAACCACTTCGTGCGGCATCAGTAATTATGAACAGCCTGATGAGCAAAAGCTGCTCGGGGTCTTCCCCGATTCACTGTCCGACACCGACAGACAAGCACTAAAGGACATTGCAAACAGTAAAAACCCGATAGCCACCGTTTCAAAGCGTATTGAAGAAGGTGCGGGCTGCAGATTTTACTATCAAGCAAAAGCAAAAGAGCTTATTGAAATGCTTGCAAGCTTTGAGTACACGGGTGATTTGTGCAAGTGCTTTGCCGACAACGTTGTTTATATAGGCGAAAATCCCGAATTTGCCTTTGCTCTTAAACGACACACCGAGGACGGAAACTACGAAAGCGTTGAGCACGGCAGTACAAGCTATCAGCTTACAGCAGAGCAGGGCGAAAGAATAACACAGCTTGTACAGGCAATGTATGACGAAAAGAACTATAAGTCAATTGAAGGCAAAGAGAATACTGTGGAATTTATGCAGAGAAAGGGCAACAGCTTTGTATGGTATTCGTTTAAAAATGCCGATGCAGACAGACTTATTTATCTTACCCATAACATAGAAAAGAAAGAGCCCATAATGACAGATGATATCGACTGTCGGTTTGTCAACACAATATCAATGCGTTTTGCGCTTAACTGTGAAAAGCCGTATATAACAGCAGACAATAATTCAGCATACCTTAATGAAAAGCAGCTGAAAGAAATAAAAGATATTTTAAGCCGCAACTGTACAGAACAAAACATCAAAGATAATCCCGACGAAACGATGCCTGTTTTTGTAAAGGATCTAAAATCCGAAAAGCTGTATTCATTTACAAACGATGTCTCATCATTTTTAATAAACTATATTATGTTTTACAGCTACTTTGATTTGGATGTCAGCTGTAGCTGTCAAAAGGATTATACTATCTACTCACACTATCATATTTATAAGCAAATGAACAAAGAAATTGTAAAAGATACGTATAACATCGGTTTTGTTGATGGAATTGTACATTTGACAATGCACGATAAATATCATCTTGTACTGTCAAAAGAGGACAGCGAATTTGTAAAACAAATTATAGACACCTACTGCACAGAAGAAAATATCGCAAAATAAAAAAGGCTCCCTTGTGTAAAGGGAGCTGAATTTTTGCATTCATGCAAAAAGACTGAGGGATTGTTATTTATATCTCTCAGTCTTTTTTATTATGTCTATAAGTGCTGTGACCGCGGGCGATACCCAGCGGCTTTTGTGGCACAGCACCTGACAGTAATACTCCTGCGGCTCGATGTCTGTGTCGATTTTTACAAGCCCGCCGTCCTGCAGCTTGTCCGTTATCGCGTACTCGGGCAAAAACGCAATGCCCATCCCGCGCTTTACAAGCTCGGTTATTACATAAACGCTGTCCACCTCGACCGAGGTCAGCACCACTGCGCTGTGCCTTGCCGCAAGCTGCTTTAAGCGCGTGTAGCACACGCCCTCGCGCTCTGTCACCAAAAACTCGTGCGACATAAGCTCGTCTGCACCTACCCCCTGCTTTGAGGCAAGCGGATGATTTTTTGCGCACACAAACACGATGCGCTCCTTTTTGCAGTCGTAGCAGCAGATATCGGGGTCGGTGTTGAGGTCGGCAGAGGTGTAAACGATATCCAGCTCGTTTTGCTTGAGCTCCTTTAAAAGCTGTGACGTATGCCCCGTCTTGATGCACAGCTCAACGTCGCTGTAGTCACGCTTGAACTGCGGCAGTATTTTCAAAAGCTTTGCAAACATAACAGACTCGGGCACACCTATGCGCAGTCTGCCCCGCTCACAGCTTTTGCTCTTTGACATCGCCTCCGCCTTGCCCGCGATATGCAAAAGCTCATATGCATAGTTCAAAAACTCCTCACCGAGCGCCGTAAGCGAGATCCTTTTACCTATTCTGTCAAAAAGCGGAAACCCCAGCTCGCGCTCAAGCTGCTGTATCTGCATCGTCACCGTCGACTGCACATAGCAAAGCTCCGCCGCCGCCTTTGTAAAGCTGCCGAGCTCCGCCGTTTTGACAAACGTTTTTACACACCGTAGATCCATACCCTATCCCCATATATCAAAATAATTGATGAACATTATTTAAAACATTCGCTTTTCAAATTACACTTTTCAAATTATACTGTTGCTATAACAAAAAATCAAGGGGATATTATGAAAAAACATTTAAAAACGCTCACGTCTTACCTGATTATCATTGCGGCGGCAATACTGCTTGCCGTAAACTATCATATTTTCATTATCGAAAACAACTTTGCACCCGCAGGCCTTAACGGTATCGCCACAATGGTGCAGTACAAAACGGGCTTTAGCATAAGCTATATGTCACTGCTCATAAACATACCCCTGTGTGTGCTCGCATACTTTTTCATAAACCGCGACTTTGCGTTCAAAAACCTCGCGTTCACGCTCGCCTACTCGCTGTCATACCTGTATATGCAGGGCTTTGACCTGACCTTTTTCAAATACGACGCGCAGGGTCACGACACCATCTTCCCCGTTATCATAAGCGGTATCATAAGCGGCTGGGTATACGGCGTCTGCTTTAAGCATAACGCGTCGGCGGGCGGACTTGCAATCGTATCGAAGTATATAAGCAAGGTGCGCCCCAACGCAAACTTTTTCATCGTCACCTTTGCCTTAAACGGCGTTGTCGCCGTAGCATCGCTTTTTGTATACGCCGACGGTGGCGGCATAAGCTACAAGCCGGTTGCACTGTGCATTGCTTACGTCTTTATTTCAAACTTTGTCGGAAACCACATTATAAAGGGCTCAAAAACCGCCTATAAATTTACTGTGATAACGACCCACCCCGACGAAATAACAAGCGAAATAACGCATATCCTAAAGCACGGCGCAACAAAGGTGTCGGCACTCGGCGGATATACGGGCGAGGAAAAATCAGTGCTTATCTGTGTTGTAAACAAGCATCAGCTCGTCGACTTCAAAAGGATAATTGATAAATACGACAACACCTTTTCTTTCTACGAGCAGGTAAACGAAACATACGGCAACTTTAAAAACATAAAGAGCAAAGTGGTTTAAACCATTTTGCTCTTTTTATAATATGTAACAAACAGCACAAACAAAACAAGATTATGCGCTATCATACACGCCCACGCGGACACAAGCCCCATCGACGCAAAATGTATGCAGATAAACGTACCGACAATGCGCACACCCCACATCGTTAAGATGTTAAAGGCAAACGGCACCTTTGTGTTGCCCGTGCCCTGCAGCATACCCTCAATTATTATCGACACGCCGTAAAACGGCTCGGACAGCGCCACCATACGAAGCACCGCACTGCCAAGCAAAATGACCTCCTGCGACTTTGAAAAGATGCCGACCATTGCGGGCGCAAACGCAAACAAAAGTCCGCCCGACACTGTCATAAGCGCCGTTTCAATAACAACGAGCGTTGACGACAGCTTTTTCATACGCACCGCGTCCTTTGCGCCGAGCGCGTTGCCCGCAAGCGTTGCCGCCGCGGTCTGCATACCGTAGCCGGGGATATAAAAAGCCGACTCAACGGTGTTTGCGATCGTGTGTGCCGCCGTTGCGGTGTCGCCGAGCGAGTTTATCATCGCCGCAAACGCAACGTAGCCAAACGACGTACCAAAGCGCTGCAGCATATTGGGTATTGCGACCTTAAGACACGGCTTTAATATAACGGGGTCAGGCTTTATGCTCTCGCCCCGCGGCGATATCTCGCGGTGTAGGAGCAGTGCAACGGTTATCAGCACACCGCCCACAGCATATGCAATTGCCGACGCGACCGCCGCACCGATAACGCCCAGTCCCGCGCCAAGCACCGTTATATTCAGCACCTTACGCGTGGGATAGATAAGTAAAAAATTTAAAATAACGTTTAAGACGTTTACAATAATACCGATGCGCATCGGCGTCTTTGTGTCGCCGACCGCGCGAAGCACCGTGCCGAATATCGCCGTTGCCGCACGAGGCAGCATCGGCAGATAGAGAATGAAAAAGTATTGCGACGCGACTGCGCGTATGCCTTCATCCACCTGCATCCAGACGGGCACCCACCCCGCAAGCAACAGAGTCAGCACCGTAAAAAACACGCCCGATATCAGCACCGCGAGCACCGACTGCGCGCTCGCACGCTTCGCAAGGTCGTGGTTTCCCGCGCCCTTTTGCTTTGCAATAAACGCTAAAAACCCAACACCGAGCGCAGACACCGTTCCGTTTATCAGCCAGTTCACCGTGGTAGTCGAGCCCACTGCCGCCGTTGCCTGCGTTCCGAGCGTGCCTACCATCGCGGTGTCAATATACTGCACCGCCGTCTGCATCAGCTGTTCGAGCATTGTCGGCAGCGCAAGTGACATTATAACGGGGACCATTCCCCGACTGAAGTTAGTTTTTATCATTGATATCCTTTAAAACTGCAAAAAACTGCGTCTCGTACAGATTTTTATAAACACCGTCATTTTTCAAAAGCTCGGCGTGCGTGCCGCGCTCCGCCACTTTTCCGTGCTCAAGCACGATTATCTCGTCAGCCGCCATAACGGTCGACAGTCTGTGCGCGATAACAAGGCTTGTACGGTTTTTGAGCAGCGGCTCAAGCGCCCGCTGTATTGCAAACTCGCTTATGCTGTCAAGCGAGCTTGTCGCCTCGTCAAGTATCAGCATAACGGGGTCCTTGAGAATTGCGCGCGCAATCGAAATCCGCTGTTTTTCACCACCCGACAGCTTAAAGCCGCGGTTGCCGACAACGGTGTCATACCCCTGCGGCAGTGTCATAATAAAATCGTGTATGTTAGCGTCGCGGCAGGCGGAGATTATCTCGTCCTCTGTCGCGTCAGGCTTTGCAAAAAGCAGGTTTTCGCGCACGGTCGAGTTAAACAGATAGCTCTCCTGCGTTACAACACCGATGTTTGAGCGCAGATATTCAAGGTCGATATCCTTTACGTTTACGCCGTCAAAGCACACCTCTCCCGCAGTTACATCGTAAAGACGGGGTATGAGCGAGGCGATAGTTGACTTACCCGCGCCCGACGCACCAACCACCGCGAGCGTCTTGCCCACGGGCAGCTTAAAGCTGACACCGTCAAGCGTTTCCTTTTCCTCGGTGTAGCTGAAGTGCACGTTTTTAAACTCGATCTCGCCCGCCTTTTTGTCGGGTATTTTTGGGTTTTTGGGCGATTTTATCGTAACGGGCATATCGTAATATTCAAAAATTCGCTCAAACAGCGCCATCGAGCGCACAACATCCACCTGTATACCAAAAAGCTGGTCAACGGGGCGGTACAGCCGCGAAAGCAGTGTTACAATAACGGTAACGTCACCGACGGTGAGCGAAAAGCCGGGCAGCTTCATCATAATAATACCGCCCATAAGGTAAACGAGCAGCGGTCCCATACCCGTCATAATGCTCATTGCGCGCCAGAACCACATACCCGCCATCCGCTCGCGGATAGTAAGACGGGTGCACTCCTTGTTGACAGCCTTGTACTCCTCAAGCTGCTGCTTTTCCTTGGTAAACAGCTTTGTCAGCTGCTGACCGCTGACCGACAGCGTTTCGTTCAGGTGCTGATTCATCTTGTCCTGCTCCGCCTGCGTCAGCGTTGCAAGCTTCCACCGTCTTTTGCCGACACTTATCGTAGGTATTGACAAAAGCGGCACAAGCACCATCCCCATCAGCGCAAGCAGCCAGTTTTTCTGAAAAAGCGCAATGACCGTCACGACAATGGTGCAGACGTTTGAAAAAATGCTCGCCATCGTGCCCGATATCACGCTCTGCACACCGCTGATGTCGCTTGTCATTCGCGTGATGATGTCGCCCTGCATATTTGACGTAAAAAAGCTCTGCGGCATCTTTTGCAGGTGCGCGTACATCTGGTTGCGCATATCGTAGCTTATGTGCTGGGCAACCCACGTGTTCATATACGTTTCAACAACGGTTATAAGGTTTGACACGACAAGCACGACCGCCGCCGCAATAATCAGCTTTACAAGCAGCGGAAAGTTGCCCGCGATAAGTCCGTCGTCAATCATACGTCCTGTCAGCATACTCGGCAAAACACCGAAAATCGCCGACACGATTATTGTGACAAACACGAGAATAAGCTTCCACTTATACGGTGCAAGGTATGATAAAATACGCTTTACAAACGGAAGCGTTATTTTTGGCATATTCTTTTTTTCTTCCTCGGTAAGCGTGCGTCCGATTGCGCGCCTGCCGCCGTACTGGGCTCTGGGCGGCGGTCCGCCCGGACCTCCCGGTCCTGCCATAGCAATCACCTCAAATTAATATTTGTAAAGGCTATTATACCACAAAAATTCCTCTCTGTAAACACAGAGAGGAATTAATTAACTGATTATTTAATAAGTTCAAGAGTTCTGTTGCGGTCGGAGCGGTCGATTTCAAAGTTGTCGTTAAACTCAACGCGAGCGGTGTAATCGTCAAGCGTGATCGATGCGCTGAGTTGTCCGCGTCCGCTCTCTTTTTTAAACGGCACGCCGCCTACAATAACGGGGCAGGTCTGTCCGCGGGTATCAAGCGGTCCGCCAACCTCGTAAACCTCGGCGCGATGGATATGACCCACAATGTGAAGCTGGGGCTTTATGTTTTCGCCGACAAGCTTTGACCACTCGTCATAAATTTCGTTTTCGATATCAAAGATACCGCCGTGCTTCATAGTAAATGGGTTATGTACGATAATAAAGCGGTACTTAACGCCGTCTGCAAGGTACTCGTTTTCAGCGTTTGCTATAACATCTTTAATAAACTGTGTCTGTTCAAGTCTGAACTCGTGACCGACGTTTATACCAAAATCGCCGCCGTATGCCTCGTGATTGTCAGCCTTATCCTCACCGCAGTCAAGAATCATCGCCCAGATATTACCTACGCGTACCGTGTAATAGAACTTGCCGTTTTTGGTAGGCACGACCTCTGACAGATGCTCGGCATAATAGCCGCGTGTGTCGTGGTTACCGCGCGAGTGGATAACGGTGCGCTGACCCTGTGTAATTGCACCTGCAATTTCATAAACAAGGAACAGATTGCCGTATTCACCCATATTATCAGTCGGAATATCGCCGTTCATAATAAGCAGGTCGATATCGTCACCGTAGCGGTCCTGTGCACCTTTTATGGGGTGAGTGATTCTGCCGTGTGAGTCAGAAATATGATAGATATTAATAGGTCTGTCGGTGGGAACGGGTCTGAAGGGGATGGTAACCGATTCCGGCTCAAGAAGTATTCTCGGTTTTTCAATAACGCGGCGATAGCTCACCGTGTATTCCTTTGCGCTGTCAAGCTCTGCCATTGGCACAACAACCTTGTGAACAGGTGTATGTGAACGCATAAGTCCGTTATCCGCATCATAATAATGCTTGCCGTTTACAGTAACCCTGAATATAACATCAGCGCGTGTGAGCGCCATAATGTGATAATCGTGACCAACTGCAAAAACTATAGGTGAACTTTTAAGTTCAATCGGTAATTTGATTTGTTCCATAGTGCTTCTCCTTACTACGCATGGGTTTATAGACTAATGATAACATAGAAAAAAATAAAATACTGCACAAAATTAAACTATTTTTTTAGGCAATATGACATTAAAAACGGCGGGAGTCAAGCCCCCGCCATTTATTATTATTTTTTCATAAGAACTTTAACGCCGTCCTTGGTGTCCTCAAGGATAACACCGCGGGAAGCAAGCTCGTCACGGATTCTGTCAGCCTCCGCCCAGTTTTTGTCAGCTCTTGCCTGCACACGTGCATCAACGAGCGCCTGAACGTCCTCGGGGATTTCGGCAGGCATATCATTTGTCAAAATGTTAAGCACACCGCAAAGCTCCATAAACTTGGCAAGAACTGCGCTGCAGTACTCTGCCGAGCGTCCGTCGGGCTCTGTGTTCATTTTGCGTGCCATATCGAAAAGCACCGATACCGCGTCTGCAGTATTAAGGTCGTCATCCATCTTTTCGCAGAAAAGTGTCTTAAACGAATCATACTCTGCAAGCGCCTCTGCCTCGCCCTCTGCCATTTTTTGTACCTTTGCCGATTTTGCGGCAAACTGCATATTATTTTTAGCGGTATACAAACGCTCAAGACCCGCCGCCGAGCTCTCGAGCACGTCAGCCGAGTAGTTTATCG
The DNA here is from genome assembly GCA_045546815.1 of Eubacteriales bacterium. GTDB lineage: Bacteria > Bacillota > Clostridia > Oscillospirales > QAKW01 > RGIG9041. The sequence goes on from JAZQDN010000089.1 coordinate 9,046, forward strand.
GGCTTCTGTAGTGCGACGACAGCATAAAAAATCTTATCGTCTCGTAGCCGTACTTCTGCGCCGCGTCGCGAACAGTAAAGAAGTTGCCGAGCGACTTGCTCATCTTTTTGCTGTCAACGTTGATATGACCGTTGTGAAGCCAGAAATGCGCAAAGTCACATCCGTTAGCCGCCTCTGACTGCGCGATCTCGTTTTCGTGGTGCGGGAAGATAAGGTCAACACCGCCGCAGTGTATGTCGATTGTCTTGCCGAGGTACTTGTTAGCCATTGCCGAGCACTCAATGTGCCAGCCGGGTCTGCCCTCGCCCCAGGGCGATGTCCAGTGCGGCTCACCCTCCTTTGCCGCCTTCCAGACAACAAAGTCAAGCGGGTCTTCCTTTTTATCATTGACCTCTATGCGAGCGCCGCTCTCGAGCTGTTCAATGGGATAGTGCGACAGCTTGCCGTAGCCGTCAAACTTGGTCGTGCGGTAAAACACGTCGCCGTCAACCTCATATGCCATACCCTTTTCGATAAGCGTTTCAACCAGCTTTATAATATCATTTATACACTCGGTTGCGCGGGGGTGTACCGTTGCCTTGCCGACACCGAGACTGCCTGCGTCGTGGTAGTACTCCTCAATAAATCTGTCGCCGAGCTCTTTAACGGTGATGCCCTCTGCGTTTGCGCGCTTTATCATTTTATCGTCGATATCGGTAAAGTTCTGCACAAAGCGCACCTTTTTACCCGTAAACTCAAAGTAACGGCGAAGAACGTCAAAGGTGATAAACGGACGCGCGTTGCCGATGTGGAAATAGTCGTAAACGGTGGGACCGCAAGCGTAGATAGTAACGGTGCCCGGCTTTATTTCATTAAATTCTTCTTTGTTTCGTGTAAGTGTATTATAAAGCTTCATTTTTATCCTCCAGTTTCTTTTCAAGCTTTGCAAGTCGCGATTCCAGCCTGCACAGCTCCTGTGATACAGGGTCGGGTATATGTACCTGGTCAAGATCCTGCACAGGCACACCGCCGACACGCACAACGCGTGCGGGCACGCCGACCGCCGTCGAGTTTGCAGGGATATCGGACAGCACCACAGCACCCGCCGCGATCTTGACATTGTCGCCGATGGTTATGGGACCGAGCACCTTTGCGCCCGCGCCAACCATAACGTTGTTACCGAGCGTCGGATGACGCTTGCCCGTGTCCTTACCCGTACCGCCGAGCGTTACGCCCTGATAAATCACGCAGTTATCGCCGATTTCTGTCGTCTCGCCGATAACCACACCTGTACCGTGGTCAATGAAAAAGCCCTTGCCGATTTTTGCCGCGGGGTGAATCTCAATGCCCGTTTTAAACTTGCACCGCTCACTTATAAAGCGCGCTTTAAAAAGATGGCCTTTCTGATAAGCCTTGTGCGCACGCCTGTACATACGCAGTGCCTTAAAGCCCTTGTACAAAAAGAAAATTTCAAAATCACTGCGCGCGGCGGGGTCGCGCTTTTTTATAAAATCAATCTCGTATCTGTATTTGTTAAACATAGCTCTTATTTCTTCGGGTCAATAAACTGTTTATTCTGCTTTACATAAACCGCGCCGCTGATAACGGTGAGCACGGCCGATGCCCACAGAACGATATTTGTGATAATGCCGATAACGTTTACAAGCATATCTGTCGAATAAAGCGACAAGAGGTACTGCGATGCGAGGATATAAATTATGCTCGCCATCTGTGCCACCGTCTTTGCCTTGCCCCAGATGTTTGCGGCAACAACCTTACCCTTGCCTGCCGAGATAAGTCGGAGTGACGTTATTAAAAACTCGCGTATCAGGATAATAAACGTGATCCACACGATGCCGACACCGATTTTAAGCTCGATAAATGCAAGAAAAGCCGCCGTTGTCAGCATTTTGTCTGCAAGCGGATCAAGAAACTTGCCAAAATCGGTAATAAGGTTGTATTTTCGCGCCATTTTGCCGTCGATAAGGTCAGTTACCGATGCGACCGCAAACAGCACAAGCGCCGCAAGAAAATGATGCGGAAACGGTATAAGGAGTGCCGCCAGAAAAAACGGCGTCATAATTATGCGTAAAACTGTCAGTTTGTTAGGTGTGTTCATTTTACTGCCTCTCCTATAAGTTCAAAATCCATACACTCGGTGAGTGTAACCTTTACAATATCGCCGCTCTTCACAGGGTCAGCCGACGTAAAGAAAATTTTACCGTCGATGTCGGGCGCTTCCATAAAGCTTCTGCCGAAGTAGCACTCGCCGTAGCGGTCGTAGCCCTCGCAGATAACGTCAAAAGTCTTTCCGATAAGCGCGCTCTGCTTTTTCTCAACAATGGTCGACTGTATAAGCTCCACCGTTTCAGCGCGCGACGCCTTGATTTCGTCGGGCACCTGCCCTGCCATATCATATGCGGGTGTGTCCTGCTCGGGTGAAAACTCGAACACGCCGAGCTTGTCAAACTCTGCCGCCTTTATAAAGCTGCACAGCGTTTCAAAATCAGCATCCGTCTCACCCGGAAAGCCCACCATAATGGTCGTGCGCAGCACAGCGCCCGGAATTTTTTTCTTCAGCTTTTTAACCGTCTGCAACAGCGACTTATCATCACCCGGGCGGTTCATAGACGAGAGCACACTGCCCGATGCGTGCTGAATGGGCATTTCGATATACTTCAAGATTTTTTTCTCCGATGCTATGACGTCTGTCAGCTCATCAGTTATTTTGTCGGGATAGAGATACATTATGCGTATCCACTCAATGCCGTCCACCCTGCAAAGCTCCCTTAAGAGCTGCGGCAGTCTGCGCTCACCGTAAAGGTCGATACCGTAGTTTGTCGTGTCCTGTGCGATAACGATAAGCTCTTTTGCGCCGTTTTTTGCAAGCGTGTTTGCTTCTTCAATAATATTTTCAATACTGCGTGATTTATAATCGCCGCGTATAAGCGGGATCGCGCAGTAGGCACAGCGGTTTGAACAGCCGTCTGCGATCTTGAGATACGCCGAGTAGTAGGGCGTTATAAGCATCCGCTCGCCGTCAAGCTGAATATTTGACAGATCGTCAAACATAATGACCCGCTCGCCCCCGAGCACCCGCTCAACCGCCTCGACTATCCTGTCAAAGCTGCCGACACCCACAAAGCCGTCGACCTCGTAAAGCTCGTCTGCGATATCGTCGGGGTAACGCTGCGCAAGGCAGCCGCACACGATGATTTTTGAAAGCCTGCCCTCTTTTTTGAGTTGAGCTACCTCAAAAATCGTGTCAAGTGCCTCTTTTTTCGCGTCCTCAATAAATCCGCAGGTGTTTATGACGGTCACGTCTGACAGCTCGGGCTCACCCGTCACGGTGTAGCCCGCGTTTTTAACGCTCGCTATCATAATTTCGGTGTTGACCTGATTTTTAGCACATCCGAGTGCTATAAATGCAACAGTTTTTTTATCACTCAAATTCGTCTGATTCCTTTATTACGTAGTTTATCGTTTCAAAGTCAAACCCGCGACGTGCAAGCGCCGCGCACAGCTTTGCGCGAGCCTTTCTGTCAGTGAGGTCGACATTTTTCGGAATATGTGTTTTTATTGTCTCACAAAAATCGGTGTCGAGAGCGGCGATTGCGTTTTGCGAAAGCTCGGCACAAATGCCCTTTTGGTACATCTCCTGCTCAATACGTCTTGGTCCGTAGCACTTTGTGTCGGCAAGATACTTTGCAAGACTGTGCGCGTAACGCTCGTCGTCAATATACCCTCTCTCACACAGCGCCGCAATACATTCGTCTGCGACGTCGCCGTCAAAGCCGGCACGTGTCAGCTTTGATTTAAGGGTGCTTGCGCTCATATCACCGTAGCTTAAATAATTATATGCCTTCGCCTTTGCCTTTACCACAAGCGATGTATGCTCAATGTGCGTAAGCGTATCAACATCAAGCTCCATCCCGATTTTCAGACCCGCGTCAAAGGCGGTGTCCTCCGACACACTCATCACATAATCGCCGTCTGCATATACGTCAACCATAGCGGGCTTGTCGGGGTTTTGCAAAAGCGCCGAAATTTTACTCGAAGTCATCTGCGCTTACGTCAAGTGCGTGTGATGACGGAGCGGGTGCTGCCTTCGCCTTTGCCTTTGTTGTCTTTTCAGCGGGTTTTTCTGCCGCCTGCTCATCAGCGGGCTTTGCGAGTGCCGCACGGATACGCGCTTCCACTTCCGTTGCGATATCGGGGTTATCCATAAGGAACTGCTTTGCGTTTTCCTTGCCCTGACCGATGCGTGTTTCGCCGTATGAGAACCACGCGCCGCTCTTTTTTATTATGCCAAACTCTGCGCCGAGGTCAACAAGCTCGCCGAACTTCGAAATTCCCTCGCCGTACATAATGTCAAAGGTCGCAACCTTAAAGGGTGAGCCAACCTTGTTTTTAACGATCTTACACTTAACAGAGTTGCCGACGATCTCCGAACCGTTTTTGATTGTATCGGTTTTTCTGATATCAATACGCACCGAAGCAAAAAACTTGAGTGCGCGACCGCCCGTTGTAGTCTCGGGGTTACCGTAGATAACGCCCACCTTTTCACGAAGCTGGTTAATGAAAATTACGATACAGTTGCTCTTTGAAATAACGCCCGCAAGCTTACGAAGACCCTGCGACATAAGTCGGGCCTGAAGTCCCACGTGAGACGCACCCATATCGCCCTCGATCTCCGACTGCGGAACAAGAGCCGCAACCGAGTCGACAACAACAACGTCTATCGCGTTTGAGCGCACGAGTGCCTCGGTAATCTCGAGCGCCTGTTCGCCGTTATCGGGCTGTGACACCAGCACGTTATCAATATCAACACCGAGTGCCTGCGCATAAACGGGGTCGAGCGCGTGCTCTGCGTCGATAAACGCAACCTCGCCGTCACGCTTTTGCGCCTCTGCAAGAATGTGCAGTGCAAGTGTTGTTTTACCCGATGATTCAGGTCCGAATATCTCAATGATTCTGCCCTTTGGCACACCGCCGATGCCGAGCGCCGCGTCGAGCGCGAGCGAACCGGTCGGGATCGAGTCGACCTTCATATTAAGATTGTCACCGAGCTTCATTACAGCACCGTCACCGTACTGCTTTTTGATTTTTGAAAGGGCTGTTTCCAGCGCCGCTTTTTTATCTATCATTTTATATCTCCTTAAAAAGAGTTTATACTTATACATAGTTATTATATTATTTAATAATAGTAAAGTCAATAAAAATCCACCCGCATAGCGGGTGGATTTTTTATTTTTCCTGAATGAGCTTTAAGATTTTTACAAGTGCGGCTTCGGCTGCCTTTCTCACCGCTCTGCGCTCGCCCTTAAGCTCGCCTGCGTTCCAGGTGCGCTCGGCAAGTGCTGTAGAGTTTTCACACGCTCTCGAGATCTCCTGCTCAAAGGTGCACTCCCACACGCACAGAATACCGCCGAGGCAATCGTCCGTAGGCTCGATATTGATGGGGTTGTCGCGTGCGGGCGAATGCTCCCACCAGTGCTGCCAGTTATAAACGTTCCAGTCGAGAATATCGTTAAAATCCCAGCGCAGTCTCATATTGGGCACGATATACATCGGCTGCCACGACGCGTTTATTATCTTAAAGCCCTGCTTTAAGAGGTCGGGAGCGAGATTATAGTGCGACTCCCACGCGATAACGATCGTCTCCTTGGGTACGCGCTCGGCACCCTTTTCGGAAACGCCCTCCCACACGATAGGTGTACAGCCGTGGTCAATTACCATCTGTGCCACGCGCGCCACAAACTCGGCATACAGCTCGTTTTCGTCGGCAAGTCCGTTGTCCTTCATAAACTGCACGCTGTCCTTGCAGTGATTCCACACCTTGATATTTGCCTCGTCGCCGCCGATATGGATATACGGTGCAGACGGGAACATATCGCTTATCTCCGCAATCAGCTTTTGAATCGCGTCAAACGCCGCAGGTCTTGCGCACACAATATTATCCGCCTTTACGACCGCGCCACTCTCGGTGAGCACCGTCGGCTCCTCGCCGTCAATATCAACCCTGAAAATTTCGGGGTAGGCAGAGGTCAGCGCGCGTGCGTGACCGGGCGCTTCAAACTCGGGCACAACGGTAATGCCGCGCGATGCCGCATAGTCGTTCAATACCGCAATTTCGTCAAAAGAATAGCTTCTGCCCTCTGTCGAAAGCTTGGGGTATACCTTTGACGGCAGAGTATAGCTCTGGTCGTCAATAAAGTGCAGATGCAGCATATTTATTTTAAGCATAAAGCAGATATCAACGTATTTCAGCACCTGCTTCATCGGGTGCCACTGACGCGCAAGGTCAACCATAACCGAGCGGTAAGGCTTGTCGGAGCAGTCGTCGATATGCGCCTTTTGCGACACGATTTCGCCGCCCGTCACAGACATCGCCTGCAGCGCTGTCGCCATACCGTAGCAGATGCCGCTGTCGGTCGATGCACAAATGACTATCTCATCGTCGGCATCGTAGGTGTACGCATCTTTTTTAACAAGCGGGTCGTACACAAGACGCACGCCGCCCTGCTCATTTTTACAGTCCGTATCGTATAATTTGGCAAATATTGTACAGAAAGTATTTACAAATTCCTGCCACGGCTGATGGTCGGTATACACAGCCGCGGGTGCTGTCACGGCACCGTCATTTACACTTACTTTTTTTGGTATCGGTATAATATTATTAATCATTTTTTAGTCCTCTCTCAACAGGTCCCAAAGATTTTGCATTATTTTTTTCATTTTTGAATTAAACTGTTCAAACGTAAGAGTACGTGTTACGTTCCAGGTACGCTCGGCAAACGCGCTCGCGTTTTCGGCAAAGGGGCATATCGCCTGCTCGTATGAGGTGGTCCACAGCGAGAACTGTGCGCCCCACACCTGCTCTGTCGGCTCGATTGAAATGGGGTTTAGCTTGGCGGGTGATTTTTCAAACCAATGCTGCCAGTTGTACACGTTCCAGTCGAGGATATTCTCGGTAGTCCAGCGCTTGTGACCCGCGATGTAAAGCGGCTGCCACGAGCCGTTTATAATCTTGAAGCCGTCTTTTAAAAGGTCGGGTGCGAGGTTATAAAGCGACTCCCACGCGATAACGATAGTCTCCTTCGGTACGCGCCATGCGCCCTTTTTGGGAAAGCCCTCCCACACGATAGGTGTGCGTCCGCAGTCAAGCACATACTGTGCGACCCTTCCGACAAAGTCGGAGTACAGCTCATACTCGTCCTCAATGCCGTTGTCTTTCATATAGCTGCGGCAGGTCGGGCAGTAGTTCCACACCTTTATAAACGCCTCGTCGCCGCCGATATGGATATACGGCGAATCGGGGAACAGCTCCATCATCTCCGAAAGCATAGTTTTTATGCCGTTCATACACTTTTCACTGCCCGCGCACACAACGTCCTCAATAATGATCGACGAGCCGATCTCGCTCTTTTCTTCACCGGGGTCGCCGTCAAGCGCGTTGCCGAACACCTCGGGATAGTGCGTGCCGAGCTGACGTGCATGACCCGGCACCTCAAACTCGGGGATAAGCGTAAGTCCGCGCGCACGCGCATATTCGCGTATCGTCTTTATATCATCGTAGGAATAATGCTTTTTAGCGGTGATGTTCGGGAACGCCTTTGACGGAATACGGCAGGCGGTGTTGTCGATAAGGTGCAGATGCACAAACGGAATCTTAAAGTAAAAGCAGACATCCATAAAGCGAAGCACCTGACGCAGAGTGTGCCACGGCACAAGGTCGAGCATAACGGCTCTGTATTCCTTGTCGCCCTTATCTTCAATATGCGCCTTTTGAACGCGCACGCCGCCCTCACGGCGAATGTAAACAATGCACTGAAGCGCTGTTGCGATGCCGTAGCAGATACCCTCGGTGTCGGAGGCGGCAATTACAACCTCGTTATCAACGTCGTATGTATACGCGCCCTTTTCGAGCGCAGGATTTTTTACAAGTCGGATACCGCCCTCGCCATAATTCACCTCACACTCGTGGATTTTTTCAAGCGCGGTCTTTAACACTTCAAGCTGGTCGCGCCACTCGGGCACATCAGTCGTAACATAAGGGTTAAAGGCGATTGTTTCGCCTGTTATTTCTGATTTTTTCGGAATTGGAATTAAGTTCTCTACCATTGTTTGAGTCTCCTTAGAATTCATTCTACGCCCATTATATATTGGTAAAATGTTTAAGTCAACAAAAAACAAAAAACAAGTTTAATTCTGAATAGCCTCAATCACTATTTTTACACCAAGTGAAAAGCCTTTTACAAACGCCTGACGTGTGCATATATCCAGCAGTTCGTCATTACAGTCGCAAAGCTTTTCAAATCGTTCTTTTTGCTCCTCCGTCATTGTTTTTTCGAGGCACTCTTCGTTTCTGTCTATAAGTACAATAATTTCCTTTTCTTCGTCACACGGCACACTTTCTGGCATATTGTAATATAAATCCTCGATAATTTTCATAATTCAGCCTCCTTTATGAAATATACATATATTATCACAAAAAAATCACAATATTGTATTTTACTCAAAAGCTGAGTGAAAAATTTTTCAGAATGCTTTTCAGGCTCCACTTGTCAGGGGAGCTGTCTGCGTAGCAGACTGAGGGGTAGTATACATTTTACAAAATCATAAAAACCGCACTGTTTTTATTGGTGTATACCAACTTAACCAGTACGGTTTTTAAAATCACAGTATATTAAAACTACCCCTCAGTCTTTTTGCCTAACGGCAAAAATCCAGCTCCCCTGACAAGTGGAGCCGATGAAGAAAAATTATTTTCCTACACAGAATTTTGAAAAAATATCGTCTATTATTTTATCTGACACACCCGCACCCGTAATAAGACCGATTTCGGATGCCGCGTCGGTTATATCAACGCTCGCAAGGTCGGGTGTAAAGCCGCCCGACAGCGATGAGATTGCGTTTTCAACGCGCTCACGCGCCTTTACGACGCGCTGATAGTGGCGCACGTTTGTCAGCATCAGCCCGTTTTCGATATCGGCGGACGAGTAGCGCTCGTTTACGATTTTTGCTATGCTTTCGATACCGTCGTTGTTTTTTGCCGATATCTCGACAACGTATTCAAAGGCAGCGCAAACGTGAGCTTTATCAAGCCTTATTTCAAGGTCGCTCTTGTTTATTACCGCGATTGCGTTTTTGCCGCGGCAAAGGTCGATTATATCCATATCGTCCTGCGAAAGCGCGCGTGCGCCGTCAAACACGGCAAACACAAGCTCCGCGCTTTGCAGCTCGCGCTTGGCGATGTCGATACCGATTTTTTCGATGTCTCCCCCCGCCTCGCGAATACCCGCGGTGTCACAGAGGTTGAGCGTGATATCGCCCATTTTTGCGCGCTCGGACACCATATCGCGAGTCGTACCCGCCGTGTCCGACACGATTGCACGCTCGTAGCCGAGGATTGCGTTAAGCAGAGTGCTTTTACCGACGTTGGGGGTGCCGACGATAACGGTATCGACGCCCTCGGTCACGGCAGAGCCGATATTAAAGCTGTTTTCGAGCAAAATCAGTTTTTTGTTTATGTCATAGAGGGTGGCAAGGACGCTGTCCGCGTCGACGTCGTCCACCTCGTCGGGAAAGTCGATATACGCGAGGATATCGGTATTTACCGACACCAGCGCGTCGAAAATGTCGTTAAATTCGCCCGACAGCCTGCCCGACATACGCGACAGCGCAAGGCTTGCGCCGAGTGCCGACGACGAGTGAATGAGGTCGCCCACCGCTTCCGCTTGCACAAGGTCGAGCTTGCCGTTTAAAAAGGCGCGCTTGGTAAATTCGCCCGCCTCCGCCTGACGCGCGCCGCTTTTTATAAGCAGCTTGAGTACGCGCTCAAGTATCGCGATACCGCCGTGGCAGTTGATTTCGACGGTGTTTTCGCCCGTATACGAATTGGGACCGAAAAACACACAGCAAAGTGCCTCGTCAATAGGGCGGTCGCCGTCGTATATTGTGCCAAGACGCATGGCGGCGGCAGGCATCTGCGACAGCGGTTTTGTTTTCATTTTTATTATCTTTTCGCAAATTGTAAAGGCATCGTCTCCGCTCACCCTGATCACGCCGATGGCGGCGGTGGCACGCGCCGTTGCTATTGCACAAATTGTATCCATATTTATCTCCGTTAACGTATTAGTTTTATTATATTAACTAAATTTGCCTTTGTCAATTTGAGAATATAAAAAGGGACGGATAAATCCGTCCCCTAATTTTGTATTATTGTTTCCAAATAGCTTTCAAACTCGGCGTAATCTTCGGCTTCTATTCTGAAGATGCACCCTAATGGCAGTTTTGAATTTGTCAAGCTGATTACAACGTCGCCGAATTCCCCGTACGACGTGAAGGATAACAGGTACCTGTCATCTGCCGTCATATATATTTGGGGTGCCGAGTCATAATCCAAGGGATTTCTTTTAAACACTCTTTTCCATTTGGATACGTTCATATTTTCAACCAAAGCAGAGCGCTGTTCGTCGGTCAGATTTTGGTAATGGAAATCATCGAACGATACAGAGGTTAAATTTTTGATTTGATTTTTCAGGTAAAGCGGTAATGCCAGCTCAAACAATACCACCAAAGCACATAGCGCAGATACAGCTATTATAAGAATTTTTTTCATAAATAGCACCTCCGTTAAATTCTTTTCACTTATATATGTAACGAGAGGGCAAAAATGTTTCAATTTTTCAAAAAAATTTTTGTTTTTTTCGGTGTGTCGACAGTTTGAGATCCTTCGACTGCGCTCAGGATGGCTTTGCAAACAAAAAAAGAGCCGTTTGGCTCTTTTTTATTTCTGGTATGCTACTACGACCTTACGTCTGGGGTCGGTACCTACCGAGTAGGTTGTGATATGCTCGCGACCTGTGAGCGCTGCGTGGATAATTCTGCGCTCATAAGCGTCCATCGGCTCAAGAGCCTGATTGCGCTTATATTTGATAGCCTTGTCAGCTGTTTTGTTAGCAAGTGCCTCAAGTGCGATTGCGCGCTTTTCGCGGTAGTTTTCGCTGTCAAGAACAACCTTGATCTTTTTGTCCTTGCCACGATTTACAACAAGGCTTGTAAGGTACTGTGCAGCGTCGAGTGTCTCACCGCGTCTGCCGATGAGCACGCCCATTTTTGAGCCTGCAACGTCAGCAAAATAGTTGCCGCTTTCGTCAAGGCTTACTGTAACCTTGCCGTCTTCAATTTCAAGCTCTGCGAGAAGACCGAGCAAAAACTTTTCAATAGCAGCAGCGTTTTCATCACCGTCTTGTACGGGTGTGAGCACACGCTTTGTAACAACGGGCTGTGCGGGCTTTGCTTCTTTAGCCGGCTTTTCGCTCTTTTGCTTTTTAGAAATTTTTTCAGGTGCAAAGCCTTCGGGAAGCTTAACCTCTTTAGCAGGCTTCTTTTCTGCTTTTTTTACGGGTGCATCGGGGACTTCTTTTTCGATTTTGATTTTTGCGGGGGTAGCGCCAATGCCGAAAATACCGCGACTTGCTGTCTGCACTACCTCATAGCAAAGCATATCCTTGTCCTCACCCATAGCCTCTGCGGCCTTTTCGAGCGCAAGATCGATCGTCTTGCCCTCAAAGAACAATTCTTCGATTGCCATTTTGTTTAATTCTCCTTTTCAGTATCAATAACACCGTCGTCTTTAACCTCGGTGTACTGTGCGTTCATAGCGCGCTTTTTCTTGGAGTTTTTGTTGTTACCAAGAGCACGACGCTCGGCAGCCTGGCGGCGTTTTTCCTTGTCCGCCTCTTTTTCACGAGCGATTTTTTCCTCAACCTCTGCCAACACTTTTTTGGGGTCATAGATCTTGTGTAAAAGGAAGGTCTGACCGATTGCAACGATGTTTGAAGCGATCCAGTAAAGACCGAGACCCGATGCGTATGTGAACGAAATGAACACAGAAATGAGCGGCATTGCAATGTTCATCATTTTCATCGAGCCTGCAGTCTGCGGGTCACCTGACATATTGGGGTTGAGCTTTTGTGAAATATAGCTTGTAAGATACGATGTTAAACCTGCAATAATAGGTATTAAAATGAGCCAGTAGCTGCCCTCTCTTATCGCATCCCACGGAATTTTTGTAAGGTCAAAAACACCCAAAAACTTTGAGTTTATTTCAATAAGGCCTTCTTCTGAAAGGCAGGAAAAGAGCTGAAGCTCATACTTTGTAAAGTTTTCGGTGGTAGCACCCTTGAAAAGATCGGGGAACTTTGCAATGTACGGCTGCATTGCAGGCCACATCTCTTTGAGCGACATGCCCGCAATGTATGTGAGCGGACGGCGCACGATGGTATAGATAAGCATAATAACAGGGAGCTGAATAAAGGTGGGAAGACAGCTCGACATCGGGCTGTAGCCCTCGCGCTGATAGAGATTCATAAGCTCTTCCTGATACTTTTGCTTGTTATTGCCGTATTTTTTCATAAGCATCTCTTGATAGGGACGCAGTCTGAGCATTGCAAGCTGACCCTTTTGCTGCTTCATTGACAGCGGGAAAAGGATTATTCTCGTGATTATCGCATACAAAAACAGAGCGATACCGTAGCTGTTAAAAAGCTCGTAGCAAACCTGCATAATTTTTCCAAACGGAACCATGATAATATTCCACATATTATTACTTCTCCTTACGTTTTTTAAAAAGCTGCTCCGGCACGTAATCGATGCCGCCCTTTGACCAGGGGTTACAGCGAAGCAGACGCCACACCGCAAGCGCGCCGCCGACAATTATCCCGTATCGCTTTATAGCGGTGAGCGCATACTGCGAGCAGGTGGGATAGTATTTACAGCGGGCGGGAAGTCCCGGCGAGATATAGCGCTGATATATAATAATCGGAAAAACAAAAGCGTGACGAAAAGCACTAATTATCTTTTTTAAAATACGCATTCAGAACCTTTTCAACATCGGTGCTTTTTTTACCGACAAGCTGCGAGCGCGCCACAACGATGATATCGCAGTTTTGCGGTAAAACATCGCGGCACGAATATGCCGCCGCACGAATTATGCGCCGTACACGGTTGCGCACGGGTGATGAGCCCAGCTTTTTTGACACAGTAATGCCAAGCCGCCGACGCCCCAGATTATTTTTCCGCCAGTGCACGTTAATGAGCCCGAGCCCTGCACTTTTGCCCTTGTGGTACGCCCTGCGGAAATTCACATTTTCTTTTACGCTTTCAATTTTCTTCATACACTTATTTTACAGAGTAAAAACAAACAAAAAGGGGTCTAAATGAATAGACCCCCCGTTATTTAGTGAGTTAATCTTACTCTGCCCTTTGCACGTCTTCTGGCCAAGACCTTTCTGCCGTTAGCCGTTCTCATTCTTTTTCTAAAGCCGTGTTCTTTGCTTCTTTGTCTTTTTTTAGGCTGATAAGTACGAACCATTTAATTTTACCTCCTGACCTTTAATAATCATAATAGCATAAGTATTATAGAGCATTCCGAACGATTTGTCAACAAAAATTTTTAAAAGTTAATTTTATCGGCAATATACTGTGTAAGATCTGCTATCGGAATACGCTCCTGCTCCATAGTATCTCTGTCGCGGACTGTCACACAGCCGTCCTCTTCACTTTCAAAATCGTAGGTGATACAAAGCGGTGTACCGATTTCGTCCTGACGGCGATAACGTTTACCGATAGAGCCTGCGTCATCAAACTCAACAGAGAAGTTTTTAGAAAGATTTGCAAAAACCTCGCCCGCTTTATCAGAAAGCTTCTTTGAAAGCGGTAAAACTGCCGCTTTAAAGGGCGCAAGTGCGGGATGAAGATGAAGCACTACGCGGATATCCTCTTTTGCGGGGTCTTTTGAAATATTTTCCTCGTCATAAGCCTCGCACAAGAATGCAAGAACAACGCGGTCTGCACCGAGTGAGGGCTCAATAACATACGGAACGTATTTTTCGTTTGTTTCGGGGTCAAAATATTCCATAGGCTCTTTTGAGTGCTCTGCGTGCTGGGTAAGGTCGTAGTCTGTTCTGTCAGCAACGCCCCACAGCTCGCCCCAGCCGAACGGGAATAAAAACTCAAAGTCAGTTGTCGCCTTTGAATAGAAGCACAGCTCGTCCTTGTCATGATCGCGAAGACGAAGATTTTCTGCGTTCATACCGAGTGCATACAGCCAGTCACGGCAGTAGCCGCGCCAGTAGTCAAACCACTCGAGGTCGGTACCGGGCTTGCAGAAAAACTCAAGCTCCATCTGCTCAAACTCACGTGTACGGAAGGTAAAGTTACCGGGAGTGATCTCGTTTCTGAATGATTTACCGACCTGACCTACGCCAAACGGAATCTTTTTACGTGTTGTTCGCTGAATATTTTTAAAGTTTACAAAAATACCCTGTGCAGTTTCGGGACGAAGGTAGAGTGTCGATGACGAATCCTCTGTTACGCCCTGGAAGGTTTTGAACATAAGATTGAACTTACGGATATCGGTAAAGTCCGATGAACCGCAAGAGGGGCAAACGATGCGCTTTTCCTTGATATAAGCAAGCATCTCATCGTCCGACCAGCCTGCAGGGTTGTCTGAAAGACCGTTCTCTGCAACGTAGTCTTCAATCAGCTTGTCTGCTCTGTGACGGGTTTTACAAACCTTACAGTCCATAAGCGGATCTGAAAAACCGCCGAGGTGACCCGAAGCCACCCATGTCTGCGGGTTCATAATGATTGCGCTGTCAAGACCGACGTTATAGGGGCTCTCCTGCACAAACTTTTTCCACCAAGCCTTTTTAACATTGTTTTTGAGTTCAACACCAAGCGGGCCGTAGTCCCAGCTGTTTGCAAGACCGCCGTATATTTCGCTGCCTGCGTAAACGAAGCCTCTGTTTTTACACAGTGCAACGATTTTTTCCATTGTTTTTTCTGTGTTTTTCATTTTCTTCTCTCTCCGAACAAAATTATTTTATCATTATATATTATAAAAGTTAATATGTCAATATTTGGTTGCCGTCAGTCAGCTGATAGCTTGCCGATTTCAGTATGTCAACAAGCTGTTTGTTGTCCTTTATTTCGGTGTCTGTCAGCATTCCCGCGCCGATAAGGTAACTCGGAATATGATAATCCTGACCGCAAATTCCGATAAGTCCGAATTTTTTTGCCCACATACACGCAATATCATTGCGACTGTCGTGACCTGCGCTGAAGTTATATACCTCAATGCCGTCGAGTATTTGCGGGTCGGTTACCGTAATACTGTTTCTGAAAGGATGCGCCTGAAACAAAAGTCCGCCCGCCTCTTGCACAAGCGGAGCAATATCCTTTATTTTTTTATCAAAAAAATTGCCGATATCATAGTAAAACTGTTCATCAACTCCATACACAAGGTAATCGTTATTGTTTTCGTGCATACGGATTTCAGCACCGAGAAGAACGTTCATTTTACCCTTTGACGCTTCCTTTGCGGCATAGTAGTCGGAAAGATAATAATCAACGACAGCTTTCCAATCGTCAGGGTCACAAGGCAGATTCTTTTTTATAAGAACGGGACTTAAATGGTTTGTTATAACAATAGTATCGTAGCCCTCATCAATAAAATGCTGCGCAGTCGAGACGGCATCCACCTTTGCACAGCGGCTCACGGGGCTTGTGTGTACGTGAAGTTCAGATTTAAACATCGTTATACCTTCTTTTTATAAATTTAAACAATTATATATCAAATTAAAAATTATTGCAATATTAAGCGAGGGATTATATAATAATTATTATGAAGAATTTTTACTTTAAAAATACAAACGGGGTCGTCACCCTTCACAGCAGCCTGCTCGATGATGCAGGCTTTGAAAAGCATTGCTTTACGACAAAGCTCGGCGGCGTAAGCGAGGGGCACCTTGCACAGACAAACCTCTCCTTTTCGCGCGAAGAAAAAGATAAGGTGCTCGAAAACTACCGACGCGTGACCGATGCCGTCGGCATTGATATGGGCGCTATGGCGCTCACCTGTCAGGAGCACACCGATATCGTGCGCGAAATCGGTAAAGAATATAAGGACTGCGGGTTTTACATCAGTGAAAGTGCCGTTGACGGCTATATCACAAACCAAAAAGGCATCTGCCTTTGCGTGTTTGTTGCCGATTGCGTGCCGGTGCTCATTGCCGACCCGAAAAACCGCGCGGTTGCCGCTGTGCACTCAGGCTGGCGCGGCACGGCAAAGGGGATTACAAAAAACGCTGTTAAAATGATGCAAAGCAAATACGGCTCTGACCCTGCCGACCTTGTTGCCGCCATCGGTCCGTGCATAAGCAAGTGCTGTTACGAGGTAGGGCAAGACGTGTACGAGCAATTCGGGCGTCCCGAATTTTTCACACCCCGCGGTGACAAATATATGCTCGACCTTGTCGGTGCCAACATCGCCGTTTTAAACGAGGCGGGTGTCAGACAGGTCGACGCGTGCTGTGAATGTACTTTTTGCAAGTCCGACCTCTACTATTCACACAGAGCAACAAACGGAAAGCGCGGTAATATGGCCGCAATGATTGAGATATGAAAAAACTGATTATTTTATTAATTTGCATAGCGCTTATGCTGTGCGGCTGCGACACACAGCTTGGCTCGCAGAGTGTACTCGGCGCATACGGCAGCTCGGGTGAGAGCGAAAGCAGTGAAAAAAGCATAAAGCTCACAGACCTGACAATGCTCTACTACGGCGATATGGACGACAACCCCGCCACAACGAGCGCACTTGCCAACCACGAGCTGTTAAAGTTTGTGTACAGTCCGCTCATCACGGTAAACGCGGGCTTCGAGCCTATCTGCATTCTTGCGGAAAACTGGAAGCTGGACGGCGCTGTCGCCACGGTAAAGCTGCGTTCGGATATTTACTTTTCAAACGGTGAGCAGGTCACCGCATACGACGTTGTAAAAAGCTTTAACGCGGTAAAAAACTCGCCCACCTCGCCCTATTATCAGTCGATTTTACTTATGAAGCGCTATTACGCGAGCAACTCACTCACCTTTGTGTGCGAGTTCAAAAGCGCCGATGTCGACGCGCTTGCAACGCTTGACATACCGATAATGTACAACGGTCAGGCGGGCTTTGGCTGCGGTCCGTATGTTTTTTCGGAGCAAAACGGAAAAGCGGTGCTCAAGCCAAACGAAAAATATTTTGAAACACCGTCTGTGCCGATAATCCACCTTGCCGAAACAAAAAACGACGAGTACATTGACGATCTGTTTTCGTCGGGCGCACTCGACATTATGATTGCGTCGGCGGTCGAGGGGCAGTCGCTGACATCCCTTCGCGACTATCAGATCGTGTCGTGTCCCTCTAACCGATTTGTATATATCGGTGTAAGCTTTGCAAATGAAAAGCTTGCAAGCGTTGACGTACGCCGTGCGATATCAACAATAATCGACCGTGCAAAGCTCACCGAGCAGTCGCTCGCAGGGCTTGCGTCACCTACAAAATACCCGTTTAACCCCGAATGGTCAAAAATGAAAAACGCAGGTCTTGACAAAACCGACCCGCGTACAGACAGCGAAATTCTCGCGGCGGCGGCACTGCTTAAGGATATACCGCTCACGCTCACCGTTCCCGACAGCAGCTATAAGGCGTCGATTGCGGCAGTTGTTGCAGAGTGCTTTAAGGACGCAGGGCTGACACTCGAAATAAAAACGCTGGATAGCGACGCATACACCGCTGCAGTAACGTCAGGACAGTTTGACCTCTACCTCGGTGAGACCGCGATATCGCGCAATATGGACCCGACGTTTTTGTATAGTACAGGCGGCAGTCTTAACTATTCAGGATTTTCAAATGCGGAGCTTGACGCGGCATTTGACAGCTACAAACGCGGCGACAGCACACTTTTACAATACTGCAGCGAGTTTGACAAGCAGCTGCCGATAATACCCGTAATGTTTTCAAAAAACGTGCTGTACTGCGCGCAGGGAATTGCAGGCTTTGCAGAGCGCTCCGCCTTTAACATATACGGTAACGGCGCTAGAATAAAACTGAAATAAGGTGGAATTTCTTCCACCTTATTTTTTCTTTTTCTTTTTAATTACAACTAAAGCGACTGCACCTAAAGCAGCAATTACCGATACCACGGTGCAAACAAGTGTTTTTAAAAGACGTCCGTCACCGCCGTTATTATAATGAGCGGTAGGCTGACGCGTTTCATCACCCTTGTGAAGCCAATCTGAAATATTTGAAAACTTATATTTATCTATAGTTGCCTCACCCGTTGCAAACACAACGCAAAGGTCAATGTCTTCGCATTTATCAATATGGACCGTAAGCTTTTTAACGTTTTCGGGCACCGGTTGCTGATCGCCAACCAGCGGTGAGGTGGGCAGCGGCTTGGCTTCCATAACGCTGAAGGTTGCCGCATCTCCATTCACAATATGCGCCGTTATTGTTTTGTCGTTTTTAGTAAGAGTCGCGCTCTTTTTATCATCAGAAATAACTATATCGGCATCGGTATGAGCAAACCAATACATATCTGCGCTGTCGGTAAATCTTATTTCGTCCTGCACAGTAACGAATCCATTTTTCTTATCAAGGCTGATGCCGCGCAAAAAGCTTTCAACGCCTTCTTCTTTGTTATAGGCGTCAGTCATTTTGGCAACTGCATACGCAAGGTTTTGTTCCGACCAAAAATTTGATATGTATACGTCACCGCGTTTTTTCATGGCATAGTCGCCATCAGGATTGAAGATGACCGTGTTATGTCCTTCGGCACGGAAGCGATAGGTATTGTTAAGGTCGGAAACATTGTAATCGTTAGAGCCGAGGTCCATGAACCACACCTCGCCGTTTGACTGAAGCTGGAACTGACCTGCATCCATATGCTCCGCCCCGCCTGTACCGCCGTTGCCGTACGGCTTGTCGCAATGTAACCCTACATATGTATCCTCGTTTCGCATTGTTGCAATTTCAGAAACAGGGAAATATGCATCTAAAAGATTTTTACTGTCATATTCTTCGTTCATTATCGGGTCATAATACAGTATATCATCATACTTTCCGAAAGAACTTTCCTCAAACGAAAGTATCCGTTCAAGAACAGGCTTTACCGTTTCGGGTGTGCTGAATTTGTCGGCAAGATACATAAGCTGAGCAGGATAAAACGCTTTGTGGGTAGCCCCTACGTTGTGATAATTAAAAATTTGAACGGGGCCGTTAGCCGCCACAAAATAGGTGCTTGTCATATTCATACCCGGCAAATCAACGTATCCGTAATCGCTCCCCGTAGTCATTTCGAGCGATTTTATCAAATAAGAGAAGTTCTGCATCGCAAATTCCCAATACGCAAAGCCTTCTTCAAACGCTCCCGAAGGTGCAAAAAGCATCATTGTCGGGCGCATTGCCTCGAGCATTTTGGGGAGAATTGTTTTTGCTTTTTCAAGAGTTTCTCCTTCAAACTCATCCATCATTGACAGCATTGCAACACCAACACCGCCTGCGCATACGCAACGCCAGTTGTTTGCATTGCCCTCTTTATACCATTGATAAGTGCGTTTTCCCACGCAGCCGTTTATGTCCTCGAGTATGGTTGGAATAACGTGCTTTTCAATGCCTGCTCTGATAGTTGCGCGCT
Source organism: Eubacteriales bacterium (assembly GCA_045546815.1). Taxonomy (GTDB): domain Bacteria; phylum Bacillota; class Clostridia; order Oscillospirales; family QAKW01; genus RGIG9041. The sequence goes on from JAZQDN010000089.1 coordinate 28,554, forward strand.
GTCCGTCTGTCATCCAGTTATATATCCAGTCGTAGCCGAGCGCAACACCCGCGCTCATTACACCTACGTCGAGGTAGTGCGAAGGGTTCCAATCGGGAAAAGCGCATACTGCCGCCATTTCGTCGTATGCCCTTTGCGCATACGCCTCGTCGCCAGTAATCAAGTAGGCAAGTGAGCACGCAACGATTACGTCGCTTGCTTCCCACGATACATAAAGAAGTCTTATACCGTCGCGAATTTCATAAACTGACGGTTCCACCAATAAATGATAGTTTGCTGAGTTTATTATTCGGGTGCACAGCTGTTTATAGATTTCGTCACCGTTTTCGTCGTCTAATTCTCTACGGATAGTTTGTATTTTATCCTCGCTCAAAAGCAGTCTCGGATGCGGATTGCCTTGGTTGTTGGTTGTAAGACGCGAGTATAATTCCTCGCCGCTTACGTCATCAAACAAAAAGCTTTCAAGCATTTTTCTTATTTCAAGCAGATTTGACGTCCAGTCGAAAAGCGCATCAATATTTTTTGACGAATATGCAACAAGTCCGTTATCCTGAATACTGAGATTATATGAAAACGCGGAGCAAAGCTTGTTTATATCCGCGAAGACAACGCCGTCCTCGTTTGTTTGCACCCCAACCTTTACACTAATGTCACCAAGAGTTAAATGCACCTTGTTTTTCTTGATATCGGTAACTGTTGCATTTATGCTTTTTGCAAAAAAATCAACGGGAACAAAAATACCGTCTTCGGTTTTGTACGGTGTGATATTTCGGTTTTCGGAAACGTAGTCCTTTTGGCCGTAGACCAAAACGTTCGGTTTATTAAGATACATAACGACTGAATTTTTCATGGCGTTTTTAAAATCCTTTTCATTTGATGCAAAAACAGTTTGAGAGAAAAAAGCTGTCAGCATTACCGTCACAATCAAAAGTGCAACGGTTTTTAAAAAAGTTTTTTTCATAAATCTCCTCCAAAAATCAGCGCTTTAAATTAATAAAACAGGCTGGTAACAGCCTGTTTTTTTATTCAGCGATTTCTTCTTCGTCTTCAAAGTCGTTTTCAAAAACGTAGTTTGTCGAAGTGAGCTTTTGCTTTTTCTTGTTAAAATAATTAAGTACAACAAAGGTTGCAGCAACCGCAGCGGCAACACCGACAATAATTGAAACAATAACAACTGTATTCTTTTTCATATACGGCTCTCCTTAAATTTTAATTACATATTTTTATTATACAGCGATTAATCAAAAAATACAACATTTTTTTTACTTTTTTCTGAACACAATTTTATACATAAGCAGCATACACACGGCCTCGGTAACCACGCCGCCGAGAATAAGCGCTGCCGCACCGCCTGCGATAGCGGAAAGAACGCCCACAAGCACGCCGTTTAAAAACCACAGCACTGCTATACATATTATATATATCATAATCTGCGTCAAAAGCAGATAAATGCTCTCAAGCCTGTTTTTAAACACAACGTGCTTTAAAAGTACAAACAAGACCACCGCCCACACAGCCCACGAAATGAGCGACGCGCCGCCGCCGACAACGGCAGTCAGCACAGTGCGCAGAACAGAGCACAAAAACACGACTATAAAGTATCTTATAAGCTCGCGGCGGTTATTGTAGATTTTATCAAAAAAGCTGTCAAAATTTTTCATAATTATCTTTAAAAAACAAGCAGGAAGCACGCTCGGCTTCCTGCTTATAAATTATGCTACTGTGTAGCTGATTACTGTGTTTGCAAGGTCAACTGAAAGTGTTACTGTTGCGGTATCGCCGTTTGCAAGCGGTGTGCCGTCAGTGCCCTTGAAGAACTGGTTGATGAGATATACTCTCTGTGTATCTGTGTCGATGAAGCACTTGTTTGTTTCATCGTAGTATGCGTTGATCTTAACCTTCGAGTTCTTTTTAACGTAGATGTTTGCAGGAGTTGTCGGTGCGTTTGCATCGGGTGTCTCGGGTGCAACGTAGTCGTCGGTATAGGTAACGATATCGCCTGCCTCGAGAGGTGTTGCAGAGTTTACGTTGTCAAACTTAACTTCAAACTCAACTGTCTTACCTGTCTTGATATTTTCAGCCTTGATTCTGTTAACACTCTTTGCAGGAACGGGTGTGATCTCAAGGATTTTGAGTGTTGCATAGTTTGTCTGGAATGCTTCCCAGGTGATAACGTAGCTGTCAGCAGTACCGTCTGTAATGAAGGTGTATTTAGGACCTGAAAGATCGTCCTTTGCTACGAGTGCAACGTCGCCTGCCTTAAAGAAGGCGTGCTCAAGATGCTTTGTATCGTCGGAGAATATGAACTCGTTTGAGAAGCCGAGACCTTCGGGAAGCTCGCCGGGACCGAACTCTTTAAGCGGTGTTACAACAGCGCTGCCTGCGTCAACGTAGCAGGTGCCGTTTGCTTCGTAAAAGCTTACAAAGTCGCCGACCTTAACTGTTGTTGAGAACTTACAGTCAAGAACGTTGTAGTTTCTGTATTCGTTTGCAGTACCTGCATAGTAGTAGTCGTAGATTGTGTAGATACCGTTGTTGATTCCGACAACCTTACCGGGACGTGACTCGGTTGCAAAGATTGTGGTAGCGGCATCGTCTGACTCAGCCTTCATACATTTAAAGAGAAGGTTGGGACGGTTTACGATGATCTTGTTTACGCCCTTGAGTGATGCAACAAGTGTTGAAAGGTCATAGTTGGGGTCGTCAACCGGCCAGGGTGCTTCGTTAAGATAAAGGAAGGTTGATGTCGAGAACTTGAACTCGAGCTCTTCGGTCTTGAGTGAAGCGTTGTTACCCGATGTGATGCTGAGCTTTGCGGGTGAAAGTGTTGCTGTAAGAGTTGAGCTTACAGAGTATGTAAGGATCTCCTCGTCCTCTGTGTATGTGAGTGATTTGTCAGCGTCTGAATAGGTGATCGTGATGCCGTAGCCAACGTAGTCTGAAAGGTCAGCCTCGAGGTCAACGTCAGCACCGTTTGATAAAAGAACGCCGTTTTCAACGTTGTAGCCGAGCTTTTTACCTGTGGTTGCACGGATTACAAGGTCGATGCTTGACATATTGAATACTTTTGCAGCAAGTGAGTTAAGGGGGTTACCCTCCTCGTCGGTGTAAACACCGAGCTCACCCGATGAACCGTCTGCAGAAACGATAGCAGCAGTGAAAGCAACCGCAGCCTGCTCACGTGTTACAGGTGTATCACCTGCTTCAAGACCGGTCTCGATACCGCTCATTTTTTCAACGCAAGCGTCAGGATACTCGTCGCCGTCTTCAACAAGGCAGAGCACCTTTGCAAGAATTGTTAAAAGTTCGTTTGCGGTGATGGGCTCTGACGGCTTGAACTGTGAATTTTCAACGTTGGTTGTGATAAGGTAGTTATCAACAGCCCAGCAAAGATAAGCCTTAAGCGCCGATGTATCAGCGATGTCGCCGACCTCGCCGTCACCGACAAAGTCAAGAGCAACCGACTCATAATCTTCTGCGTTGATATTGTCGTTGTAGAGCATTTTGTAAACGGCAACAACCGCATCAGCACGTGTGAGGTACTGGTCGGGTCTGAAGTCGCCGTCCCAGGTACTTGTGATGATACCGAGTCTGTCTACAAATTCGATTGCCTGCATGTTTTCGTTGTCAGCAGGTACGTCATTGTAGGCGAGTGCCGAAAAACACATTGTGCAAAGCATGAGAAGCGTTATGCACATTGCAGTTAAGCTTTTTACAAATTTCATGTTTTTATCCTCCGATAAATAGATGTGTTTTAATTATATATATTAAAAGCCCGCGCGTCAACGCAGGCTTTTAAAGTGTAACACAAATGAAACATTTGTTGTTATTTTACACAAAAAATATTTTAAAATTTCGTTTATAATGACAACAGATAAGCGTTGACAAAACCGTCGATATCGCCGTCCATAACCGCGTTTATGTTGCCCGATTCAAAGCCGGTGCGGTGGTCTTTTGCAAGGGTGTAGGGCATAAAAACGTAGGAGCGTATCTGTGAGCCCCAGCCGATCTGCATATGCTCGCCCTTGATATCGTCGATTTTTTCAAGATGCTCGCGCTCTTTGATCTCAACGAGCTTTGACTTGAGCATTTTCATCGCCATTTCGCGATTTTTGTGCTGTGAGCGCTCGTTCTGACAGGCAACGATAACACCCGTCGGGATATGTGTGATACGGATGGCACTTTCGGTTTTGTTTACGTGCTGACCGCCCGCACCCGATGAACGATAGGTGTCCACCTTTAAGTCTTCGTCACGGATGTCGATGTTTACATCGTCGTCAAGCTCGGGCATAACCTCGAGCGATGCAAACGATGTGTGACGTCTGCCCGACGAGTCAAAGGGTGACACGCGCACAAGACGGTGAACGCCGTTTTCGCCTTTAAGATAACCGTAGGCATACATACCTTCTATAAGAATAGATGCGCTTTTTATACCCGCCTCGTCGCCGTCAAGGTAGTCGAGCACGGTGATTTTGTAGTCGTGGCGCTGGGCAAAGCGGGTGTACATACGGTAAAGCATTTCAACCCAGTCCTGCGCCTCGGTGCCGCCTGCACCCGCGTGGAAGGTAAGGATAGCGTTATTTTTGTCGTACTCGCCCGAAAGCAATGTTTTCAGCTTTGCTTTTTCAAGCTCCGCCTCAAACTCGGGAAAGCCCTTGACGATATCGTCCTCAACGTCCTCAAGCATACCGTCGTCGGCAAATTCGACCAGCGTGCGCAGGTCCTCATAGCCGCGTATAAGACTGTCGTACTCGGCAATCTGCGTTTTCGCATTTTTTATCGCCTGCGACACCTTCTGACTTTTTTCCATATCATTCCAGAAGTCCGCGTTTGCGGTGAGTGCCTCGTTTTTTTCAAGCTCCGCCTTTATTTCGTCGAGCTTTAACGCGTTGTAAAGATTTTTAAGGCTGTCGTCCATTGCCGAAAGCCTCATTTTGTATTCGTCTATAATTATCATAACTACTCCGTAAATTCTGTTATTACAATATTATATATTCACAAAAACATTTTGTCAACACGCGCAAAAACGCCAAAATAACTATTTATTTTTCGGAAAATATATAGTATAATGAATATTAATTATATTTATAAGGAGTACTTACTTTGAAAATAAAGCGTTTTCTACAATGTTGCACAGTTGTTGCACCCGCCTGCTTTGTCATAAGACTGCTGCAGTATTTTACCGTGATCACAAAGGATGGCTATTTTGTTCACAGCGGTATACTGTCGCAGATAATGTCGTGGTCGGTTTATGTAATGTTTGCCGTTGCCGCGGTGTTTGCACTTATCATCACCTTTGCAAAGCCGAAGGTGCAGACTGACTTTAACCGTGCTGTCGGCGGCAAAGGCATCGGCTTTTTATTTATTATCGCCGCAGTATTTATAATGATTTCAAGCGGTATACAGTTTATGTCGGCGTCCTACCGCTTTGCGTGGCCGATAGGACAGCAGCACATACCCGATATACTCAAAATTCTGTCGGCGCTGCTCGGTGTACTCACCGCGATATACTATGCACTGCTCGGTATATCAAAAATATCCGACGCACCAAAAAAGCAAAACAGCCTTTTTGCAATTGTCGCACCGCTCTATTTTGCCTTTTACGGCATCTGCGAGTTTTACACCACCTTTGAGAGCGCAGGACAGAGCGAAACAAAAATATTTATGCTGTCTGTATGTATGCTCGCGCTCTTTTCAATAACGCTTGCGTTGGCGCAGGCAAACGCCGAGGTGTACGACGGTCGCCTTGCGGGTGCTGCGGGGCTGCTCGCGGTATTTACCGCGGTGACAGGACCTGCGTTTCTCATCGCAACGCTGTTTGGCAGGGCACAGTTTAACATATCCTATCTTGTACACGCGTTTGTGCACACCGCGTTTATGCTCATCGCGTTTGTCGTGCTGGTGCGCCTTGGCTATGCAAAGCCGACAGAGGACATTGGTGAGATCGAGCCGATCGAGTTTGACTCTCTCGATAAATATATAAACGAAATCCCCGACGAAGACAGAGGTAACAATGAACAATAAAGAAAACATACGTAACTTTTCAATTATCGCGCATATCGACCACGGCAAGTCGACTGTCGCTGACAGACTGCTCGAAATCTGTAACGCCGTGACACAGCGCGAGATGGAGGACCAGCTGCTTGACAATATGGACCTCGAGCGCGAGCGCGGTATTACCATAAAGGCGCGTGCCGTTCACCTTGACTACAAGGCGCTTGACGGCAAAAACTATACCATCAATCTTATCGACACACCCGGACACGTTGACTTTAACTACGAGGTGTCGCGCGCACTTGCCGCCTGCGAGGGCGCAGTGCTCATCGTTGACGCATCGCAGGGTATCGAGGCGCAGACGCTCGCAAACACATATATTGCGCTCGACAACGACCTCGAGCTTGTGCCGGTTATAAATAAAATCGACCTGCCCTCTGCCGACCCCGAGCGCTGTATCCACGAAATTGAGGATATCATCGGCATTCCCGCAGAGGACGCCCCGCTCGTATCGGCAAAGCAGAATATAAATATGCAGTCGGTGCTTGAAGCAGTCGTGCACAACATCCCCGCACCGCAGGGTGACGAAAACGCACCGCTGTCAGCGCTTATCTTTGACAGCTACTACGACAGCTACCGCGGTGTTATCGTTTATATAAGAATGGTCGACGGTACGCTGAAGGTCGGCGATAGAATCAGAATGATGGCAACAGGCGCCGAGTTTGAGGTAGTCGAGGTGGGATATATGCGCCCCCTTGGTCTTGAGCAGACAAAAATGCTTGAGGCGGGCGACGTAGGCTATTTTACCGCGTCAATCAAAAACGTTGAAAACACACGTGTCGGCGACACCGTCACCCACGCAGAAAAACCGTGTGAAAGCGCGCTTTCGGGCTATAAAGAGTGTACCCCGATGGTGTTTTCGGGTATTTACCCCGCAGACGGCGCAAAGTACGACGACCTGAAAGATGCGCTTGCAAAATTAAAATTAAACGACGCGTCGTTTATGTTCGAGCCCGAGACGTCGGCGGCACTCGGCTTTGGCTTCCGTTGCGGCTTTCTGGGACTTTTGCATATGGAGATCATACAGGAGCGAATCGAGCGCGAGTTTATGCTCGATATCATAACGACCGCACCGTCGGTATCGTATCTTGTTGAAAAGACTGACGGACAGAGCGTTTATATCTCAAACCCGACCAACTACCCCGACCCATCGGAGATTGCAAAGACCCTTGAGCCTTACGTAAAGGCGGACATCATCGCACCCGAGGAGTTTGTCGGTAATATCATGGAGCTGTGTCAGGACAGACGCGGCATCTTTAAGGATATGACATATCTTGACACAAGCCGCGTGAATATACATTACGAGCTGCCGCTGGGCGAGATCGTCTACGACTTTTTTGATACGCTCAAATCGCGCACCCGCGGCTATGCGTCGCTTGACTACGAGTTATCGGACTATAAAGAGTCAAAGCTTGTAAAGCTCGATATTATGCTGTCGGGCGAGGTTGTCGACGCACTTTCGTTTATCGTTCACACCGACAAGGCGTACCCAAGAGCGCGTAAGATGGCAGAAAAGCTTAAAGAGCATATCCCGAGACAGCTTTTTGAAATACCCATTCAGGCGGCAGTCGGCGGCAAGATCATCGCACGTGAAACGGTAAAGGCACTGCGTAAGGACGTGCTTGCCAAGTGCTACGGCGGCGATATTACGCGTAAGAAAAAGCTTCTTGAAAAACAAAAAGAAGGTAAAAAGCGTATGCGCTCACTCGGCTCTGTCGAGGTGCCGCAGGAGGCGTTTATGGCAGTACTCAAGCTTGACAGCGACAACTAGGAGGAAAACCACTATGATAAAAATACAAAAAGCCGAATTTATATCACACGAAAAGAGCAGCAAGGACGGCGGTGTTGCCCACTTCAGAAAAGAATTTACAGCTAAAAATATTAAAAAAGCAACGCTTTATATCTCTGCGCACGGTCTTTATGAGGCACATATAAACGGCGCTCGTGTTGGCAACTTCGTGCTCGCACCGGGATACACAAGTGACCGCAACCGCATACAGTATCAAGAATATGACATTACCGATATGCTGTCTGACAATAACGTAATCGACGTTGAGGTCAATCACGGCTGGATTGACGATATGTCGTGGTTTCGCATCAAATCGCTTCAGTTCCCAAAGCTTATTGCACTAATCGAGCTTGTAGACTGTGACGGAAACGTTACCGAAATTATAACCGACGAAAGCTGGCAGGTATGCACAACACCCGTTGTATCGGCAAACATATACGACGGGGAGGTGTACGACGCACGTATCACACCCACACCCACGGGCGAATTTGCACATCGCAATAGAAACCTTGCAAAGCAGCGCCTTATGGCACAACAGGGTGAGTATATCGTTGAGCACGAAAGTTATCCCGCTCTTGAGGTGATCCACACCCCCGCGGGCGAAACAGTGCTCGACTTCGGCTACAACCTCGTAGGCTACGTTGAGCTTACATTAGAGAATGCAAAAGCAGGCGACGAGGTCAGCTTTTCATTTGCAGAGGTACTTGATAAGCACGGCAACTTTTACACAGAAAACCTGCGTACTGCAAAAGAGCAGATAACCTATATCGCAAAGGACGGCTATCAGACCTATAAGCCGCACTTCACTTTTATGGGCGGACGTTACGTAAGACTTGACAAATACCCCTACGAAATCAAAAAAGAAAACTTTAAGTTTATCGTCGTTCACTCGGATATGAAGCGCACAGGTCATTTTGAGTGTTCGAGCGAGATGCTCAATAAGCTCTATGACAACATTATCCGCGGTCAGCGCGGCAACTACGTCGACGTACCCACCGACTGCCCGCAGCGCGACGAGCGCCTCGGCTGGACCGCCGACACACAGGTGTTTGTAAAGACGGGAGCATACAATTTTGATATTGAAAAGTTTATGGACAAGTGGCTGTACGACCTTATGCTTGATCAGCGCGGCGACGGCTCGGTGCCCTCTGTTATCCCCAACGTGTTCGGCGCAACTGAGGACTACCGTTCGTGCGTGTGGATGGATGCAGCGACCGTCTGCCCGTGGCAGATGTACGTTATGTACGGCAGCCGCGAGCTTCTTTTACGTCAGTTTGAGTCAATGCAGCGCTACGTAAACTATATCGACCGCTTTGGCGGCGACAAATATATGTGGAACGGCGAGTTCCGCCACTACGGCGACTGGCTCGCGCTCGACCTTGTTGACACGAGTGTTATCGGCAGTGCAAAGGCGGGCTCTTCTGATAAAAACAAAGGCGGTACCGACCACAAGTACATCGCACAGGTGTGCTTTGCGATGTCTACCGAGATACTCATAAAATCGGGTAAAGCACTCGGCATTGACGTATCATATTATGAAGATTTATATAAGGGCATTGTTGACGCATTCCGCAAAAACTACATCGTAGACGGACTGCCCGTTTGCCATACACAGACCGCCTGCGTGCTCGCGCTTCACTTCAATATGTGTGAGCAAAGCGACCGCGAAGGCATCGCAAACCTTCTTTGCGAGCTTATCCACGAGCGCGGCGACACACTGACAACCGGCTTTGTCGGCACACCCTATCTTTTACACGCGCTTACAAATACAGGCCATGCCGACCTTGCGTACACGCTTGCTCTACAGGAAAAATATCCGTCGTGGCTGTACTCTGTAAGAATGGGCGCGACAACCATCTGGGAGCACTGGGACGGCATTGACGAAAACGGCGATATCTGGAGCGCGTCGATGAACTCGTTCAACCACTACGCCTACGGCTCTATCGGTGAGTGGATGTACGGCACTATGGCAGGTATCGACGCCGATGAAAACGCACCCGGCTTTAAAAACATAAAGCTTGCACCCGTTCCCGACAAGCGTATCACCTACGTAAAGGCGTCGCTCGACACCCGCCACGGCACAGTTAAATCGGAGTGGCATATTGACGGCGACACCGTAACCTATAATTTTGTCGTACCCGAGGGTGCGACCGCCGATATCACGGTTGATGGCAAAACCGAGCACGTGGGCGGCGGCGAATACACTTACACAAGCAAAATATGATCTCTCTTTACATCCACATCCCCTTTTGCAAGAAAAAGTGTGACTACTGCACCTTTTACTCTGTAAGCGACGATTACAAAGAGGAATACACCGATGCGATTATACGCTGTGTAAAAAAGCACGGCGGTAAAACACTAAAATCAATATATATCGGCGGCGGCACACCTAGTGTGCTTTCCCCTTTACAGATATCGCGGATAACCGATGCTTTGTACAAGTATAACACCGTTAAAAGCGGTGCCGAGTTTACCGTTGAGTGCAACCCCGAAAGCATAAGCGCAGATTTTGTAAAAGCGTCGGGCGCAAACCGCATTTCAATGGGCTTTCAGTCGTTTTCCGATGACGAGCTCGGGCGCATCGGCAGACTGCACACCGCAGACGACTGCGAACGTGCTGTAGATATATGCCGCGCCTGCGGTATTGACAACATAAGCGGTGATATCATCTTTGCTCTTCCCGACCAGTCGCTAAAGTCACTAAAATCAAATATCAAGCGGATGGTGGGGCTTGGCATCCCGCATATATCTGCGTATAACCTTCAGCTTGAGGAGGGCGCACCGATATGCAGGCTTGCCCACCTTGTGCCCGACGAGGACACGCAGGCAAAGATGTATTATCTTATCTGCGAAATGCTAAATGGCGAAGGCTACGGACACTACGAGGTGTCCAACTTTGCAAAGGACGGCTTTACGGCGCGCCATAACAGTGCCTATTGGGACGGCAGCGACTATCTGGGACTGGGTCCCGCGGCACACTCAAAGCTGGGCGACACACGCTGTTTTTTTGATGCGGATGTGAAAAAGTTTATAAACGGCGATTTTGAGTTTGACGGCAGCGAAAAAATAACCGACCCGCTGTTTGAAAAAATTATGCTGTCACTGCGCACATCGCGCGGGCTTTCGCTGAAATATTTAAAAAACAGCGACCAATTTATAAAAAATCTTATAAACGAGGACTTTGCAAAAATCGACAACGGAAATGTTGTTTTGACAGACAAAGGCTTTTATCTTTCTAATTCTATTATTGCAGAGCTAACTGCAAGGGAGTGCTAAAATGACTTATACTTATAAAACAAAGGGCGTCTGCTCAAGAGCTATACAGATCGAGCTTGAGGACGGCGTTATAAAATCGTGCGCGTTTGAGGGCGGCTGTAACGGCAACACACAGGGAATCTCCGCGCTTGTTGTGGGAATGGACGCAGACGAGGCAATCGACAGACTTGAGGGCATCACCTGCGGCTATAAATCAACGTCCTGCCCCGACCAGCTCGCGACTGCGCTGAAAGAGATGTTGGAACAATGCTAGAGCTTCTTTCGCCTGCGGGCAATTTTGAAAAACTGAAGGCGGCGGTACACTACGGTGCAGATGCCGTCTACCTTGCGGGAAAGCGCTTTGGTATGCGCGCGTTTGCCGACTGCTTTGATATAGACGAGCTGCGCGCGGCAACAGACTACGCTCACGCCCGCGGCAAAAAGATCTATCTTACGCTTAACACAATGCCGCATCCCGACGAGTACCCCGCGCTTGAAAGCTATCTTAAAGAGATTCACGGCATCCCGATTGACGCGTACATCATCGCGGATATGGGCGTTATGGCGCTGACAAAGCGTATATCGCCCGACAAGGAGATCCACATTTCGACGCAGGCGTCTGTCGTGTCGGCGGAGGGCGCAAATATGTATGGCGCGCTCGGTGCAAAGCGCATTGTTTTGTCGCGCGAGCTCACCTTTGACGAAATACGCAAAATCCGTCGTGACACCAACCCCGACATTGAGCTTGAAGCGTTTGTTCACGGCGCAATGTGTATATCCTACAGCGGACGCTGTCTCATATCCAACCATTTTACAGGCAGGGACGCCAACCGCGGCGCGTGTGCACAGCCGTGCAGATGGGTCTATAACATATCCGAGGAAAAGCGCCCCGAAATGCCGCTCACAATGGAGCAGGGCGAAAACGGCACCTTCCTTTTCGGCTCAAAGGACCTGTGTATGATAGAGCACATCCCCGAGCTTTGTGAAAGCGGTATCACCTCGTTTAAAATAGAAGGACGTATGAAAAGCGTCTACTACGCGGCAGTAACCGCCAACTGCTACAGAATGGCAATTGACAGTTATCTTAAAGATAAAGAAAGCTACACCTTTAACCCCGCGTGGCTGTCAGAGCTTGAGAGCGTGTCCCACCGCGAGTATGACACAGGCTTTTACTTTGACAAGCCCCTTGACGATGCAAAGGTGACAAACGACGTGGGTTATCTTAAGTCAAAAGCATACCTTGCCGACTGTATCGATTACAAGGACGGCATTGCCACCTTTGTACAAAAAAACAAGCTGTCGGTCGGCGAGCGTGTTGAGGTCATATCGCCCGGCAAAACGGGTGTGCCCTTTACCGTGACCGAAATGTTTGATATGCAGGGCAACAGCATTGAGAGCTGCCCCCATCCGTATATGGAGTTTAAAATGCCGGTGCCGTTTGAAATAGCACCCGGCGACATAATAAGAGCGTAAAACGAGGAAGATAATGGCTGATTTATTATCATTCAAGTGTAAAAACTGCGGGGCCTCGGTATCATTTGACATTGAAAGTCAAAAAATGAAATGTCCGCATTGCGACAGTTTGTTTTCGGTGTATGATTTTAAAGACTCCAAAAGCGTATGGCAGGAGGATGAGGCCGACGACATACGTCTTTTTGAGTGCGACTCGTGCGGCGGTCATGTTGCCACAAACAACACCGCAACGTCGGCTCGTTGTCCATACTGCGACGGAAACGTGGTTGTGCGCGGACGTGTGACGGGCAAAAACCGTCCCGATTACATCATTCCGTTTAAGCTTGACAAAGCACAGGCGATACGGCAGTTAAGAAAGCATCTCAAAAACAAAAAGCTTTTGCCGAAAATTTTTAAAAGTGACGCTAAAATAAAAGAGTGCCGCGGAATTTACGTGCCGTTTTGGGTGTTTAGTACAAAAGCAGAATATGTCGCAGTAGTGAGCGCTGTAAGCGGTGATACCACGATTGACCTTACCTACAGGGTAAAAGCGCCCGTCAGAAATTTACCTGTTGACTGCAGCGAAAAAATACCCAATGACATAACCGAATCGCTTGAACCGTTTGATTTCAGTAAGGCAATGCCGTTTATGCCAAGTTATCTTGCGGGGCATTTTGCTGATATGCACGACGCCGACAAAGACGAATGCATAAAGCACGCGACCAAGCGCATTACAGACGGAATCAAGAAAAAAATTATTGAAGACGTCAGCAAAACCGGTAAATTTTATGACTTCAAAGAGTTTTATCCGCATTTTCACGACAGTTATGCGATGTATGCGCTTTTTCCCGTGTGGATTTTTAGCGTGTCGTGGAAAAAACGCCGCTACACCTTTGCCGTAAACGGACAAACGGGCAAGTTTGTGGGCAACCTGCCGTGCAGTTACAAGCAATTGTTTGCAATGTTTTTTAAAATATTCGGCGGGATTTTTGCCATAGGCTCAATTATTTTGCTGATAGCATCATTGGTGATAAAATGAAAAAACCGATTATTTTATTATTAATAATAATTATGATGTTTTCCGTATGCGTGTCGGCAAATGCGGCATACGTGTACAACAAAAACGTGCACGATTATATAGATAGCATGGGCGATTATAAGTACGTGCTTGAGGATATGTCGCAGCAGATTGAACAAAAACACGGAATCGCTCCAAAGGTTATTGTAGAGAATTCTTACTATCACCCTCAGGAGATAATTGAAATATGTACGCGTTTTGACCCAAATGATTACGTCATACTCAATATATCAACGTATGATGACGGAAGTTATCTGTCACATTCATTGCTATACCCCGATGAGTACGTCTCGGTTTTTGACAGTAAATTCAGCAAAAAAGTAACAAAGGCAATCAAGCCGTATGTGTCAGTCGGAGATTATTCGGGTGCAACAGAGAGCTTTTTAGAGGTCTTTGATAAGCATATCGAAAATGTAAACAAACATCCTGTGAATGCGTGGCTTAAAAAACAGCTGTATAAGCATTATTTCCTGTTTATCGGCTTTGCCATTGTGTTTATGGTCGGGCTTATAACCGCCGTATCGGTTGTAAATTCGCACAAACGGAAGCTGAAAAATTTAAAAAGCGCCAGCGACGCATTTTACTACATCGACAGCGAATTTTTACAAATATCGGCATCACGAGAAAAGCCCGAGAGCATTATCGACAGTATTTTTGATGTTTAGCCGGGCTGAAAATTTATAATTTTGGTTTTTCTATTTTAAAAATAAAAAATATATGTTACCCTTTAATCAAGGCGACAAGGAGGTATTTTATGATTAAAGTAAAAGCCGTATCAATGCTTGAAAAAGCACTAATGACAGACAATTTCTATGGTTTTGACCAGCTGCACACCATCAAGGCGGCACGCGGCGAGCGCGTTTCTTTTCAGGTTCTGATAAAGAATATATATGAAAAGAAAAGAAAGCTGTATACAAGGGTGCGTGTCGGCGACGAGTTTAAAAAATATGCACGTGTTGCCCGCGTAGGCCACGTGCCCGTTCAGCTTGCGACCACTCATCACAGATGTGACGAAAACTACATATCAAAGGACCCCGGGCTTTTCCCCGATGTTCTGTACCCCATCACCGAGACAGACGACATCCCCTGCGGTTATCAGGTCGTGACGGCAGTTTGTGTCGTAATCGACCTGCCAAGAAACATAAAATCGGGTAAGCACACGATTGAAGTGTTTGTAACCGATGACCACGCGACCGAACACCCCGTTAAAATCGAGCTTGATGTCAAAAAGACAGTTATGCCCAAAAACGACCTTATTTTCACACAGTGGTTCCACTGCGACAGCATTGCATCGTACTTTAACGTGCCGATGATGAGCAAAAAGCACTGGGTGCTTATTGAGCACTTTATAAAGACCGCGGCACGCACAGGTATCACAATGCTGCTCACCCCAATGTTCACCCCGCCGCTTGACACACTTGTCGGCGGTGAGCGTCCCACAATGCAGCTTGTGGGCGTTAAAAAGAACGGCGAAAAATACGACTTTGACTTTACCCTTCTTGACAAATGGTTTAAGCTGTGCAAAAAATACGGCATCGAATACTTTGAAATGTCGCACCTTTACACACAGTGGGGTGTTACAAACTGTCCCAAGATTGTCGTAAACGAAGACGGCGAGGACAAAAAGCTGTTTGGCTGGCACGTTGACGCGCACGGCGATATGTACAAAAACTTTTTGTCACAGTTTTTGCCCGCACTCACCTCGCACTTAAAAGAGCTCGGCATTGCCGACAAGTGCTATTTCCATATCTCCGACGAGCCGTCGGCTGACCCCGAAAAGCCCGACCTTGAAAACTACCGCAAGGCACGCGAGTTTATCTCGCCCTATCTTAAGGACTTTAAGATTATGGACGCGCTTTCAAACATCGACTTTTACGAAACGGGTCTTGTTGATATCCCCGTTTGCTCAACAGGTCATATCGAGCCGTTTATGGAAAAGGACATCGACGAGCGCTGGACCTACTACTGCTGCGGACCTACCGACCAGAACTACTCAAACCGCTTTATCGCAATGCCCTCCTGCCGTACACGCGTAATCGGTATCCAGATGTACGCAAACGATATCGTCGGCTTTTTACAGTGGGGCTATAACTTCTACTACAGCGAGCGCTCAAGATACAAGATCGACCCATATCAGATAACAGACGGCGACCATTCGTGGCCCGCAGGCGACCCCTTTTCTGTCTACCCCTACGAAAACGGTGCAATCGAGTCACTGCGTACCGTTGTGTTCTACGACGCTATTCAGGACAGAATGCTCCTTAAGGCACTCGAGGCTAAAATCGGCAAGGATGCTGTAAAGGCAAAGCTTACAGAGCTTGCAAACGGTGAAAAGATAACATTTAAAGACTATCCCACAGACAAAGCATTTATAACCCTCGTTCACGATACAGTACTTGATATGTTAGGATAAAAATATGATAACAATAAAAGCCGTATCGGCGCTTGAGAAAATACTTTTACACACAAACTATAACAGCTTAACCCCGCTCAAACGCTTAAAAGCAGCAAAGGGCGAGCGCGTGTCGTTTCAGCTCGCGCTCAAAAACGTACGCGCCGACTCCCGCCGCAAGATAGACACCCATTTCAAGCTCACGGGCGGGCTTGCAAAATATGCAAAGATGTTCCGCGTGGGTCACGTACCAGTACATCTTGCCGCGTTCGAGGGCACTGACGACAACTATATCAGCAAAGCACCCGGGCTTTACCCCGACGTGCTCTTTCCCATCGGTGAAAACGATATAGTCCCCATTGAAATCTCAAACGTCACAACAGTGTGGATAACGGTCGACCTGCCCAAAACGATCAAGGCGGGTGTTTACACAATCGGTGCAGAGGTGACAAGCGAAAAGTTTGAAAACGCCTTTGTAAAAACAATTGAGATCGAGGTCAAAAAGACGGTTATTGCGCAAAACGACTTGATATTCACACAGTGGCTGCACTGCGACTGCATCGCCGACTACTTTAAGGTTCCGATGATGAGCAAAAAGCATTGGACACTCATTGAGCAGTTTATAAAAACCGCGGCACACACAGGTATCACAATGCTTCTGACACCGCTGTTTACGCCGCCGCTCGATACAAAGATAGGCAGCGAGCGCCCGACAATGCAGCTTGTGACGGTGAGCAAATCGGGTGATAAATACAGCTTTGACTTTTCGCTCCTTGACAAATGGGTAAAAATCTGCAAAAAGCACGGCATTAAGTACTATGAGATGTCGCATCTGTTCACGCAGTGGGGCGCGGGCTTTTGCCCCAAAATCATAGTTGACGGAAAAGCGGAGTTCGGTTGGCATACCGAGTCAACATCTGAAGAGTATCAGAGCTTTTTAAAGCAGCTTTTGCCAAAGCTTACCGAGCACTTAAAAGAGCTCGGGATTGCAGAGTGTTGCTACTTCCACATCTCCGATGAGCCGTCAAACAAACCCGATAAGCCCGATTTTGACAACTATAAGGCGGCAAAAGAGGTCATCGCACCCTATCTTAAGGACTTTAAGCTTATGGATGCGCTGTCATCCCCCGATTACTTTGACGCAGGGCTTGTGGACACACCCGTGCCCTACATCTCGCACATCGACGAGTTTATGTCGCGAGATATAAAGGAACGCTGGTGCTACTACTGCTGTACCTTTGAGCATCACGTGTCTGACAGACTGATGGCAATGCCGTCCGCGCGCACGCGCATACTCGGCACACAGCTTTTTATGTACGATATGTCGGGATTTTTGCAGTGGGGCTTTAACTACTACTATTCGGGTCACTCGCTCTACCCCATCGACCCGTTTTTTGTGACCGATGCCGACAACCAGTGGCCTGCAGGTAATGCGTTCACCGTTTATCCGTACAATGACGGCGCGATCGAGTCAATACGCTCTGCCGTTTTTTACGAGGGACTGCAGGACAGAATGCTTCTTAAAATGCTCGCTGACAAAATCGGCAAGGACAAGGTAAAGAAGCTTGTAAATTCGCTTGCGGGTATGGACGTTACATATAGAGACTACCCCCGCGAAAAAGAATTTATCACTCTGCTTCACGACACAGTCCTTGATATGTTAGGATAAAAGAAAAAAGACAAGCTCAATTGAGCTTGTCTTTTTTTATGTTAAGATTTTCGTCAAACACGGTAAACACCGCGCTATAACCTTGCTTTATCTGCCCGTAGCCGTCAAGACCCATAACCGTTGCGGGCGTTTTTGTCAGCATGGTAACAACATCGGCAAGCGGTATTCCCGCCGCCACCGTTTTTTGCAAAAGTCGGTCGACCGTCGCAATACTGCCCGCAAACGCCGAGCGGTCAGCAAGCTTTGCAACGCCGTCCTCAATAACGTAGGGGATTTTGCCGTTATACTCGTTTGCACCCTCGCACCCTGCAAACCGTATCGCGTCTGTCACAAGGCAAAGGCGGTCCGCACCCTTGATCTTATATATCATCTGCATAAGCTCAGGGGGTATATGCGCGCCGTCACCGATAACCTCGGCATACATTCCGTCTGTAAGAAACGCCGACTCAATAACACCGAGTTTTCTGAAGCCGCCTTCACGTGTCACGGTCGACGTGCACGAATACAGATGGGTAACAAGGCGGTTTCCGCCGTCATATGCGCGCATCATATCATCATATTTTGCGCTTGTGTGCGCACTTGATGCAACAATATTGTTTTTTGTAAGAAAATTCAAAAATCCGTTATCGGCATCCCGCTCGGGAGCGTAGTCCCACCGCGCAATAACGTCCGAATACCGATTTACGATTTCGGTGTACTCGTTTTTGTCGGGAAAGCGTATAATGCTCGCATCCTGCGCACCGCACATTTCAGGGCACAGATACGGTCCCTCGAGATGCGCGCCCGCGATATAGAGCGGTGCCTTGTCACGCGCGCCCGCAATCGCCTCAAGCGCCCTGCAAGTCGTGTCAAAATCGGTCGCTGAAACGGTAGGATAGAGCACGCGTGTGCCGTTTTTCGCGTGGATCTCACACGCTTTTAACACGCTCTCCTGCGTACCGTCAATAAACTCATACCCCGCGCCGCCGTGACAGTGCAGATCAATAAACCCCGCGCTGATATAATCACCGCCGAGCTCAACCGTCTCACATCCGTCAGGACAAGAATCGGTTATTTGTACGATTTTATTATCTTTTACCAGAATGCCGCAGTTTTCGAGTATCTTGCCGTCCGTTATAATTTTACAATCAGTAATATATTTCATAATTTATACAAGAGCCGCGCTGTCCGCGTCGCAGTACATAACCGAGCCGTCAGTCACGCGCATAACCGTTGCGGGACACCACTCGCCTATCTCACCTGTCACCGTATTTTTTACCGCCTGCGCCTTTGTGCTTGCGGGCACAACGCAAAAGCGGTATGCAGGCTTTGTGAGTGCAGGCACTGTAAGAGTGAGCGCAAACTTCGGCACGTCATCTATCTTTTCAAAGCAGCCGTCGTTTACCTGCTGCATACGGCAGACATCGTCAAGATCAACGATCTTAACAAGCGCCTCGTCGTTAAAGCTTGCAACGTGCGGGTCGTTAAAGGCGATATGTCCGTTTTCGCCGATGCCGAGGCAGACAATGTCGGCAGGGTTATCCTTTAAAAGCGTTGCATAGCGCTCCGCCTCTGCTTTGGGGTCAGTGGCAGTCGGGTCGATAAGATTTACCGACTTAAAGGGCACCTTATCAAAAATAGCATTTTTCAAAAAGTTTGAAAACGCCTGCGGTGCGCCCGCGGGCAGTCCGACATACTCGTCCATATGATACGCATTTATTTTTTGCCACTCAATACTGCTGTCCTCTACAAGATATTTAAGCAGCTCGTTTTGCGAGGGGGCAGCTGCAAAAATTATGTTAAGGCTGTCCTTTGTCTTTAAGAGCTCTTTTATGCATAAGGCAGCATCTGCCGCCGCTGCACGCCCCATCTCATCGCGGGTTTCATATATGTTTACTGAAAGCTTGTCTTTTACAATCTGTCTCATAGCCATTCTCCTTTTTGTATATTATAAACCCTCTCTATATAAAAATCAAACATTCTTTATTGTAAAATGCAAAATAAAGCGTTATAATATCGTTTAAAGGAGATATTTTAAAAATGGCTGATTTCAATACAAAGCACTATCTCGATTTTTTCAAAACCGAGCTTAAAGAAAATCTACTGTGGTTTTGGATGCCTCGTTGTCTTGACAGTGAGTACGGCGGTTATTTCAACTGCTTTACAAACGACGGCAGCCGGCTTGTTTCAAAGGACAAATACGTCTGGTCGCAGGGCAGATTTTTGTGGACATTTTCAATGCTGTCAACAATGAATATGTTTACTGACAGCGAGCGCGCCGAGTTTTTACGCTATGCAAAGTCGGGACGCGACTTTTTGCTTAAAAACGTGCTTATTGCCAAGGACGACTGGCGTTGCGTTTTCCTTTTGGAGCGCGACGGCACACCCAAATATGTCGACGGCTTTAAAGAGCTCGATATGAGCATATCGGCTGACTGCTTTGTTTTGGCAGGCTTTGCAAAATATGCCGTCTGCGCAAACGACCGCGAGAGCTACGAGTTTGCAAAAAGGCTGGGGCAGTCTGTGTGGGAGCGCTACAACTCGGGCAACTACCGCTCGCTTCCCTATCCGCTGTCGCCAAAATTTGACAGCCACGCAAGACCTATGATCCAGACCAACGTAAACTGTGAGCTGTACCGTGCGGCACTGGTCTTTGACCCCGACTATGCAAAAGAGCTTAAAAAGAATATCGACTACTGTCATACACTCGATTTTGAACGCTTTTGCGATAACAACAATCTTATACACGAGTTTACATATGCAGACGGGGCGTGGGCTGACAACCTTTTCGGTCAGCACATAAACCCCGGTCACACCATCGAGGATATGTGGTTTCAGTACGATGCCGCAACAATTCTCGGCTCTGACAGATACTCAAAAACAATAGCCGACGTTGTAAAGGCAACCTTCACACTCGGCTGGGACGACGAGTTCGGCGGTCTTTACCACTTTATCGGTATTGACGGCAGTATGGAGGGCTGTGACGGCGACGCGGCTGACGAGTCACAGCTGAAGCTTGTAAAAGACGACTGGGGCAGTAAGCTGTGGTGGGTGCACTCGGAAGCGCTGTACACCACACTGCTGATGTATGACATCACCGATGATGCCGAATTTTTGGATATGTTTAACCGAGTGTTTGACTATACCTACAAAACCTTCCCCAACCCTGACCGCAACATCCGCGAGTGGATTCAGATACGCACCCGCGAGGGCGCACCGCAAGACAAGGTGGTTGCACTGCCCGTAAAAGACCCGTACCACATAATGCGAAACGTAATTTTAATAATTGAACTGTTACAAAATAGACTTGAGAGGGAAAAATATGAACACTAAACTTTTAACAGCATACAAAAACGCATATAAGCAGGCGTTTATACCCATTTTTGTGCATGACGCGTTTGACACAGACACACTTATCGAGGGCTGTCTGCTCGCAGGCGTAGGGGCGGTTGAGTACACCCTTCGCCGTCACGACGCAAACACGGTTTTGCCGACGCTCAAAGAACGTATGAAGGGCGTGTCCGTCTTTGTCGGCAGTACAATTGATGATGACAATATCGTTATGCAGATGAAAAAGAAAAATCCGCAGCTTATGACAATCGGCGAGCTTGCACCGTTTGTTGACGGACTTGTATCAATGCTGCCCTACAGCGACAAAACCATCGAAAAATACAAGGATACGCACATTATAATCCCAACCGCACAGACAAGCGGCGAGGCACTGCGGCAGATGTCGGCAGGTGCGACGTTTATAAAGGTGTGCGGACCCGACTTTTCTTTTTCAAAGTCGCTCCACGCCGCGCCCACCTTTAACTACTGCCCCACCTTTATAACGGGCGGCGTCACAATAGAGCGTATGGATGAGGCATACAGCGCAGGCAACGTGCTGACCGCGGCGGGCTTTGACCTTATTTTAAAGGGTGAGGACCCCGACACACTCACACCGCAGCGTGTCTGCGACAGACTGCTCGAGTTTATAAACGCGGCAAAGGCGGCTCGCGCAAAGCTGTTACCCGAGCTTGAGGATATTGAAAATATGACTGATGACGAATTTATATCGGCACTCCCCAACTATTTCAGTTTATAACTCCCCGAGCCTTTCCTTGTCAAGAGAGGTAGTGGCAAATTAAACCAAAAAGGTAGAATCAAACGATTCTACCTTTTTTATACAATATCCAATATATCAATCACATTGTCAACCACAAGCTCGGGCATATACTTATTGTCGATCGACCAGGGCGAGCGCGAGCGCACCCATATCGGCTTAAAGCCACTGTTTATCGCGCCCATAATATCACAGCGCGGACTGTCACCGACGTAATAGATCTCGCTCGGCTCAAGACCCATCTTTTTTGCGGTGTGCAAAAATATGGATGGGTTTGGCTTTCTGTAGTCGTTGTTATTGTCACAGCCGCACATCTGCATTGAATACTCACCCGAAATTACAACCACGTCAAAGTATTGTCGGATGTTGAGCGTATTCATCTTTTTATTCTGATATTCAACGTTTGCTGCATTTGTTAAAATCGCGAGCTTGTAACCCCTGTCCTTAAGCTCCTGCAAAAACTCGTGGATACCCTCAAAGTTGACTCCGACCGTCCGAAATCCGTTTGCCGCAAAGCCCGAAAACTTCTGGTAATCGGGAATATTGTCCGAGTTAAAAAAGTTTTCCCTCACCAGCGCTTCGTAAACACCCGGCCAGTCACCGTTGTGCACATACACCGACTCGGTGTGAAACAGATGCTGCAGCGCCATGTCAAGATCGTATGCAGGGTTTATGTATTTTTTTGCGCGGTCCCAGCCGCTCGTTACAAAGCTGCCTATCGTCGCATATCTGTCATAAAGCGTGTTGTCTAAATCGAATGCAATGCCTTTCATAAGAGATCCCCTTGTGATTTTTTAAAAATTATACACTTATCCAAAAGCAAAGTCAAGTTCGGGGAACGCTTTCCACTCGTCAGTCGACGTAATTATGTCTGTAATTTTATCTATGGCCTCCAAAAACGCTCTTGCCTTGTCGTCGTAGCCCACACCGCCAATGGCAATGTTGGTGCAGTCGACCGTTTTGGTAAGCTGCGGCGTTGTAACCGTAAGAATTATCGTTCTCGACGGACTGCTCGTCGTGATTATATCTGATTCAGGGTCGTTAAGCGGATCGTATTTATCGGGGTACGCCCCAATATCAAGTCCATCTATTATCTGTTTGATTTCATTTAATTTATCTTCTTTTAAAAACATCGTCGCAGTGTAGTCGTTTATATTCTGCGAGTGCTTTGTGCGAATAAGTGTGCCGCTTTGGCTGTCATAGCTGCTTGTGCCCTCGATTCCAAAGGTCAGCGAGAATTTAAAGTCGCTCTGCTCTGTCCATCTCGTTTCACGCTCACCGTAAAACTGTATCTGCTCGTCCACTATCTGCTTTTGCTCGTCTGTCGGTGCAAAGCGCGGGTCGCTGTAGGTAAAATCGGGTTTTCCCTGATGCTCGGTAAACGTTTCGTTATAATACTTGTTAAAATTCAGTATGGCAAAGCGCTCGTATTCCTGCTCCTTGCACAGCTTAATGTCTTTATCCAAAATATACTTTTTGTATCTTGCATAATCTATGCCGTCGTTTGTATCGGTTGTCGGCGTATACTCAACATCAAGCCTGAGTGCTTTAAATGCTGTCGGCACTTCATAATAATTCTTTTCAAGGTTGTAACCCGCAACAAGATAGTCCATCCCCAAAAAGATGTAGCCGCTGCACTCCGAGCTGTCTACCACCTGCATTTTTCCGTCTTTATGGCCTACGGCAAAGCTATCGCAGACCCAGACGTAGTCGCCCGGTCTTACCGTTCCGTAATACGCTTCCTTTACCAAAAACTCAACATAGGTGACACCCCAATGCTCATCTATTTGCTCATCACCGACATAATAGCCCACCTTTTGCACGGTGCGGCCTGTGGGTGTGCCTCTGAAGGTAATGTTGTTTAATAGGTTATTATACGCTTCCCAATGCTCTACGCTTTTGCGAGAGCCTTCGCTGTATACGTCGGGCTTGTAGGCGGTATCGGTATAATCTGCCGCCGAAACGTCGTAGTTTATAATCGAATAGTCGCCGTTATGGTCAATTGCAACCGTACCGCCGCCGTGCGCATCATAAAGACGCTTTGCCTTGGGGTCGGTTTCGGGGTCAACAATCTTTTCATATTCATATATAATGTCTTCTAAAGGAAAATGCTCGCGCTCGCTCTGCTGTACAGTGGGTACGCCGTCTGCCCCCTCCGCCTCCGAGAGCGGCACTTCAATATTTTCGTTTACGACCTTGCGCTTACACGATGCCATGTTTAAAATCACAGCCAAAGCAAATAATAGTAAAATATATTTTTTCATAGCATAACCTCCTTTATATATAAATGTAACAAGACCGCCAAAATGTTTCAATTTTCTGAAAAAGTTTTTAAATAAAAAACCTGCAAGGATATCCTTGCAGGTTT
>JAZQDN010000090.1:0-3546 GCA_045546815.1 Eubacteriales bacterium
TGTCTTCCTAAGACCGCTTGGCCTCCGACTTGACCTGCGTCACGAGAAGTATAGATAACGCCGGTTACGAGCAATTCATCGCCAGCCTTAAGTGTTTTTGCAAGTTCCTCGGTAAGAGGAAGAGTGATCTTTCTTGCCATAATTAAAGTACCTCCGTTTTATGACGGGTAACGTGGCAGTTGATATTGATTGCACACGGCATACCTGCGATATGTGTAGGCAGAGTTTCGATGTTAAGACCGATTGCAGTGGTCTTACCGCCAAAGCCCTGCGGTCCGATACCGAGCTCGTTAACCTTTTCAAGCATTTCTTTTTCAAGGTCAGCATAGTACGGATCGGGGTGGCTTGTATTAAGCGGACGCATAATTGCCTTTTTAGCAAGAAGTGCTGCTTTATCAAATGTACCGCCGATACCAACACCGATTACGATGGGCGGGCAAGGATTTGGACCTGCGATCTTAACGGTTTCGATAATGAAATCTTTAATTCCCTGAAGGCCCGCCGAAGGCTTGAACATACGAACTGCGCTCATATTTTCGCTACCAAAGCCCTTGGGTCCGAGTGTGATCTTAACGTTTTCGCCGGGAACGATCTCGGTATAAATCATAGCGGGTGTGTTGTCGCCTGTGTTACCGCGGCGAACGGGGTCTTTTACAACTGATTTTCTGAGATAACCTTTGTCGTAGCCACGACGAACGCCCTCGTTTACAGCGTCAGTAAGGTCGCCACCTACAAGGTGAACATCCTGACCGATCTCAAGAAATACACAAGCCATACCTGTATCCTGGCAGATCGGCACGTTTTCTTTGTCTGCGATGTTGTAGTTTTCGATAATGTTATCGAGAATACCGCAAGCAATTGCGCCGTCCTCGCAAGCGCGGCATTTTTCAATTGCCTCCTTTACATCGCAAGGAAGGTGGTTGTTTGCGTCAATACACAATTTTTCAATTGTGTCGGTGATTTTGCTAACATCAATCTCTCTCATAATTTCCTCCTAGAATAGTATAATTAAGAATTGTGAAACAAGAACTACTGCGATAAGCGCAATGGGATATGTTGCAGCATACGCTGCGGCAACGTCCTCTGTACCCGCAGTCTGAATAAGCGTGCCCAGAGCCGGTGTGCTTGTCATACCGCCCGTGATTGAACCGAGGTTATTGAGAAGGCTGAGCTTTAACACATATTTTGCAAAGAGGTAGCCGATAATCATCGGAACAATAGTCATAACGATGCCGTAAACAAAGTACATCGGGTCAAAGTTTTTAACAAACTCCGCACCGCCGGGAATGCCTGCGCCGACAAGGAACAGCACAAGACCAAGCTCGCGGAACAGCTTAAGCGTGCTGTCTGTAGGCATAATATTGATTTTTCCTACACGGCCGAAGTGACCGAGAATAAGGCTTGTAAGAAGACAACCGCCCGTTGTTGTCAGAGAAAAGCAGGTGCCGTCAAGACCCGCGCTTGAAAGCGGTATCTTTATTTGTCCGATAAATGTACCGACGATTGCGGCAAGCGAAAACGCCGCAATACCCAAATGGTCAATATTGAACAGCTTTACTTCCTTTTTGTCTTTTGCTTTTTCTTCTTTTATAACAAGCTTTTGACGCTCAAGGTCCATATTTGCCTTTGAAAGCTTGGGTATAAGCTGTACAAAGAGCACAACACCGATAACGCCAAAAATGTATGCGATGCCGTGACCTACCGACACAAGACCGGTAAATTCATCGGCAACGGTTGCTTTTGCCGCCGAAAAAGCGGGGGTCGACGTGAGTGAGCCCGATAAAAGACCAACAATCATTGCGACAAAGCCGTCCTGGCTTTCGATAGTCGCTCCGTAACCGAAAAGCTCACCTGCATAGATACAAGTGACAGCGGCAAGACCGCCTGCCAAAATAACAATTACACCTAAAAGCACGTATGACTTGAAATTTCTTTTGAAATTACCAAAAAATTTGGGACCTGCTATGTAGCCGACCGAGGTTACAAAGAGGACTAGTCCAAGGCTTTCTACAATAGAAAGACCCTGTGAAAAGTCAAACGCCTCTTTTGATGCGGCAAAAAGCAGCTCGTCTGCTTCGTTTACACTGAAAAACAGTGCGCCGAACAAAAGTGCTATGATAAATACGCCCGCGTCACCGAGGGAAATTCCCTTAACGGTAATTCTTCCGAGCATATAACCAAAAAACAAAACTGCAAAAACCACAAACAGCAGTGTTGAAATGTTGCTTATGGAAATCACACCGCCAAATAAACTCATTTTTTCCTCCATTCAATAACGTTACGGGTATAGTCGGGGAAGAGTTTAGGTGACAGCTTGTTGCTGTTTATGCCTGCTTCTTTAAGCTCATTGTCATATTTTTCAACGTGTTCAAGGGTGAGCTTGCCAACTTTAATATCCTTAAAACGTGCGCCTGCCTGCTTACCTGCGTTACGTCCGAAAACAATAATGTCGAGAAGGCTGTTACCCATAAGTCTGTTACGGCCGTGGATTCCGCCGACAGCCTCACCTACAACATAGAGGTTTTCGATGTTTGACATACCGTCAGCACCGATTTCAAGACCGCCGTTCTGGTAGTGAAGAGTGGGATAGATAAGGATAGGAGTTTTGCGCATATCGATACCGAACTTGAGATACATTCTGAGCATTGCGGGAAGGCGCTTTTCAAGCGTACCCTTACCGTGAATCATATCTATCATAGGTGTATCAAGCCACAGTGCCTTGCCGCCGGAAGGTGTGGTAAGACCCTTGCCGTGAGTTGAACACTCGCGGATAATTGATGCGGCTGAAACGTCACGTGTTTCGAGCGGATGCATAAAGCACTCGCCCTCGCTGTTAATGAGCTTTGCACCCATTGAGCGAACCTTTTCGGTAACGAGAGCACCGAAAATCTGCTGCGGGAAAGCAACGCCTGTGGGGTGGTACTGTAAAGTGTCCTGATAAAGAAGCTTAGCACCTGCACGATAGCCGATTATAAGACCGTCAGCAGTTGCACCGTAGTGGTTTGACGTGGGGAATGCCTGATAATGCATACGTCCCGCACCGCCCGTTGCGATAACAACGCATTTTGCGCGTGCAACGAAAATTTCGTTAGTTTCCATATCCTGAAGTACAGCACCGGCTGCCTTGCCGTTTTCGTCAAGGATAAGCTCGATTGCTGCAGTAAAATCTTTAACGGGAATCTGACGGTTCAAAACCTCGTCACGAAGGGTACGCATAATTTCCGCACCTGTGTAGTCAGCAGCTGCGTGCATACGCTTTCTTGATGTACCGCCGCCGTGAGTTGTAATCATATTACCATCGGCGTCCTTATCAAACTCAACACCGAGGTTATTGAGCCATTTGATAGCGTCGGGACCGTCCATAACAAGCTTTCTTACAAGCTCGGGACGGTTAACGTAGTGACCGCCGCCCATAACGTCAAGATAGTGCTGTGCGGGTGAATCGTTTGGCTTGTCAGCCGCCTGAATACCGCCCTCTGCCATCATTGTGTTGGCATCACCAATTCTGAGCTTTGTAGCAATCATAACGTTTGCGCCCGCCTCGTG
>JAZQDN010000091.1:0-8481 GCA_045546815.1 Eubacteriales bacterium
CCATCTGTGTTACTGACAAGTAGTTTTGACAAACTACCCCTCAGTCTTTTTGCCTCATGGCAAAAATCCAGCTCCCCTGACAAGTGGAGCCAAAGTAAAACGGAGGACTTTTAAAGTCCGCCGTCATCTCTTTTTTGATGTATTCTATCTATTTGACGAGTTTATTATTTCGACTTAAATGTTGCACTATGAGAAGCAAACTACCGATTATTGATTCTAAAACAAAGCTACGCAAAGCATAAACTCGCGACAATATTTTTAATAGATATGCATTATCGGTAATTGTATTATATAAGCTTTGATTATCTTCGCAACCACTTATCATTGAATTGATTTTTTGATAATCCAAAGCATCTTTGACATCTAATGCTATAAAAACAACAGTTAATATAACCAAACCAATAATAAATACATTTTGGTATTTAAGTCCCGGAGTAAAGAGAAAATATATAAGAATCCACATTACAGCGATAGAAAATGTACGATAAGCATACAAATAATCCTTAAGCAGAAGTTCAAAACCCCAGGCTAGCAAATCTAAAAACAATTGCGATACAAATAATATTAAAAGTTTTTTATACTGTAATAATCTTTTTGTTATATCGGCACTCGAGTTGCATTGCAAAAGAAACAATACAAAAAATGTAAAAACAATCCAACAAATAATATTTATAATAGTTGGTACAACAGCATTATTTTGCGGAATCAAATACTTATGAATATTTTCCAGTATGTGTCTTGGATAGTTTCCCGCTAAATATAATACCAATGATAAAAGTAAAAATATCAGCACTGTAATTATATTTTTCGCAGTTTGTCTTTTCATTTTTCCTCCAAATTAAAAAGAGCACTCTGATTTATGTGTCAAGAGAATCGTCACCTTTACACGTCCTTTATTTACCTTTCAGCCTATCCTTGACAGAGTTACGAAATTCTTCCATAGATCTACCATTTTCTATGAGCCATTGTTCAAAAGATGAACAATTACCTGCCATTCCCATTCCATAGGCTTCTTTATCACTTATAACCGAGTTTGGCTTCAGTTTGTTCTTTTTGCATAGAGCTGCACACTGCTGTACAGCAGCACCAAATACCAAATCTTTAAAATACTTGTCAAAATACTCGTCGTCATTCGACACATAACAAACACTTATTTTTAAATACGAATCATCACAGCTTCCTTTTTCTCCCATTCCGCAATTAAAGGTACAAAAGCTATAAGGAAGTGTGTTAACCACAACAATTTCACCTTTTTTGTCATAGCCTATAAAATCATGGGGCAATTTTGTATTAGACCGCTTATCCCAACTGCTCGCTTCATTAACAGCCCCCAGTTCTTCGGGACAATCAATATATTGACTCAAATAGCCATTACCGTCGTCAGTACAAGAAACAACAACACCGCTTGGTTTTTCCAACCGGCGTGCACACTGAAAACAGCCATTATTTATTTGATGTTTAATTATTTTTTTGAAATCTCCGACCATAATATATTTTTCTTTTTCAGTATGATATTTATAAATAAATAATAACAATGGGAGAATAACCAAATATCTCAAGAAATCAAAAAAATCTGATTTTGTACAAATACATATTATTAAACTTAATGCCATCACGCACCAAAGAATAAGAGAAATATTTCTATATGTAATAGGTTTAAATTTCACACTGTCCCCTCCTTTTTTATACAATAAATCTGATATTTGCAACTAAATTCATAGACGTGTCATAAAGCCGGCAGCTGTCTTTATTTATAAAGTCATAGTTCTTTTCGTGCATATACAAAAACTCACCCGATACCGTATTGTCTTTTTTTGAAACACGGGATATTTGAATCGGCGATGCGAGAATAAACGGTTCAAAATCGTCAAAGCTTTCGTCCAAAAAATACAGCTCATCGGGCTTTAGCTTACCATATTTATCAATCACGGTAAATTCACACAATAAATCAGTATTCATTTGCTGTAGCTTTCCTTTGTCATCCAGCTTGGAATACGGCATCAGGGCATATAAAAGCGCGGGTGTAAAAGCTATCACAAAAAGAACGCCGGACTGAAGGACAAAAGCCAGGACAAGCAAAAAAACAATTATCAGAGAGATTTTCAAAACATATGAGCGCAGAGGAATCTGACCATATTTATTACGGCAATGAGCGCAATTTGCGATGTGAAGCCGGCGCGGAACAGCGGAGTTTACCACATCGTTCCAAGTTATAGTATCTTTTTTCTTGTCTATTATTTTCCCGCACCAGGGACATCTTTTTGTGTTCATAATACCTCACCACGTTTGCCTTTTAATATACTCATAGACTTATATGCATTGAGATGCGCAAAAAGTTACATTAAAACCACAAAAATTCTATATATTCAGTATACACTTCATATATGTTTTTGACAAGTAGATAAAAAACGGCGGACCTTTAAAGTCCGCCGTTGATTTTTAATTTAGTGCCGTTACCGACAGCGCCCCTGTCATACAATCAGATCCTTTTCGTAAACCTTTTCTTTGATCTTATCGCAAAGTGAAACGGCTTGCTCCTTTGTCTCGCAATTGACATACAGATTTTCACTTCCCGGGATGGAAATTACAACAACCACCGACTGATTTATCTGCTCCAGAGAAACCAGTTGTACGTCCTGCAACCGAAATTCCTTTTGTATTTCGGTCACATCATCTGATATCAGCGATGCTTTTTTTGAAAAATAATACGCTTTTTCTTCAGTGAAAAAAATACAGGTCATTTCATAGATAGATGAGCGCAGTTTTCCGTCTCTTGAACGGATTGTCCATCGCGGATTGAAAACCTTTTCAAAGCAATAGCCGTCTGACGTAGTTGTTTCAAAAACCGCTTGTTCTTTTGAGTCAACAACAGCTTTTTTTACGTTATAGTATTCTGTTGCGAGCGCACTGCAATGGGCATCAACCGCTTTATCCGAATACTTTTCAAGGTATCTGATTAGCAAAAATACTCCCGGTGCTGCCAGCACAACGCCGATCACAGACCAGAGATAACCGCTTGGCAGCAAAATGCCAAGAGTGAAAAACAAAACGCCGAAAATCAGGAGCACTACCGCTCCTATCGGCTTTCGTTTCATAAAGTATTTATTAAACTCATTCGTAGTCATACTCGTCCTCTGTGTTTTTGCGGTCAATAATCACGTCTACGATTTTTGATTTAACCTTTTTGAGATAGCCCGCAATATCCTCAAGATAAATGCAACCGAGAATAACTGCAGAAACAGCGCTGACAATTGCAGCGGAAATTGAGATGATTCTTAAAACCTTTTTCATAAATATAACTCCTTTATTTTAAAATTTTTCTTTTTGTAAGCTTTTGCGTTATCTTGTTAAGGTTTGTAACAAGCACATCGCCCGTTATGCGCAGGCTGTAATTTTTGTTACCCTCGTTCATATATTCGATAGCGCTATAGATATAATCAAGATTGTCGTAGCCCTCCGAAAAGACAGTTTTAAGGACGTATTTGGTTCTGTTGTATCCGTTTTTAATCATATCATCGATGCTTTGCTGATTAAAAATAACAGACTGCCTTAAGCTGTTACTGCCGGGGAAGGTTATTTTGATTATTTTGTTATCAAAATAGGTGTTTTCAAATTTGTAGCAGGTATCGTCAAAATACATACAAATTATATAATCCAGCTTGTGTTTTAAAAGCGGATAGACGGGTATGTTGTCGATCATTGCGCCATCAAAATACGATGTTTTATCAAGCTGAACCGAGCGGTTGTACACCGGCATTGCAACGCTTGCCTTTAAATACAGCGGCAGTTTTTTTATGTCGACCGACGACAAATCCTTATAGACAATATTACGGTTATTGATGTCAAGCAGTGAGCAGTAAAAAGAAGGTGAAAGCTCTTTTTTTGGATTATAAAGCTTTATGATATTCTGCTGAAGCAGACTACTTCTGAGTATCTGCGTTATAACAAAGCGCGTGTCATCGGTGCAGACATTTTTCCACATTTTTTCTGCACGGTCAAGAGCACCCGTCGCATATGCATAGCCGTTGAGGACACCGACCGACGCACCGCTTATATATTTAATTTCACCGAGCGGCAAAAGCTCGTTAAGCGCCTTAAGCGCGCCGATCTGATACGCGCCCTTTGCCATACCGCCCGAAAGCACAAGTCCAATATTCATCCAACTTCTCCAAAAAGTCAAAAAACCACAGCAAGCAAACCCCTTGTGCAGTTTTGATTGATAACAAAATGCTGTCAAAAAGGCCGCCGTTATCTGCACTATAAAAAATTTGTCGTTTAATGTAATAATTTTAGCATAAAAACTCATTCAATGCAACACATTTTTGTAGATAGTTCAATAGAGAATATTTAACATTTTAATTAGATAAATATATTTACTTTTTTGTGTAATTATGATAATATATACACAAATTTGCTTTAAGCGGAGGTTAAAATTAAAATGGCACAAAAGGTCCAGTTTGTAGAGACTGTTCTGCGTGATGCAAACCAATCACTGATTGCGACACGGCTTTCATACGACAAGTTTGAGCCGATGCTCGAAACGATAGACAAAGCCGGCTTTTACGCGGCTGAATGCTGGGGCGGCGCAACGTTTGACGTGTGTCTGCGCTATCTTCACGAGGATCCGTGGGAGCGCCTCAGAAAAATCCGTGCAAAGATGCCTAATACAAAGTTACAGATGCTGCTGCGCGGGCAAAACGTTCTCGGATATTCGCACTATCCCGACGACTTTGTAAAGCTGTTTGTTACAAAGGCGGTTGAAAACGGTATTGACGTTATTCGTATTTTCGATGCGCTCAACGACGTAAACAACATCAAGGTTGCAATGGAGGCTGCAAACAATGCAGGCGCTATTGCATCGGGTACGATTTCATACACAACATCGCCCGTTCACACACTCAAAAAATACGTTGAGCTCGTTAAAGAATTAAAGGAAATGGGCGCGGCCACCATCTGTATCAAGGATATGGCAGGCATTATGGGTCCGAAGGAAGCGTATGACCTTGTTGCCGCTATCAAGGATGCAGTTGACCTGCCCGTAAACCTGCACACACATTCAACAACAGGACTTGCGTTTATGACATATCTCAAGGCAGTTGAGGCAGGCTGTGACATCATTGACACGGCAATCTCACCCTTCTCGGGTGGCACCTCACAGCCCGCAACAGAAACGCTTGCATACGCTTTAAGACAGCTCGGCTACGAGGTGGATCTTAACGACAGCGCTACCACGAAAATGGCTGATTTCTTTAAGGGTGTACGCGAGGAGTTTATAAATGACGGTACACTTATGCACAAGGCGATGGCAACCGATACGCAGTGTCTTACCTATCAGATTCCCGGCGGTATGCTCTCTAACCTTATGAGTCAGCTAAAGCAGATGAATGCGCTCGACAAATTTGACGATGCACTCGCAGAGACGCCGAGAGTACGCGCTGATATGGGTTATCCCCCGCTTGTAACACCCACATCGCAGATGGTTGGTGTTCAGGCTGTGCGCAACGTTCTTGACGGTGAGCGCTACAAAACAGTTTCAAAAGAAATAAAGGCATATTGCCGCGGCGAATACGGTCGCACTCCCGCACCCGTTGACCCCGAAATACAAAAACTTATTTTAGGCGACGAAAAGCCGCTTGAAACACGTTATGCAGACACGCTTTCTCCTATCGTGGAGGATACACGCAAAAAGCTTGAGGGCGTTGCACGCTCGGACGAAGACATTTTAAGTTACATCGCATTCCCCAACCTTGCAGAAAAGTATTTTGAAGAAAGAAAGCGCAAGGAAGAACGCGAGGTAACCTATACCATTACTGAATGTTAAGGGGGTATGCAGATATGAATAATACCGCAGCTACACAACCCGACTATATCGCAATTGTGCTTGTCGCCGCACTTTTTATAGTTGTTATTGTAATGGTGATACGCAAATGGCTTTCCGATAAAAAGGCAAAGACCGTACAGAGCGCACCCGAGGTCAAAAAAGAGCAGTCAACGGCTGTTGCACCGGGGTCGGCAGGACACATAAAGCTCAATAACGTTGAGCCGAGAACTGCGGCAATGGTCATGGCAATCGTTGCAAACAAAACGGGTAAGCCCTTAAACGAACTGCGTTTTATTTCCATTAAGGAGGTTGATGAATAATGAAATATAAAATCACTTTAGAAGGTCGCACATATGAAGTAGAGGTCGAGCAGGGCAAGGCAATACTCCTTGACGAGTACGAGGCAATAGCACCCGTAGCTCCCGCTCCTGCAGCAGCACCCGCTGCAGCACCCGAGGCACCCGCAGCACCTGCCGCAGCTCCCGCAGTGACAGGCGCAGGAGATACTATAAACGCTCCGATGCCGGGCACCGTTTTGCAGGTAAACGTTACCGCAGGACAGGCTGTAAAGCAGGGCACTGTTCTTGTAGTTCTTGAGGCTATGAAGATGGAAAACGAAATCACCGCACCGCGTGACGGCACTGTAACACAGGTTGTTGCAACAAAAGGCTCAACCGTCGACACAGGTGCGCCGCTCGTTGTTCTCGGATAGTCCGGAGGGAGTATAAACAGTTATGGATATTCTTTATAAAAACCTGCTGGCTTTTTCGTGGCAGGACATTATTATGATACTTATCGGCTGTCTGCTCATTTACCTTGCAATAAGCAAGGAGATGGAGCCGTCACTCCTTTTGCCGATGGGCTTTGGCACAATTCTTGTAAACATACCGTTTTCGGACGCGCTGACAGGTCCTATCAAGGAGCTGTATGAAGCGGGTATTGCAAACGAGCTGTTTCCGCTTCTGCTGTTTATCGGCATCGGCGCGATGATCGACTTCGGTCCGTTGCTTTCAAACCCCAAGCTTATGCTTTTCGGTGCAGCAGCACAGTTCGGTATCTTTTTCACACTGTGTATGGCGAGCATCTTTTTCCCCGATATCAGAGATGCCGCTTCAATTGCAATTATCGGTGCGGCAGACGGTCCCACATCAATCGCCGTTGCAAACACACTCGAGTCGCAGTACGTCGGCGCAATCACCGTTGCGGCTTATTCGTACATGGCACTTGTACCGATTATTCAGCCGCCTGTTATAAGGCTTCTTACATCTAAAAAAGAGCGTAAGATAAAGATGCCCTACGAGCAAAAATCAGTAAGCAAGCTCACACGCATTATGTTCCCTGTTATTATTACAATCGTGGCATCCGCCATTGTTCCGCAGGCTACTGCGCTTATCGGATTTCTTATGTTCGGTAACCTTATCCGCGAGTGCGGTGTGCTCGAATCACTTTCGGAGACTGCACAGAAAGTGCTTGCAAACCTCATCACAATATTCCTCGGCATTTCTGTTGCATTCAATATGACATCAGAGCAGTTTATAAAGGTGGATACACTCCTCATTTTAGGTCTCGGACTTATCGCCTTTGTTGTTGACACAGCAGGCGGTGTACTGTTTGCAAAGCTGCTCAACGTATTCTCTAAAAAGAAGATAAACCCGATGATCGGTGCAGCAGGTATTTCTGCATTTCCTATGTCAGGTCGTATTGTTCACAAAATGGCGCTTAAGGAAGACCCGCAGAACTTTATTCTTATGCACTCAATCGGCGTAAACGTTTCAGGTCAGATTGCCTCTGTAATCGCCGGCGGCATCATTCTTAACCTGTTTTCATAACGGAGGGATAAAAAAATGAATAATTTAGTTTTTCAACCGCTCAACTTTGTGAGCAATCTGCGTTATATGGGAATCGGTATGCTTGTTATTTTTGTTGTAATCGGTATCATAATCGGTGCAACGCTTCTTATTAACTACCTGTTTTCATCAAAACAATAAAGTTAAAGCGCTCTCGTTTTGAGAGCGCTTTTTTATGTAATATTTGTAAACATTTTTAATATTCTTGACGAATTGCCATTAATATATTAAAATATATTATATTTAATTATTATGGAGAAGTTTTATGTTTTATAAAAAAATAAAACCGGGGACACTGCCGACAGTTGCGGGAACGGTAACGCTGTATCTGATTGCGGCGGCGCTTATCGGGCTTTACATCATGTCGGGATATCTGCTGTTTTTACTTGCGGGAATAATCATACTGACGCCCGCAGAGATTATAACGGCGCTGTGTCTTTTTAAAAGCACAATTAAAATCGGCGAGTACACACCAAAGGAGTACTCGGAAAAGAAGTTTGTTGCATTTTTGCAAAAGACAGGCGGTTTTTTTGTAAAGCTCGGGTATGCACTCGTTAAGCTTTACAACAAATACCGATTGATAATCAAGATAGCGGTGATTGTTGTCTTGTTTATCGAATGTCAGGTCCTGTTTGTATCTGTTTTCGGATTTGTGACAAACGCAAAGCTTGCAATATGGCAGCCGATTGCAATTGCAGTACTATTTGTTATCGCAATCGTCGTTGACAAGGTGTGCAAGCACACCGAAACGCAGAGTGAGTTTTTACGCAAAATACTGAATAATATCCGCGTGTATATGAGAATTATTTATGC
>JAZQDN010000092.1:0-16954 GCA_045546815.1 Eubacteriales bacterium
GGTCAGCGCCGCCTCGGCTTTTGTAATAAACTCGTACTCAACAAGACGCCTGCTCTCTTGCAAAAACGACTCGCGGTCGGTTATTTTTTCAAAATCGCAAAACTGCAAAAACTTGTGCGTCGCGTTGCCGCGGTCAGCACCCGTAACACCGCCCTGCAAAAACCTCGGCTTTTTGTAGGAGGCACCCGACGTCTTTTGCTTTTTAAAGTCCTTTATTTCCGACACCGACAGCTTTGCGGGGATGTCGTAAACGCCTGACGGCACGCGGGTTATGAGTTTCTTTATCTCGTCCTTTGTAAACTTTCCGCTAACCTCTTTTTGCACCTCTGCCGATACACTGCTTCGCTCCTCACCGTCAATTATCACAGCGTCCACGCTTATGCCGCTGACTTTCTCACCGCCTATCGCGCCAAGACCTGCAACCGAGCGGATCGGGTTTGCATTTGTCGTGTTTATAATACTGCAGACGATCCACTTTAAAAACGACGGGCTTTTGCAAATGCTGTCTTGTCCGAGGCTGTCGCACTCAACTATCAGCCGTTGCGCCTCGGTAATACCTACACAGCCCGTAATATACAGCCGCGACTGTGCGCGCGTGAGCGCAACATACAAAAGGCGTATGCTCTCAAAAATATCGGCGTTTGCCGTCCTGTGCTTTATAACGTTTCGCGCAAGCCCCGAAAACTCGCGATGGGGTGAGCTCTCGCGGATATTCCCGCCGATGCCGAAGTCAGCGTCAAACCGAAGCTCGCCCTTTGTGTTGTCGCGTATCTGCGCACCGCAGTCGCACAAAAACACCACAGGATACTCAAGACCCTTTGAGTGATGTATCGACAAAAGGCTTACGCAGTTGTCGGTCGCGCCAAGCCGCGCCGACGGCAGCTTGCTGTCGTTTTCGGACAGCTTTATAAGATAGCTTATAAACGCAAACAGTCCGCGGTAGCAGTCCGCCTCATACGCGCCCGCAAGCTCGAGCAGCAGCATAAGGTTTGCGCGCTTGCGCTCATCCTGCACACGTATCAGCATACCGCTTTTTTCGTACACCGCGCCAATAAGGTCGTACACGGTACAGGTGAGGCTGAGCGCACGAAGCTCTGACAGCATTTTTATAAAGTCATCGCACTTTTTGTTTGTCTTTGCGCTCTCCTTTACCGCATCGTAAAAGAGCGTGCGCTTGCAGTCGGCGCGGATCTTGCCCAGCTCGTCGGCACTGAAGCCGAACACATCCGAGTACATCAGCGTTATGAGCGGAATGTCGTCATACGGGTTGTCTATCGCCTGCAAAAACGCAATCGCCTGACGCACCTCGGGCGAATCGAGATATTTTTCGCTGGGGTTGTTGTTCTGACAGGCAAGCCCCTCGCGCTCGAGCGCCTTTTCAAACAAAGCACCGCACGATTTGGGTGCGCGCAGCAGCACAGCGATGTCGCGCGGCTCAACTGCGCGCTCCTTTTGCTCGCCTACATCAAATATTATTTCGTTACCGATTATGCTTTTTATCTTTTTTGCAACGTATCGTGCCTCCACCTCAAGACGCGGGGCAACCGTCGACATTGCAGGGTCGCGCGTCACAAGCATTGTGATATCGACGCCCGCAGCCTTTGTGCCGCCGAATCTGTCTGACGGTGTAAGCGCGTGGCCGTCGCTGTAGTCAATACCGCGTTTTTTTGTCATCAGTATGTAAAACACGCGGTTTATATAGTCAAGTATCAGCGGGTGCGAACGGAAGTTGCACGAAAGGTCAATTTTTGACGGGTGCTCAAGCTCCGTTTTTTGCGGGTAAACATAGCTTTGCTGTTTTTTGAGAAACAGCGACGGCTGTGCACCGCGGAAGCGGTAAATGCTCTGCTTTACGTCGCCGACCGTAAATATGTTTTTTTCGTCCTTTGACAGCGCTCTGAAAACAAGGTCCTGCACCTCACTCGTGTCCTGATACTCGTCAACGATTATCTCGTCATAGCGCTCTGACAGCTCCCTTGCGAGCGGTGTGCGCACAAGCGTCTGCCCGTCATAGCTTTCGATAACAAGCCCGAGCGTGTACCGCTCAATATCGCCAAAGCTGACAAGCCGCTCGTCGCGCCGCTTTTCAAGCAGTATTCCGTTAAGTCTGTTGCACAGATTAAGAAAGCTGATTATAACGGGCAGCTCGCGCTGTCTGTCGCGCTGTACCTGCTCGTAATCTGCATACAAGAATACGTCCCTTATTTTTATAAAGTACTCCTTTTGCTTTTTGCGCTGCTCTGAAATCTCGCTCCACGCCTGCGGGTCGGCGACGTCCTTTTTGGGACATACGGGGTAACGCTTAAACTCCATCGCCTGCGACATCGCATACACCGCGTCGTAATCGCCGCCGTCTGTACACCTTACAATAGCTTCGAGGCGGTCGCACTCCTCCTGCAAAAACTCCGCCGCCTTTTCGTGCGCATTTTCGATAAGATATCCGTAGACGGACATCATATACGAAAGCTCGTCCTTTACAATATCAAGCGCGTCCTTTGTATAGTCCGCCGTCTTCACCTTTTGCAAAAACAGGTCGTAAAATGCGATGTCGTCAAGCAGACTGCTGCCCTTATCGAGCATATCAAAAAGCGCACTGTCATCGCGTCCGCGGCAAAGCGCGTCAATGACCGTCTTTGCGTCGGTGTCGGTATCGTAATCGTCATACAGCTTTTCGACAAAGTCGTACAGCGTGTCCGCCTTTTGCAGTGCAAGGCGCGCTTCATCCCCTACCGAAAAACGCGGGTCAAGACCGAGTGACTCAAAGTTTTCGCGCACGATCTCGAGGCAGGCGGAGTGTATTGTCGAAATGTGT
Organism: Eubacteriales bacterium; assembly: GCA_045546815.1. GTDB lineage: Bacteria > Bacillota > Clostridia > Oscillospirales > QAKW01 > RGIG9041. Next base: position 2,813 of record JAZQDN010000092.1, read on the forward strand.
GCATCGGCAAGGCGCGACAGCTGCTCTTTTAAAATCGCGTTTTCACTGTCCTTTTCCAAAAGCGCGTAAAGGCGCTTTGAAATTCGCGTTTTCATCTCGTCGGCGGCGGCATTGGTAAAGGTGAGTATCATCAGCCTGTCGATCATAACAGGCTTGTTACCAATCAGCTTTTGCACAACGCGCTCTGTCAGCACCGCCGTCTTACCGCTGCCCGCCGCGGCGGACACAAGCAGTGAGTTGCCGTGCATATCTATTGCTTTTTGTTGGTCAGAGGTAAATTCCATTCTATTCGTCCTTTAAAAAATCCTCGGGCAAGGCATCAAGCCTTTTGCCCTCTTTTTCGCTATTCGAAAATCCGCATATATGTCCAAAGTCACAGTACTCGCAGGCGTTTGCATCCTTGTCGCAGATGGGGTCGATGTCCGCGCGTCCCTCTGCTATCGCCTGCCCCGTCTTTGTTATTCTGTCAGCGGCAAAGTCAATGAGCGCGTTCATCTGCGTGTCGGACAGTCTGCGCTCGTCCTTTATTTTAGAAAACAGCTTGCCCGTGTTGTCAAGCCGATAGGGTATATTGTCCCGCGCGCTGAACACGCCGTCGCGTGTGTAGTACTTTTCAAGCGCTTTTTGATACTGCTCGTCGTCCATACCCTTAAAGCCGACCTTTTCAACCTTTGGCATACCCACCTTCAAATAGTACATTGCCGCAATGTCGGTGTCGGGGCTTTGCCCGCGGACCGCCGACGCGTATACGGGCAGCTGAAGCGACAGTCCGTTGTACATCTTTTTAAACGAAAACGCCTGCGTGCCGCTTTTATAATCGACTATCTTTGCAAGACCGTCGTCTGTTTTGTCAACGCGGTCAATACTGCCTGTCAGTGTGAGGGTGTAGCCGTCCTTAAGCTGATACGGCTTGCAGCTTTGCGAGATATCCACCTCGCTCGCATACGGCTTGAAGTCGGAGTTGCGTATCTCCTCCGCCACGTTCTGCGACGCGCTCGCCAGCGCAAATTTTGCCCGCTCGAACATATAGTCAAAGCGCTTTGAACGACCGATACAGTCGCAAAGCTCCGTCTGCATATAGTTATCGGCGATCTTGTCGACAGCGGCGCTTACCGACTCGGGCGACGAGATATCGTAGTCGCCTGAAAGCAGGTCCTCAAGCCCTTTGTGAATAAACGTGCCGATGTTTGCGGGCTTGAACTCAACGGGATCGCTCTTTTTGGCGCGCAGACCGCGGTTTACAAAAAACTTGAACGGGCAGCTTACAAACTCCTCCATACCCGAAAAGCTCAGGTGCAGATGCTTGCCGTAAAGCCCCTCCACCACGCTTTGCGACAGAGTGTTTTTGCCGCTTTTGTTTATGTGCGGGGCATAGCCCTTTATGTCAAGCACCGCCTCGGTCGCGGCACTGTCGCCCGTCCTTGCGCCGTAGTCGCCCGCGCCCGCAATGCTCACAAGCAAAAACTCGGGCGGCAGGTCCTTTTCGGTAATCGGCTGTATACCCACCGATTTTTGCACCGCCTCAAGATACTGCGACGGGTTCAGCGCGTCGCCCGTCACCGAAAAGATGGAGTAGGACAGACACACCTCGTCAGTGGGCGAGGTCAGCGCGCAGTAAAAATCAAAATACTCGCGCGCGGCGGTCGTCCTTGCGTCCATCGACACCGCGATGCCGTACTGCGAAAAGATGCGCTTGTCCGCCTCAGTAATGAGCGAGCTGCCCGCCGTACCGCCGGGGATATATGCAGAATTGAGGCGCGGGATATACACACACCTTTTGTCCTCTGCGCGCGCCTGACCGAGGGATGCAAACACGACCTCGTCCGTGCGCGACGGCCGCGACACAACGCTGCAGCTTGCCGCGCAGACGCAGAACATATCATAAAACCGGTCGCAGTTCATTTTCCGACTGCCGCACGACTCGTAAATGCTGTCGAGCATATCTATAAACACGCCGTACACGCGCGTGTACTCGTTATAGAGCGAAAGCTCGCCCGCCTGTAAAAAGCCGTCCGCCGTCAGCTCAAGATTTTTTCTAACGCCAAAGTCCTCTGTCAGCGTGTACACCGCGCGCAGAATCTCGTCGGCGCTCCGCGTGCCGCTCACCGCGCTTTTAAACCGTTCAAGCGGTTTTTGCACAAAAAACCTGATTGAATTAATTTTGTCAAGCCGCTCCGCGTCGATCTCCTTTTCAAAGCCGCCGATACCGTCGGGATTTTTGGTCCACGGCTCGCCGTCCCAATGCTTTGAGCGCAGCTTCCACACCCGCAGGTAGTTTTCGAGCAGGCTGATGTCGTCAAAGGCGACCCCCGCAAGCCCCGTCTTTAACAGCCGCAGGACATACTGTGCCTCAAAGCCGTATTTTACAATGTCAAATGCCGCCGAAACAAAGGCGCACAGCGGCTGTGAGCGCAGGGTGCGTCCCGTATCGGTAAAGGCGGGGATACCGTGCTTTTCAAAAACAGACGCCATCAGAAATCGGATGTCGGCTGCCGCGGGGCAGATGACCGCAATATCGCGGTAGCGGTACTTGTTATTTAAAACGTCGTTTTTGATTTTGCAGGCAATATATCCCAGCTCATCGTTTATATTTTTAGCGCGGTAAATGCTGATGCCACAAAGCTCCGCGTCGCTTTTCTTTACGCACAGGTCAAACGCATTTTTTTCCGCGTAGACAATGGCGGGTGCCGTGTGCTTATAGTTTTTGTCGCCGACAAAAACGCGGTTTATATCCGCCCCCTGCTTTTTACACAGCCTTTCAAGGCGGTGCACCTCGTCTGTCACCGTTTTGAAAATGTCGCTGTCCATATCGGTCGTAAACGCAAAGACACAGCGCGGCGACTGACGCACTATCTGCTCAATGAGCGTCAGCTGCTGCGGGGTGAAGCCGTAAAAGCCGTCAAAGGCAAAGACGGTGTCTTTATATATATCGTTAAGCTCAAGGAGAGCCGCCGCCTCGACAATGTCGCCCGCGGGGTCCTTGTACTCGTCGGTCCACATCTTTTTATACTCGCTGTAAATGAGGAACATATCGCGGTACTTGTTTTTTGTGCGCTCTGACAGCTCGCCGTCAGGTATTGCAAACACCGCCTTTTCACTCATACAGTTTGTATCAAACTCGGAAAAGGTGGAAATGAGCGCCGTTATAAAGCCGTGGGTAAAGGCGGTGCTTTTAAAATAGCGCAGGTCGTCATACACCTTCTGCACGGCAAGATAGACAGCCGCCGCCTGCATCGCCTTGTCAGGATGCTTTTTTGCGGTGCCGCCGAGGCTTCTGAAAACAGTGTTTGCAAAGCGCGAAAAGCTGAGCACGCTTACATTTTTAAGTCCCCTGCTGTTTATATAAAACTCGCGCGTCATCGACAGCTGCTCCGGCACAATAACAATAGCCGGTGTGCCGCCTGCCGCCACCGTTTCTATTTCGTTCATAAGCGTGTACGTTTTACCGCTGCCCGCTCTGCCATATACTATATCTACCATCTTTTTCCCCACTTACATAAAAAGGGGCATTTGTAAATGCCCCTTAACTTATTCTGATTTTTCAAGCTTGTCAAACAAAGTCTTGTACCCGTCCTTGCCGTAGCAAAAGCTGCGGTTTACACGGCTGATCGTCGCCGAGCTTGCGCCCGTTTCCTCAGCGATTTTGCTGTACACCTTTTTTTCGGTAAGCAGCTTTGCCACCATAAGCCGCTGTGACAGATCAAGCAGCTCCTTTGTAGTGAGCAGGTCCTCTAAAAACGCCTCGTATTCCTCGCGGGTGTCGAGCATCATAAGTGCACTCACCAAAAGCTCCACGCCCTCGCTCTTAAATATATCCATTTTACATTTACCTCTTTCAGTTATCGCTTTAACATAGTAACACTTTAAACTAAAAAAGTCAATATATTATTTCAGCTTGCCGACGCATTTTTTTATCGTCTCGTCCTTGATGTTGCCGACATACGCGTCGGTTACGTAAAACTCGCTGTCGATAAAGTATGTAACGGGTGCGTTGCCGATGTTATAGAGCTTTACGATCTCCTCGCTGACAAAGCAGAGATTTTCCAGCGTTTTTGCGTTTTGCGGCAAAAGCTCAAGCTGCTTGCCCTCATCAAGCGTGCTGACCGACACCGCAATGACCGTCGTATCGCCCGCACCGCTGATAACGCGGGTGAGCACGTCGTTTGAGCCCTCGACCTCGGGGTCAAAAAAGATAAGCACCGCGCCGTTTGTCTTTGCAATATCGAAAAGCCCGTTCACACTGCCGCTGTGTGTGGCAAACGAAAAGTCGATCGCCTGCTGCGGCGGCTTGGTAAACGCCCTTACAATAAAAAACGAAAACACAACGACCACGCAAAAGGCGGCAAAAAATAAAACCCTTGTCCTGTTTTTCATTTAGATATCATCCTCAAAAAGTTTTTCGTCGATAAGCAGCTGCAAAATGCTCTTATACTTGCCTGTCGGGTCGGTCTCAAACTGGTCAACGATCATCTGCGCCTGAATCTGTGTCGGCACAAACAGCTTGTACTCAAGCAGGGTGTCGTCGCCGTCAAGCAGGGTACAGCACACCTCGTAGCCGCTGTTTTTTTTCTGTATATCCGACTTTACGTTGCGTCCGCGCTCAATATCGGCAAGCATTTTGAGCAGTGCCGACTGATTTTTGCGCACAACGTTGTGCGGCAGCGTCTTTTCAAACATAGACAGCGTCTGCTTACCCACCTCGGTTATACGCAGAATGTCGGGGTAGTCCTGACCGATAATGTCAATAAGCCCCGTAAGCAGACTCTCGTCGATCGCCTGCATAAGATCAAAGTACTGCACAAGCCCGTCCTGCATCGCAATTTTGACAATATTGTCCTTTGAGAGCGGCGTGCCCGCGTAGTTTAAAATATACAAAACCAGAACCTTTACATCGGGCACACTGTTAAGCCCGCCGATAATTGTCATAGCATACCTCGTAAGTTAAAATAATAGATATATTATATAATGTAAACACTTTAAAGTCAACAAATTCAGTTGCTATTTGTATAATTAAAGACAAAGTCAAAAAATGGTGTTGCTTTTTGCAAAATTGCTATGTTATACTATCATTAGATATAATTGGAAGGAGTATTATTATTATGTCAAAACCTACACTTGTAGTTATGGCGGCAGGTATGGGCAGCCGCTATGGCGGTCTCAAACAAATTGACCCTATCGACAGCCACGGAAACGTTATCATTGATTTTTCAATTTATGATGCTCTTAAGGCGGGCTTCAAAAAGGTTGTTTTTGTTATAAAGCACCAGATCGAAGCTGATTTTAAGGCGTGCATCGGCGACAGAATTTCAAAAATCGTCGATGTTGAATATGTATATCAGGAGCTTGACAAGATCCCTGAAGGATTTGAGGTTCCCGAAGGCAGAGTAAAGCCGTGGGGTACTGCTCACGCTATCCTTTGCTGTAAAGACGTAATTGACGGTCCCTTTGCCGTTATCAACTCTGACGACTACTACGGACCGACAGCATACAAGGTGCTCTATGACCATCTTATGAGCGAAAACAAGGGCGACAAATACGGTATTGCTCTTGTTGGCTACAAGCTTTATAACACACTCACCGATAAGGGCTCTGTTGCCCGCGGCATCTGCGTTGTAGAGGACGGCAAGCTTAAAAAAATTGACGAGCGCACACAGATCGAGATGGACGGCGACAACGCAAAGTTCACAGAGGACGGCGGCAACACCTACACCGCACTTTCCGGTGACAGCATCGCGTCTATGAATATGTGGGGCTACAACAAGGAGTTCATTGACGAGCTCGAAAAACGCTTCCCCAAATTCCTTTCAACCACCGCAAAGGAAAACCCGCTCAAGAGCGAATTTTTCCTGCCTATCGTTGTTGACGATATGTTAAAGGACGGTATTGCTTCTGTTGACGTGCTCACAACACCTGACAAATGGTACGGTGTTACCTACGCAGAAGACAAGCCGCAGGTTACTGCAGGCATCCAATCACTTAAAGATAAGGGGCTTTATCCGGATAAATTATGGAACTGAAAAATATAATTGAGCAGTTTGATATTGACGGCAGCATTGTCGACATAAAGCCGCTCGGCAACGGTCATATCAACGACACAAACCTTGTTATAACCGACAGCTGTAAATATACCTTCCAGCGCATTAACACCAACGTTTTTAAAAACCCCGATGAGCTTATGGCTAACCTCTTTGCAGTTACCGAGTACTTAAAGGAAAACTACCCAAGTGATTTGACAATCAGCTTTGTCAAAACCAAGTCGGGCGACAAATACCTTGACATCGACGGCAGCTGCTACAGAATGTACAGGTTTATCGAAAACGTTATCGGTCTTGACGCGGCACGCAACGCTGACGACTTTTATCAGAGCGCAGTCGGCTTTGGCAGCTTTCAGAAAAAGCTTAAGGATTTTCCTGCACACACTCTTTTTGAGACTATCAAGGATTTCCACAACACCGCATGGCGTATCGGTAACTTAAAAACCGCCGCCAAACAAAACAAGAGCGGCAGATTTGAAAACGTAAAAGCAGAGTATGAGTTCTTTGTATCCCGCGAGGGCAAGATCGACACAGGCGTGACACTCCCCCTTCGTGTTACACACAACGATACAAAGCTCAACAACGTGCTTCTTGACGAAAAGACGGGTAAGGCGGCTTGCGTTATCGACCTTGACACCATTATGCCCGGTCTTTCAATAAACGACTTCGGCGACTCGATCCGCTTCGGTGCGTCGACCGCTGCCGAGGACGAAAAGGATCTTGATAAGGTTCATTTTTCACTCGAGCTTTACGAAGCGTACGTTAAGGGCTATTTTGAGGGTGTGGGTGACGCGCTCACCGACGACGAGATCAGACTTTTGCCCCACGGTGCGATTATGATGACCTATGAGTGCGGCGCAAGATTTTTGACCGACTATATTGACGGCGATACATACTTTAAGGTAGCATACCCCGAGCACAACCTTGTTCGCGCGCATACACAGATGCGCCTTGTCGAAGAGATGGAGGCAAACTACGACAAGATGCTCGAAATCGTCAACAAATACAGACCGTAAACCAAAAGAGGTGGACTTAATCCACCTCTTTTTTTATTTTGTCTGCAAACCTGTTTTCTATCTCATCGTATAAGGTCGGGTTTGTCTGCCACAGCTCTGCATCGGTGACATGGTCAAAGGTGTATACACCCTGAAACAAAAACGGGAAATACTGTTCTTCATTCGTCTCCGATTTATAAAGAAAAATAAGATACTTGGTATCTGGATTCATACGATAGTTACCTGTCAAAATTCTTGTTTCACCATTATTTGTCAGTATGTTCTGACAAATATTTATTTCAGTCAGACTTTTGTCAGGACCCTTAATAACCTCGGTTATTTTAAACGGACGAACACAAAAAGATATTGAAAACGAAGCCTTGTCAAAATCGTCTGTCGGCTCCGTTGAATAGGTATACCAACATTGTTCGGCTTCGGTATAATCCTGTGTTGGCGATGCAACAACTACGTAATCGGATGCTGCTAATATTTCCGAAACACTTTTAAATTTGCGAACACCTGTCGGACCTATCGTTTCATATTCTTGCTGCGGTGTGCTGTTTTGTGATGTAGTATAATCATCTGTGTACGAGTCGTCACCTGAAAACTCGTGGCTGTCGGTAATGATTATGTTACCGGAATCATTACAACTGTCTTCTATATATGAATTTTTTTCATTTTCGTTGTCGGAAGTTTCAGCCTCCGTCTGCTCGTCCGGAAGGTTCTCTTGTACAGCAGTGTCGGGAATTACATCTTCTTCGTAACCGGATTTTTCGCTTTGAGGTTGTTGCTCACCGTCCGAAGCCTCAGCATTCGATTGATTTTCGGTTGTGTTGCTGTGTTCGACATCGGGAATTGCAATTTCTTCGTCGTCGGAGTAGCCTTTCGACTTGCACCCAACAAGCGAAAATGCTAACAGCATCACAAGCATCAATGCAATTATTTTTTTCATAAACAGAACCTCCTTTAAATTTATTTTATATTATTTTGGATATTTTTCAATACCGTTCACTTACATATGTAACGAGAAGGCAAAAATGTTTCAATTTATTGCAAATTATTTTAATAAGTGCTAAAATTATAAAAAACCGAGGAGAGAAAAATAATGGATTGGAACAAGCTTTTATATAACGACAACGAAAAACCGCTCGACAGCTTTGTGACGGGCATCAGCAATATGGCGATATTCCGCACAGTCGGCTTTATCGGCGACAGTCTTTCATCGGGCGAGTTTGAGTCGCTCGACAGCGAGGGCAACCGCGGCTATCACGACTACTACGAATATTCGTGGGGTCAGTATATCGCACGCAAAAACGGCTTAAAAGCCTACAACTTTTCAAGAGGCGGTATGACAGCAAAGGAATACGTTGATTCTTTTGCCGACAAAATGCGCTTCTGGAGCCCCGAGTACGCGTGCCAGGCTTATGTCATCGCGCTCGGCGTTAATGATGCCAACAAGTTTGAAGCGGGCAGTATCGGCGACGAAAACGACGACAGCAAAGAGACCTTTGCACACTACTATTTAACTATCATCAAGCGTCTTAAGGCAATTCAGCCCCGCGCAAAGTTCTTTCTTGTGACGATCCCCGACCACAGCTTTGAACGCGAGGGAAAAAACGAGACCGCCGCCACCTACCGCGAGCTTTTAAAAAGCATTTGCGAAGCTTACGAAAACTGCTATCTTGTTGACCTGTACACCTACGGTCCAAAGTACGACGAAAAATTTCAGGATAAGTTTTTCCTTTACGGGCATATGAACGCGGCGGGCTATATCCTTACCGCCAATATGATTGATTCGTACATCGACTACATTATCCGCAAAAACCCCGACGATTTCAGACGCGTTTCTTACATAGGAACGGAACTCAAATAAAATGCACAGTTTATTCATAAAAGACAAATCGTTTTACAAGCAGGTGTGCAAAATCGCACTGCCCGTTGCAATGCAGGGGCTTATCACCACGGGTGTCAATACAATGGACTCGATAATGGTAGGAACGCTCGGCGAAACACAGCTGTCGGCAGTCAACCTTGCCAACCAGTTTATAAATATCTTTCATATTTTCTGTATGGGCATCGGCATGGGCGCGTCGGTGCTTGTTTCGCGCTACTTCGGTGCAAAGGACAGACCCGCCCTCAAAAAGACGGTGTCGATAATGCTCCGGCTTTGCCTGATAATGTCAACGCTGTTTTGCGTGGCAACCGCGCTCTGCCCCGGACTTATTATGCGGATATACACCGATGAAGCAGCTATTATCAACCACGGCATAACCTACCTCAACTGGTCGGTTGTCACCTACTACCTTTTAGGGCTGTCAGTCACCTGCACACTCGTCCTTCGTAACGTAAACCAGGTGCGAATACCCCTTTACACCTCCATCGCCGCGTTTTTTATAAACGTCGGCGCAAACTATGTATTTATCTTCGGAAAGCTCGGCGCACCGCGTATGGAGGAGGCGGGTGCGGCGATCGGTACGCTGATTGCGCGCATTTTTGAATTTGTAATAATTTGTGGATTTTTGTTCTTTAAAGAAAAGGAGATCGGCTTTCGCCTCAAGGATATATTCAAGCCCGTCGGTGTTTTGTGGAAGGAATATATCCGCATCAGCATCCCCGTATTTATCAGCGACGGCATCCTCGCTCTCGGCAACAGCTCTGTTGCAATGGTAATCGGGCGTCTCGGCGAGAGCTTTGTTGCGGCAAACGCAGTCACCACCGTCACCCAGCAGTTAAGCTCGGTATTTACGCAGGGCTTTTCGCAGGCGGGCGCTATCGTCACGGGCTACACGCTCGGTGAGGGCGAGCGCAAAAAAGCGTATGAGCAGGGCTATGCGTTTTTGGGGCTGGGTATAATATTCGGTCTTGTTGCGGCGGGCATAATCCTCGCCATATCCGAGCCGATGATACGTGCGTATAACCTCGAGCCGACAACACAGGCGATCGCGCGTCAGCTTATGCTGTCGATTGCGGTGATCATCGTATTTCAGGCGGCAAACAGCATTATGACAAAGGGTGTGCTCCGCGGCGGCGGCGACACCAAAATGCTGATGCTTACCGACAATATCTTTTTGTGGGTGGCGTCAATCCCGCTCGGCATACTCGCGGCATTCGTCTTTGATATGCCTGCCTTCTGGATATACTTTTTCTTAAAGATCGACCAGGTGCTCAAGGCAGTCTGGTGCGTTATCCGCTTAAAAAGCGGTAAATGGATCAAAAAGATCCGCTTCGAAAACGAAATTAAAGGAAACTGATGAAAAAACTTTTACCGTCATTATTAATAATTTTACTGCTCTGCTCCTGCTCAAAGCAGGCAGTGCCGACCGATATCGAGGTGGTCGTACCGCCAAATCCCGAGCAAACGGCACCCGCATACAAGTCGGTTGTATGCAAGGCTTATAAAAGCTCGGACTGGCAGCAGGTGCGCTTTTCAAACGGTTCGGTCAGCCTTCAGCTTGAGCTGCCTCGCGACTGGACGCTTGAAAAGGACGGCGACGGCTACACCATAATGTGTGAGGACATGAGCATCGGCACCGTTACCAAAACACCGCCCGCCCCACCCGAAAGCTATTTTGAGGCGGGTACTGAATATGTCAAAGAGCGTCTTGTAATGACGTCGTATCAGATTAACAGATATGAGGGCGAGCGCTTTTGTCGGGTGTATGAATTCAACACTGACTGCGGCAGCATATACAACGTACATATCTATATAACAGTCGACTATGGGGAGCTTGACGACAGCTCGGGCGACAGGCTGTATAACAGCGCGTTCTGCGTAAAAAAGACAGAGCGTGTCGATTTTCCCGACCCCTCGACCTCAAACGGCTCAAAGCGTATCTTAATGCTGGGCAACAGCTTTATAAACTCGTCACGCGTCAATATGATACTTGAGGATATGTTAAGGGACACCGACTACTCGCTCACCGCCGTCGCGCGCCCCAACGTACAGGCGCACGACTATGCCGACGACCTGTATATCTGCGAGCAGATAAAAAGCGGCGAATACTCCTACGTCTTTTTGTGCGGCTTTTATAACGACGAAAACGTCGATGCCGCAAAAAAGTTTTCCGACCTGTGCGCGCAGTCGGGCACACATCTTATAATGTTCCCCGCGCACAACGAGGCGCAAAGCGTCATTGACAGCGCGCACTACGGTCTTAACATAACTCTGCTTGACTGGCGCGGCGAGCTTGAAGGGCTCATCGACAGCGGCGTTTCGGTCGAGGATCTTCGCGAAGACGGTATTTACCGCCACAGCAATCTCGTTTCGGGCTATGTCGGTGCGCATATGATTTACCGACATATGTTCGCAAAAATCCCGCCCACTCTCAAAAACTCACCCATAACGCAGGCGCAGGTCGATGCGGTGCTTCACGGCTACTCCCAAAAGATGCACACACCGCAGACGGAAGAGCCCGACGAATATTACGGCAGTGAATATAAAATATAAAAGGAGATGTAAAAATTCTCCAGACCGCAAAAAGCAAGGCAAAACAAGGAAAATTAATTTTCAAAAATCTTGCAGAATTATAAAATGAAAGAAAAGTGTTGCATTTTAAACGTTATTGCAACACTTTTCTCTTTAATTATTTGCTTTTTGCTACTTCCAAACCTCGCCACTCGGCGTACCTTTGTACGCCGTCGGGTAAGCCTACGGCTCGGTTTGAAACTTCTGAAAAATTTTTCCTATCCCCTTCAAAAAGGAGATGTAAATTTTACATCTCCTTTTTAATCGAATTCAAATGTGATATTGCCGTCGGGCTGTAATTTTAGATACGCTGAAAATTCCTTGTTGTTTTTGGAAATAAAGCCCTCGATCTTGGATGTCCTTCCCGTTTCGAGCAGCATTTTTGCGTTGGAGAGCGATATCACGCGCTTACAGATATAGCTGTTTATTTTAAACCTACAGCCGTCCTTGTAGCCCATACAGCCGTAGCTGTAGCGGCCCTTGACGACCTCCTTTTTGCAAAGCGGGCAGACACCCACCCTGTCGCCGTAAAAGCCGTCGTTTTTGTCCTTTTCGGGCGGCATCTCCTTGCTTTCAAAGGTGAGCGCAATCTCGCTCTTTGCAAGATTTACCGCATCATCTGTCGTAATTTCACTGCGGTATACCTTTTTGAGCGCCTGACCGAGCTGCGATGTTTTGTACTTATCCATTGATATTTCCATCTTCATCAGCGACTCGATAAAGTACTCGCCCTGCGGCAGTATGCGGTAAACGTCCTTTTTGAGCTCGATATAGCCGCTCTTTTTGGCGTTGTCGATAATACCCGTGCGCGTCGCCTCGGTGCCAAGCTCAAGACCCTCGAACATCGCGCGGTATTCCTCGGCATCGTCCGCGTCCTCCGCCTGCGCCTTGTCCTCGCGGAAGGGGTTTTTGAGATAGTTGTTAAGCGTTTCAATGGTGTAGTGCTTTGGCGGCGAGGTCTCCTTTTCCTTCGGCTTAAAGCTTGTGTTCACAACGTCGCCCTTTTCGAGCGGCGGCAGAATTTTATCCTTGGAGCTTGTGTCGTCGTACTTGGTCCAGCCGGGCTCTGTAATAACAGTTCCCTTTAGCAAAAAGTCTTCTAAATTGCCCACCGATATTTTGATTTCGGTTTTTTGAATTTTACAGTCCTGCGCGCAGAACACCGCGACAAAGCGGCGGAACACCGTCTGGTAAACGAGCATCTCATCGTCGGTCAGCGCATCCTTTTTGGGAATTTTATAGGTGGGCGTGAGTGCCGAGTGCGACTCTATCTTTGAGTCGTCAAATATCGTCTTGTCGTCGCGGAACTTTACGGGGTAGCCGAGCGCCGACACGTTTTGCAAAATCTTCTTTATCTTGTCCTTTTCGGCGGTTGCCAGATACTCCGAGTTGGTACGCGGGTATGTGAGATAGCCCGCCTCATACAGCTTTTGCACGGTGGCAAGGCTCTTTTCCATCGACATTTTATGCTTTTTACCGAGCACGTTCTGCAGCTTTGACAGCGAGTACAGCTTGCCCGGCTTTAAAACATCGTTTTTGCGCTTGACAGAGGTGACGGTCGCGGTCTGCGCGTTGTACTCGTCGCACGTTTTCTGTGCGTCGCCGAGTTTTGTCTTTTCAAACTTCTTTTTGCTGACAAGCTCAATTTTGTGACCGTTTGTTTGCTCGTCCGACGCGATGGTGTAGTAGATGTCGGGCACAAAGTTTCTTATCGCCATATCCCTGTCGTATATCGCCTTTACAATTGGCACGATAACCCTGCCCACGCGCAGCAGTACGCCCGTTTTGAGTGTTGCATAGCGCGTAAGATTAATGCCGTAAAGCCAGTCAACGTAGGTGCGCGCAAAGCCTTCTGCCGCGAGACTGTCGTAGTTTTCGCCCGATTTCATATCGGAGAGTGCCGCCGCCACCGTTTCGGGTGTCTGGTCGGGCAGCCACAGCCTGTAGACAGGCTTTTTTGTTTTAAGCGCGTTGTCGATACACAACCTTATAATAATTTCACCCTCGCGGTCGGCATCCCCCGCGTTTACAATGCTGTCAACGTCGTCGCGGTTGACAAGCGCACTTATTGTCGCAAACTGATTTGCAACGCCCGCATCACCCTCGCGCAGCTTGAACCTGAAGCTGTCGGGAAAGCAGGGAAGCCCCTCAAGCGTCCACTTGACGCCCTTTTGCGCGCCCGTGTAATCTTCAACATCAAAAAGCGAAAAAAGGTGACCGAATGCCCACGTTATAATATAGTCTTTGCCCTCAAGATAACCGTTTTTTCTTGAAAAGCTGCCGTCGATACCCGCCGCGATGTTTCGCGCAAGACTTGGTTTTTCTGCAATTATAACTGTCATTTTATCACCCTTTCATTTTAATAAAAAATCCCGACCGCTTACGCAATCGGGATTTTTGGTGATCCATCGGAGAATCGAACTCCGGACACCATGATTAAAAGTCATGTGCTCTGCCGGCTGAGCTAATGGATCGTTAGCCTATATATTCTAGCAGACGAAAGTGGCTTTGTCAACTGTTTTTTTATTTTTTTTGAATTTTTAAAAAGTAATTATTAAAAGTTTGTCGTATATAGTAAATAGAAGAGATTATTTTGGGGTGATAAAAGGTGAATTATCGCGAAATTTTTGAAAAAAATGAAAAAATG
>JAZQDN010000093.1:0-3157 GCA_045546815.1 Eubacteriales bacterium
ATCTAATAATATTTTTTGGAGACTACTATGATTGATGAATCAAAATTTGATAAAGACCTTATTTCTATATATAACATCCTTACCCATCTTAATTACACTGATTTACAAAATGCACTGAATAATAAATCGTTATATATGAAATCATCGTTTAGTGAGAAAATAGGTGAAAAATTAGATTACTCACAGTTAAATTTAGATGATTTTCAACAGGAAGTAATAGAAAATTACATTAATTTGCTTAATTATGAAACTACAGCAAAGATTTTTCTCACTTATTTAAAGGCGGTTGAGCATACTCTCAAATTTATAAACGATACTAAAATTCTGCACAATATACACACACCCAAAGAATAATCGGGGTGTGTTTTTTATAGGATCCCAAGTATCGCGTGAGGCAAAATTTGTTTTTCTTCTTGTAACTTTTTTTACTTTTGAATGCATTTATATGTTATAATAAAAAAGGAGGTCAATATTATGAAAAAATTGTTTTCAATACTTCTAATGATTTGTTTGTTATCGGGATGTCAGTCTGCGCCCGAGGTACAAGACAACGACCCGACATCTCCACAATATGCAACCACCGAACCACATCCGTCTGAAAAAAGCAACGCATCAGAGCCCCAACAGGTTATTAAAAAATGTGTCGTTGACGGTGTTACATATCAAAGCGTGTCAGACATTTACGGCTATAACTTTGAAATAACGCGCAATGGTCAGCCTATTTTGGATGACACGGATTTTTTTAATAATCAATTAAACGATTGGCAGGTTTGTGACGATAACATATTGATTTTGGTAAATATGCGTCTTTTCTGCTACAGCAATGCCGACAAAACGCTTGAACCAGTTTTATCAAATGAAGTAGTAAGCCATTTTGACTACCATGACGGCTATATCTATTTCAGAGAACACGCAAGCCGCACTTTTTCGGTCTACAGAACAAAACTCGGCTCCGACAAAAAAGAGCTTATCCTCGGTCATGATATTTATGACAAAGAAAATCCAAAAGAACTTATATCAAATTTTGTGATAACCGATGACGGAAATATTGTGTTCACACAACGCTCGCCGTATGGCTTGTATATTTGCAAAAACGGAAATACCGAGCTCATTTTGGAAAGCTCGGATATAAATGAACTTTCGCTCTGTTGTGACAAAAATACCATGTATTTTGTAATGGGAAATGCTCTTTACTCATATTTTGACGGGGAATTAAATAAAATTTCAACTTTAGACGATTATCAGAATTTTCTTTATGTACAGAACGGACAATGCAGTTATTTATCAATTGACAAAAAACTAATTAAAAAAAGCCTCGGTTGAGGCTTTTTTTAGTTCATATCAAAATATTCGAGTATGCCCTGATAGATTGCATAGGCAAACATATACCTGTCATCGCGAAGAAGCTGTGCGTCGCTCTCGTTTGTTATAAATGCAAGCTCAATGAGCAGCGCGGGCATATTTGTTCTGCGCAGTACGTACAGCGACGGATTTTCCTTGACACCGAGGTCGCGTGTGCCGAGTCTGTCGACGATCTGCTCCTGAATATCCTCTGCAAGAGGAAAGGCGGCAGATGCGCGCGAATATACATATACCTCTGTGCCGTTTGCGTTTGGATTTTCTGCCGCATTTGAATGTATACTGATAAAATAATCTGCACCCCAGCTGTTTGCATCGTTTACCCTTGCCTGAAGGCTGGTGGCATTTGTCGTGCCAAGTGTCGTTTCAGGGGTAGGTCTTGAAAGCCTTACATCAAAATTACCGTTTTCGCGCAAAAGCTCTGCAAGATAAATACCCACCTCATAGTTTATGTCCTGCTCACGCAGCCCGTTGCCCTCGGCGCCGGCGTTTACACCTTCGGGGTTGTGACCCTGGTCAATATATATTTTAGTTATGATAATCACCTCGTAATATTTTATGCAAAACCTAAATATAATGTTTACAGGTGATTATTATGAAAATACATATCGTAGAAGCCGGTGACTCTCTTTACAGCATCGGCAAAAAATACGGCGTTACTATTGAGCAGTTAATGAACGAAAACGGAAGCACCGTCACGCCAACACTCATTATCGGTCAGGCAATTGTAATACCGACGGCAAATGACCAAAAACAGCAAAAAATAATTAACGGCTATGCCTATCCCAATATCGACAGGGGAGCTCTGCAATCGGCACTGCCGTTCATATCTCACATTTCACCCTTCAGCTACGGCGTAAAGGCTGACGGCTCACTCGTTTTGCTAAACGACGCTGATATGATAGCAATTGCGGGAGCTTCGGGTGTAAAACCGCTTCTTATTATCACAACGCTCACGGAAGAAGGGTATTTTAACTCACAGCGCAGTGCCGAGGTTCTGCAGGACGAGGCGTTTGCAGACACACTCATTCAAAATATAGTATCACAGCTTGAAACGCAGGACTATTTCGGTGTCGACGTTGACTTTGAATATATCCCGTCAGAGTATCGTGAGGAGTACGCACAGTTTATTACAAAACTCAAAAACACAGTGTCACCTCTCGGATATAAAACCTTTGTATCGGTCGCTCCAAAAACCTCATCCACACAGCGCGGACTGTTGTATGAAGCACACGACTATGCACTGCTCGGTAACGCCGCCGACTACGTTCTTGTTATGACATATGAGTGGGGCTACACCTACGGTCCTCCGATGGCAGTCGCGCCCATTGACAAGGTCGAGCAGGTGCTGCGCTATGCAATAAGTGAGATAGACCCGCAAAAAGTGCTCATCGGTATACCAAACTACGCTTATGACTGGACACTTCCGTATCAGTCGGGAAGCCGCGCAGAATCAATGTCAAACACAGAGGCAGTAAATCGCGCCCGACGTGTCGGTGCCAACATTATGTTCGACCCCGTTTCACAAACACCGTACTACACATATTTTAAAGACAATTCAGAGCATATCGTGTGGTTTGAAGATGCCCGCAGTATAAATGCCCGTATGCAGCTTGTAAATTCACTCGGTCTTGCGGGTATGTCTATATGGAATATAATGAATTTTTATAAACCGATGTACTCTGTCATAAACTCATATTTTACTCCACTTAAATAACAATAGCCTTACACTTTTTTACGGTGTAAGGCTATATTTTTCGTTTTGTTCGGTTTTTCAGGTATAAACTGAAGATGAAAG
>JAZQDN010000094.1:0-21781 GCA_045546815.1 Eubacteriales bacterium
TCTGTAACGTCATATGTGAGCCGTACGCCAAGCTTTACTCCCGAAGACTCAAACTGCTCTTTCAGTATGCCGTGAGCAAGCTCTCTTTCGGTAATATTGCCCTGTTCATACAGGAACGGGAAGAATCTGTATCTGCGGGCAGCGCCGTTCGCCTCGTAGTCATAGCGGCCGTCGGTCTGTATCGTGGTGAAGACGTAGCAGCCGTTTTCGCTGTCATATATCGGCAGCTGCGAGTTGGTCTTTGCAAGCTTTACAGTGCTCTGCTCTGCTACGAGCTTACCTGTTTTAGCAATGCTATTGTCGACAACATTACTGTTGTTAAAGCCGATCACGTAGTCGGCGGTGAGTGTGTAGCCGTTAAGATCAAGTGTAACGCCGGGGGTCACTATAACATAGCCTGCGCTTATCTCATCTGACAGTATAATGGTTTCTTCTGCCTTTGCTTCTTTAAGGGCATTTTCAAGTGTTGAGTATGTTGTGTCGGTTGTATTATTCAAGACGCGTACACGGTTAAACTCAATCCAATTAAGGTTCATTCCGCCAAGTGTAAATTTAATTTTCAGTGTATGACGGCCCTTTTCTAGATGGATTGTATTTGAAAAAGTATCAGCATTGGCCCATATACCATAGCCACCTGTTTTTATTGCCTTGAAATCAGTTACTTTTTCGCCGTCTACAAGCAGGTCGAAGGAACCTTCGCCTTCTGGCGAAGCAACGCGCGCGGTGAGTGAATAGTATCCGCTGTCTTTAACGTCAATTACATATTCTGTATATGCATCGGTATTGCAGTATGCAAGGTGGTTTCCGCCGTCAGTGTCGCCTGTTTCCTGAGCGATGGCAATTTTGCTTCGGAAAATGTTTTCAGCAGCCTTAAATCTTGTGCCGTCGGTAACCTCTACTGCAGGAATATTTAATAATGTATCTTTGAACGAATTTGTTTTTAATATTGTGTTTATAACACGCTTAGCGCTTGTTTCAAGGTGGTCACGGGTAAGTACACCGTCAGCAAGAGCTGCTGTCAGCTCAGCCGGCTTTGAGTTGAGCATTTTAAGGTCGTTGCCTGCTAAAATCTCAGCAACGTTTCTGGAGTTGTTTGAATAGTCGGTAAACAAAAGACCGTCGTATCCCCATTCGGTACGGAGTATTCCTGTCAAAAGCTCATAGTTTTCGCCAACCTTTTTACCGTTAAGAAGGTTGTATGAAGACATTATTGTATAAGGGTCTGCCTCTTTTACAACAATTTCAAAACCGCGAAGATAAATTTCACGAAGTGCACGCTCTGAAACTCGTGAATCAAGATTCATTCTGTTTTGTTCTCTGTTGTTAGTAGCAAAGTGCTTAACTGAAACACCGACACCTTCAGACTGAAAACCGTTTGTAAATGCCGCGCCGATTTTACCTGTGAGAAGCGGGTCTTCCGAATAATATTCAAAGTTACGTCCGCAAAGCGGGTCGCGGTGGATATTCATACCCGGAGCAAGAATAATATCGATATCAAAAGAGTGTGCTTCTTTTGCAAATGCTATGGCTACGGTCTTGACAACCTCTACATCCCACGAGGAAGCAAGACAAGTAGAACTCGGCCAAGCAGTAGTTTTGTCTTGTGTTTTTGCAAGACGAAGACCCTGTGGACCGTCAGATGTCATTGCAAGCGGAATATCGTATTTCTCAAGATTACCAATGCCGCCTGTTGTGCTTCCACCAACACTGCTTTGTGCTTTAAGGAGATGTAAAAGCTCATCATCTGTCATCTGGTCTAAAAACGCATCCATAACTGATCGGTCGCTGTAAACATCAAAGAGAAGTATATTATCACTTTGCTGTGACGCTTGCTCGTTGGTTGATGCCTGCGATGCGTCAGGATTTACATAAGAGATTGTAAAGTAGTCTATATTAGGAAATTCGTTAATTTTAGTACACTCCATTTTAAGCACATTGAAGCCTTTATTGAGGTGTATTGTAAATGGAGCCTGATCTACAAAGTTATACCAGGGATTGCTTGAAGTACGTGTTGTTTCTATGGTGAACGATATTGATTGATCAACACCGTTTACTGTGATTAATGGCGAGAACTTATAAGACGGGCTTCCGTTAGAACAGGTTAAGGTTACGTTATAGTCGCCCTCTTGCTCTGCGTTAAGCCAATATGATATATAGTTACCCTGGTGTGATACGTGTGCAACACATACTCTTGAGCTGTCAACAGTAGACGTTTCGTTTAAAATAGGATAACCGCTGGTAAGCCAGCCTGTGCTGACATAATCTTCCGTCTGTATAACAGTAGGTTCTGTTGTTCCGACGTTAACAGTCGGGTCTGTGGTTTCTTCAACATATTCTAAAGTAAAGCTGTCAATATTGGGGCAGATAGGGCCTTTTCTTACACAAAGTGAGAAGGTGCAGTTGCCGCTTGGAAGCTCTACATAGTCGGCGGTTGTTTCGCCGAATGTATACCAGTCAGTTTGTTTAGCAAGAGAAAATACAGTTTCAAATACGCGCTCTCCAATTACGCCCGATTCTACTTTTGCAAACATTTTGAAGTTGTTTATCGCGGTTGTTGAATATGTGCCCTTTAAAACAAGCTTATATCTGCCGGCTTTTTCAACATTGAAGTTGTATATAAGCGTATTACCGTAAAGCGGGCTGCCGCCTGAGTTCATATTTTCAACCCATGTGCCAACACCATCTTTTGTTTTTACGTTTATACCTAATTTTTGTTCACCCTGCACAGAGTTTACGAAGCTTTCTGCCTCAATTGTCGTCTTTGAATCAGCTAAAACAACAGTTTCATAAGGCGATGCATTATCACCGACATATCTTAAAAGCATATAATCGAAGTTTGCAAGATTAATATACTTCGATGTGAAACGGATTGTGTTTTCACCTTCTTCAAGGTTTACAAGTATATAGTTGGTAGAAAGTGAAAAATTAAACCATTTTGACGTTGTGCTTGTAGCAGATGTTGCTTTTATATCAAATCTGTCGTTTACCTGTGTCACACCGTTAACGGTTACGTCAAAAATATCGTTTTTAGCAGAGTATCCGTTAGAATATGAAAAATATATTGCGTACTGACCTGCTTTTTTAGCATTAAGTCCGTACTCGATGTAATCGCCTACGTTATTTATACTTCCGATAGAAAATCCGTCAAGATAACTGTTGTACGCAAATCTTTCCATTTTAATGGTTGGTGTTCGCTCAGAGAAGTTTTCCGACTGTATAATGGTGTCTTCTGTATCGCTTACGGGGAAAAAGTATTTTGCGCTCTTGTATGTACCGTCAGCCTGAAGTCTTTTCGGAAGCTGAATAGCCTCACAAAGCTCGGTTAACTGCTCGGCAATAACTACATCGTTTAAGGTGTATACAAAATCAGCGTATTCTCCTTTTCTTACCGAGTTACCGATAAAGAATTTATAGTCGCCGGCTTCCATAACATATGCTGATTTTTGTATCTGACCCAAATCGTCATAGCTTGACATATCAGCTATCGGGAATGAAAGTGTAAGTGTTTGTGATTCGTTTGGCTTTAGGAGATCGGTTTTGTCAAAAGCCGCAAGCTCCTTTTTGGGCTTTGTTATTACGCCGTCCGGAGCGGTAAAGTAAAGTTGTACGACCTCTTTACCGGCGAGATCACCCACGTTTTTAACGGTTACTTTTGCAACAATATTGTTGCCTTCAGCCTTAACTTCGTCAATAGTTGTTGTAAAATCAGTATAGCTAAGTCCGTAACCGAATTCGTAGTTTACCTTATCGTAGGCCCCGGGTATGGTTTCAAAATAACGGTAGCCTACAAAAATATCCTCGTTATAGTTAACATAATTATAATACTTTGAATGTTCTGCTTCGCCTGCGGGAAGATTTGTCTCCTTAAATGTTTCAGAGCTCGGGTAATCGTTATAAGATTTTGCCCAGGTATCAACTGTTTTACCCGAGGGGTTAACGGTACCCATGAGCACATCGGCAGTAGCATTACCGCCTTCCATACCACCAAGCCATACGACAAGCACAGAATCAATGCCCTCGATTTCGTTAATCCAGCTTGTATCCATAACAGCGCCGATGTTTAAAACAACAACTGTCTTTTCAAACTCTGCTGCAACCTTTGTTAAAAGCTCGGTTTCGGCATCTGTAAGATAATAATCGCCTTTAACCGCGTCTCTGTCTGCACCTTCTTTTGAGGTGCGGCCAATTGTAACGATAGCAGTTTCTGTTGCCGACTTTGCTGCATTCCATACGTCGTCGGTAATGCTTATATTTGCATCATTTTTTATACCGTTTGTTATAACCTGCTGGGTATAGAAATCAACAAGCTCGGGAACAAGTGTTACCTTGCCTTGGTTTTCATAATTCTGCATACCCTGTAAAATGTTAACGGTATACTCTACATATGTGTCAGCAGAACCGCCGCCGCCGCGTGTGTAGTCAATCATAGCACGACCGAACATAGCAACGGTTGATCCTTCTTTTACGGGAAGTACCTTGTCATTGTTTTCGAGAAGTACCATGCCCTCTGCCGCTGCCCAGCGTGAAAGTTCAGGGTTGCCCTCGAGTGAAGCAGCAACCGTGGGAAGCGAAATGACACTCAGCATTGTAATTGTTACGGCAATGCTCAAAAGTGTTGAAACTATTTTGCGAAATTTTGTATTCATAATTTCCTCCTTGTAATGATATGTTGCTAATATAATTGCATTTTAAGACATTTAGTGCTATAATTCAAGTAACTATATGCGAAAAGTAGGACAATTTATGCAATTTGGCTTTAGAGAGATACATGACAACATAATGTTCAAAAGATACAGCAATCCAAACTACCGTCTGCATCTTCATGAGGATATTGAATTGCTTTATACTATAAGGGGAAAGGGAAGCACGGTGTGTAACGGAACAGTACATCATGTATCTGAAGGTGATATGCTTTTGATTTTTCCAAATCAGATTCACCATAATATCGGCTTTGAAAAAGGTGAATATATTTTGCTCATCATAAAACCGTCGCAGTTGCTCGCTTATGCTAATATATTTTTTGAGGGCGAGCCGACAAATCCCGTAATTAATATAACCAAAGAGAATGATGACAACATACTATTTTTATTGGAAAGCGCACTTTCAGAGTATCTGCGTGACGGCTACAGCACTGTAATCGACGCTTATGTAACTACTATGTTCGGTAAGCTGTTGCCTCACTATGACATTAAAAACAAGGGCGTTTCGCGAAGTAAGTTTATGCAGATACTCGATTTTTGTTCGCTCAATTATAAAGACCCGCTCACTGTCGATGATGTGGCAAATGCGCTGTCAATCAGTCGAAGCACAGTGTCACACGCCTTTTCAAACCAACTCAAAATCAACTTTTGTGAATATGTCAATATGTTAAGACTTGTTGATGCAAGAGCGCTTTTGCGAAATACAGATATGTCGGTTACCGAAATTGCGCAGAGAGTCGGGTTTGAAACTATCCGTACTTTTAACAGAGCGTTTTTGAAAGAGCGTGGTATGTCTCCGACAGAATACCGTAAAAGCAGATCGTAATAAACGGTGGAAATATTAAGCGGTATATAATTACGGTCTTAGTGTTTTTATGCCGAATGAAATATATGCCGTGTCAATTAAAAAGGAGTACACAAAACGTGTACTCCTTTTTTATAGGCTTACTTGCCCTTAATTATCTGATTGGTTCTTTGTATAAACAAATTAAGGTCGAAAAATCTATGTATCTCCATTTCGATTTCCGAAAGGTAATCAACAAATTTTTCGAGGCTCTTTGTTGCACCCTCGCTATCGTTTCTTGAAAGCAGATAATAAATCTCTGCCACTCCCTTACAATACTCGCCGTGATATTCAAGCATTTTCCACGACAGTCGGTGGCAGTCATTATCAAGAGCAAGGTTGCTTTTTACTGTGTCTGCAAAGGCATCGACAATGCTCGGCACTGTTGCTATAACGTCTCCTGCGGCGGCATTGCCTATAATTCCCGCGGCCATACTGTTGGTATCGTGAGAGCCTGTGTCCTGCGCGGTAATGTCTGTGTTTTGCATCATAGCCTCCAGGTCAAAGCATGCAGATATCTTTTCAAGATACTCTTTTGCAACGGTCCAGTCGCTTCCGAAAGTATTTTTAAAATAGTCGTCAATAAACTCCTCGGTATCAAGCGCCGTGTCAAACAGTGTATGCCCCATTACAGCCGATGGCAGCGCCGTTGGGAAATAGCTTCTCTGGGTCTGGTCACTCATTATGCCGTCAAAGCCCGTAACCTCAAGCGTTTTTATATCTTTTGCAATTACTCTTGAAAAGGTCATATATCCGGGGTCGGAAAAATGCGAGGTATAGAGATAATACTCATAAATAAACTTCTGACCGTTAAATATCGGTTTCCAACCGTCGATAAAGGTGAGAGCCATATCAATTCCCGCCCTGATGCGGTATTTGTTTCTCTCCCATTTGGGAATACCGCCCTCACGGCGCTTTGCACTGTAGCCCGTGCCTGTTCCGCACGCTGTCGTGAGAATAAATCTCGAAGGGTTATTAAATCTCTCGGTCACGGGCGGCCACAGCGTGTCGGTGTACATAATAAACACGATTTTGCTGTCAATACCGTTTTCGGTAAGCTTTTTGTCAAGCTTATTGAGCATAATAACGTACCAGTCGGACGGTGTCTTTTTGATACACTCCTCACACTCGCAGTGGTTGTTTGTGCTGTCTGCAAGCCAGAAGTGCAAAAAGTCGATATGCGGTTTTTGCAAAATGTAATTGTACAGCCAGTCTACAACCGTTTCCTGCACCCATTCCTGCGACATACATAACTGTGTAAAGAAGGGCGATTTTTTATGCAGCTCACGCTTGCCGCCCACAAGTGCGAATGCCTTTTTTGTCTCTTCGGGAATATCGTATTCGCCGCCAGATATCATATGTCTTACACCAAGCGGCTCGTTGAGCGCTCCGTGACCTAAAGCGTGGAATTGCAACCCGCACTTGTTGATCGTCTTTTCAAGCTCGCTACTGTACTCGCAGTACTTTTCGTACGGAATATCGGTATGGTCGAGCTTTGTGTTTTTGGCGTGGGTGTACCAACGGCTCATATAGTTATACGGAACTATCTGCTCGAGCATAAACATATTCATATCAATTTTGGGCAGCCACTCGATAGTATCACGCACGTGTTCAAAGCTGACAGCACCCTCGATACACTGACCGCGGTAGTTGTAATCTGCTTTTTTTCTGTATACAAACGAGTGTCGGGTCAGATCACAATACGGAATGTATTCACCGTCCTCGCAAGGACGCACCCATCTGCAGCCCGCTGACTTTAAGTACTTGTAAATACCAATAAGAATACTGCGGTCATTACTGCCTGCGATATGTCCGATGCCGCCTTTAACATCAATATCAATTATATCCTCGATCATGGGGTCGCAAAGGTCGCTTGTGTCAAGTGAAAGCTCGTCAAGATGAGCAAGCACAAGAGCATCTTTGCGTGGCGTCGCTCCAAACTCGCTTAATATTTCAACTTCGCCGTTTGTTACTTTTTTAACGTACTTTTCAAGCTCGGACATATAATATCTTGCTCTTATCGAATCAAACGTTATTATTGCGTTTATCTGTTTCATAAAAATCCCCTTTAAACATCAGAATTCGGGAAAATCGTTAAGTGCACGCTCGGTTATTACCTCTGTTACGAGCGCACCCGTATAGCCGTTTTCTGCAAGCATTTTGCAAGGCAGCAGGACGCGGTCTTCAAAATCGGGTCTATAGTGGTTATAGTCGCTGTAAAAATACTGCTCGTGTATCATAATCGACACAAAACCGCCACGGTGTGGGTCATTTATTGTTTTTTCAACATCGGCAAGCACCTCTTCGAGCGGGCTGTAGTTAAGCACACGGTCGATTTTTGTAAATATCATATCCTCTGTAGTATCCATCCAGAAATCACGGCTTTCGATATTATCAAGCAGGTCATTTTTAACATAATAGCTGACAATGGGTTCTCCCTGCGCGTTTCTTTTAAAATAACCTGTAAGAGCCCTGAAACCGAGCGCACGAAGCTCGCGTATAATCTCGCGGTTACCCGAACCAAAATGTATGGTGGTGCAGTTCGACAAGCACTCTTTACCTGCAAAACGGCATATTTCACGGCACACTGCAACGCAGTCGTCATGCACTGTCTGTCTGTTTGCAAACTCATAAGGCTTGTCAGGATACTCCGCCCTTGAATGAAACGCAAGCTTAAGCCAATCGCTGTTTGCGATAAATTCGTCCTTATATCTGTCTGTCATCATGGACAGATTAAAGTAGTCGTGTCCGTCCGAAAAATTTGCTCTTGCCTTATCGCAAAACTCGTAAAACAAGTTTAAGTGTACTTTTGCGCCGTATAAATCGTGCGCTTTTTTGTATATTGCAAGATAGGGATGGTCAAATATCGACTTGTAGTTACCCTCATTAAGCTCTTTTAAAAATCTGATGTTGTCGTCGCTCGAAAGTCGGTATTTTTTAACGTATTTTTCTTCAAGTACAAAAACGCTTATTTTCTTTTGTTCGTTGTCAGTGGCAGCAACAATACAGTTGCGGTAGCCCGAAAGTGTAACCGATGCTACAAAACAGTCGCCGTCGTGTGTTGCGGGTACGCCGTTAATGGTGGGTACCTTGTCCGATTTTACACGTACGGGAACAACAAGCGAGCTTCCTTGCCACTCACCGTCCCGACTGTTAACAAAAACACCGTCTTTTGGAAAAATAAATTCAAGCATTGTTAAACCCTTTCTTTCCTTACTTATTGTTTAGCATATCACAAACATAAGGCTTTGTAAACAAATTCAAAATGGCTTTTTACCGGTTTTGTTAACATTTAACTACATATTCTTCAGAGCTGCTGCCGTCCATATCCACAATTTTAAATATACTTCTTTTTGAACTGTGTGGGGGAGATGCCGACGGTTTGCCGAAACGTACGGCTGAAGTTACTTGAGTCGGAAAAACCGCATTTTTCAACAATATCGCCTATAGACAAATCGGTTTCGACAAGCATTCTTTTTGCCTGTGCAATCCGACAGGACTGCAGATACTCCATAACCGAAACTCCCGTTGCCGCACGAAAACGGTGCGATAGTGCCGATACGCTGACATTATACTGTTTTGCAAGAGTATCCAGCGTGTATCGCTCACTATACTGATTTTCAAACTGACGTTTTACAGCTATAACAACAGGGTCCCGGAAGTTGTTAAAATCAATTGACGTACAACGGTATATCATAATAAGTAACTGCTTTACCGATAGTTGTTCCATCTCGTCCCACAGCTTTGCGTCACTTTTGTGTTCTTGCAAAATCTGCATAAAAATTCTTTTTATTTCATCAAAGTATGGTGAAATATTCATAATATTACAAAAACCTATAGGTCTGTCGGTGAGCAGAGAATAAACAGGGCTTTTTCTGTTTACAACATCGGGGTCAATATGCAAAACGTATCTTTCGTAATCGTCACTGCAGTGGGCAACCGAATGGTTTTCGTAACGGCTGAAGATTGCGACATTTCCTGCGTGTGCAACATAATTTTTGTTATTTACACAAAATGTCGCCGTGCCGTTTACCACAAGGATTATCTGGTGGCAGTCGTGAAAATGCGGACTTTTTTGTAAAAGACCGCAGGAACTGTAAACGCTTTGTACTGTGCTTTGCATATAATCACCTCTGTTTTATTATATCAGCTTTTTATGATTTTGCAAGATTTACATAAAATCAAGCAGTATTTATATAGCATTGGTTTTGCTTTTGCGCTACAATGGTGTAAAAGGGAGAGATTTTTATGAACAGAGTGTATATGTCTTTAGACGAATTTAAAAAAGAGAGTGAAAAGCTTTTGTTTACCGAGGACACGAATGTATTAAAAACCCCGCTTAAAGTCGGCAGTAAAACGGTACCAAACCGACTTGTCTGTCAGGCGATGGAGGGTTGTGACGGAAAAACAGACGGCAGCCCCGACGTTTTAACAAAACGCAGATATGACCGCTTTGCCAAGGGCGGTGCGGGGCTTATATGGTTTGAGGCAACCGCCGTTTTGGAAGAAGGTCGGGCAAATCCGCGTCAGCTTTATATTACACAAGACAATCTCGACCAATTTAAAAAACAGGTTGATGA
The DNA here is from genome assembly GCA_045546815.1 of Eubacteriales bacterium. Taxonomy (GTDB): domain Bacteria; phylum Bacillota; class Clostridia; order Oscillospirales; family QAKW01; genus RGIG9041. Next base: position 10,125 of record JAZQDN010000094.1, read on the forward strand.
AATTAAAGAAACCGCTTTAAAGGAAAACGGCATAGAGCCTATTGTTATAATGCAGGCGACACATTCGGGCAGATATTCAAAGCCATACGGCGTGCCCGCCCCGCTTATTGCCTACAATAACCCGATATTTGAAAAGGATACACCCATTTCAAAAGAGTGCATTGTAAGTGACGAGTACCTTGACCGTGTGGGTGAGGCGCTTGTAAACGGCGCAAGACTTGCAGAAATGGCAGGCTTTGACGGTGTTGATATAAAGTGTTGCCACAGATACTTAAATTCCGAGCTTTTGTCAGCGTACAACCGCGGGGGGCGATACGGCGGCAGCTTTGAAAACCGCACACGTCTTTTGCGTGAGAGTGTGAAGGGCGCAATAGAAAATTGTTCAAAGGACTTTATAGTGTCATCAAGGCTTAATGTGTATGACGGCTTTGTATATCCCTACGGTTTTGGTGTCAAAACAGACGGCAGTCTTGATTTTAACCCCAAAGAATCCGATATGCTTATAAAAGAACTATACAAACTGGGTGTCAGAATTCTTAATATCACAATGGGCAACCCATATTTCAATCCTCACGTCAACCGCCCTTATGCCAAGGGTGGCTACGAGGCTCCCGAGCACCCGCTTACAGGTGTATCACGGGTGTTAAACGGCACAGCGGAGCTTAAAAAACTAAACCCCGAAATGCTTTTTATCTGCTCGGCAGTATCGTATTTAGGTGTTGCGGCACCAAACGTTGTGTCGGCATACATAAACGAGGGCGGCTTTGACCTTGCGGGCTTTGGCAGAACGATTTTTGCCTATCCCGATTTTGCAAACGATATCATAAAAAACGGCGGAATGGATAAAAACAAAATCTGCCTTTGCTGTTCAAAATGCACAGAAATTATGCGCTCTAAGGGCGGTACACCGGGGTGCGTTATACGTGACAAAGACGTTTATTTACCGATATATAAGGAGAAAACAAATGTTTAAAAGATGGCTTGAACAAAATAATCTTGCAGACGTTTCATTCGGCAGACTTTTTGAAAAGGCAGAAAACAGAGATTACTGGAACAGATTTTTAGGAAAAAAGCAAATTGAAAATGCCGAAAAGTATCTTGGCTACGAGTGGCCGATGATACGTGCAACGCAGTTTATGGAGTTTCACAAAAGCGGTGACAGATTGGCACAGGAAACACCTTTCTTTGCAAGACGGTACGCACTGCTTGATCTTGTCCTTGGCGAGCTTGCAGAGTATAAGGGCAGATTTATGCCCGACATTGTTGATGGCATTTTTGCAATATGCGAGGAGACGTATTGGGGGATTTCGGCGCATTCGAGCGTGGCAAGAAAATATGACCTTATACCGTCTGCCTCCGAGCCGTACATTGACTTGTTTGCTGCCGAAACAGGCGAGCTTATTTCGGTAATTTACCATATTTTTTATGATGAAATAAAAAACTTTTGCCCCGAGCTTATAGAGCGTATTGAATATGAACTGAACAGACGCATTATAACCCCCTATCTTAACTGTTTTGACTTTGTTTGGATGGGAAATATATCACCGCGTGTTAACAACTGGAACCCGTGGATATTGTCAAACATAGTGACTGTGTTTTTGCTGTCAAACATTCAAAGAAACACTCTTGAGTGCGGACTTGAAAAGATGTTTGTTGAAATTAATGTCTATTACAGCGGTTTGCCCGAAGACGGTGGTTGTGACGAGGGCAGTCTTTACTGGACAAAGGCAGGCGCAAAGTTATTTGCCTTTTGTGACGTGCTTTATATAACAAGCGGAGGCAAAATAAACTTTTTCGGTGACCAAAAACTAAAACACATTATGCACTATATAGTGAAATCGTATGTCGGTGACGGTTATTACGTTAACTATGCCGACGGCAGCGCACGTAGAAAAAGCTTTAACGTTGATTACGCGGTTTACGGCTACGGCAAAAGAATTGCCGACAAGAAATTCTGCACCTTTGCAAAAACGCTTAAAGATGAACGTGAGTCTGACGATTGCAAAACAGACGGTATAAAAGCGGCGCTGTTTTCTTTGATATTTGCAAACGACATTGATAACGAAGCCGATTTTACACCAAAAGACAGATATATCCTGCCCGATATACAGAATGCGTTTATGCGTGCGGGCGACTGGTACTGTGCCACAAAGGGCGGACACAACCGTGAGCACCACAATCACAACGACGTGGGAAGCATTATTGTATACTGTAAAAACGAGCCCGTACTCATTGATGCGGGTGTCGGTGTATATACAAAATTCACTTTTTCAAAAGAACACCGCTATAAAATATGGACAATGCGTTCGCTTTATCACAATCTGCCCGAAATAAACGGCTGTGAACAGCTTTACGGATGTAAATATTGTGCAGACGATTTCAATGTAGACGGCAAAAGCGTATCGGTAAGCTTTGCGGGTGCGTATCCCGATAACACAGGCATTAAAAATGTGACAAGAACGGTTGATACAACCGAAAGCGGAATTACGCTCTGCGATAATTTTGAGTTTGAAAAAGACAGCAATACCATAAACGAGCATTTTATGAGCGTTTTAAAACCCGAAATCACAGAGGGCGGCGTTATGCTTGGCGGTAAATATATTTTAGAAACTGATTTGGAGTGCAAAATCGAATGGATAGATCTCGGGGGCGACAAAAACCTCACGGCTGTGTGGGGAGATGATGGGGTTTATAGAATTTGTCTTTTTGCAAAATGTGAAAAGAGCGCTCAGTTTAAAGTTAAATTAAGGAGTATTTAGTATGAAAACGGCTGTTGTAACAGGTGCGGCATCGGGAAACGGTCTTGCCGTTGCCAAAAGATTTTTGGACGAAGGCTATACCGTATACGGAATGAGCAGACGCGAGTGCGACCCCATCGACCACCCCAATTTTAAGTATATAAGCGGCGATATATCTGTTGATGCAGACAGAAAAAAACTGTGCTCGGCACCCGACAAAATTGACGTTCTTGTAAACGTGGCGGGTGTTGCTCCCAAGGTACGCACTGACATACTCGAGATGACCGAGGAGAGTTTTGACTACGTTATGGACATAAACTTAAAAGGCACGCTATTTCTTACACAAGCGGTCGCAAACCGAATGAAAGAAAACAAAAGCGGTCACATTATAAATATTTCGTCAATGTCGGCGTACGTCAGCAGTACCTCACGCGGCGAGTACTGCATAAGCAAGGCGGGGCTTTCGATGGTGACAGCGCTGTTTGCCGACAGGCTCGCAGAATACGGAATTGCGGTAAACGAGGTGCGCCCCGGTATTATTGCAACCGATATGACACAAAAGGTAAAAGAAAAATACGACACGCTCATCGACGGCGGACTGTTACCGATAAAGCGCTGGGGAAAACCCGAGGATATTGCAGACGCGGTGTGGGCACTGTGTAATATGCCTTACGTCACAGGTCAGGTGGTTGACGTTGACGGCGGATTTCATATAAGGAGATTATAATGAAGACATATACATACGATTGTGTCGTGATTGGTACAGGCGCCGCAGGCTACAATGCAGGGGTCCGACTTGCAGAGGCGGGCGTTAACACCGCCATTGTGACAGAGGGCATAAACATTGGCACCTCACGCAATACAGGAAGCGACAAGCAGACCTATTACAAGCTGGGACTTGCAGGGGACAGTCCCGATTCGGTTCGCAAAATGGCACAGAATTTGTTTAACGGCGGCTGTGTCGACGGCGACAACGCGCTTTGCGAGGCAGCGCTGTCTGCAAGATGTTTTTTAAACCTGTGCGAGCTTGGTGTTCCTTTTCCGCACAATCGCTACGGCGAATATATCGGCTACAAGACTGACCACGACCCCTATGAACGCGCAACATCGGCAGGACCCTTAACCTCAAAATATATGACCGAGGCTTTGGAAAAAAAGGCGGACAGCCTTAAAATCCCGATTTTTGACAGCCACCGTGTTGTTAAAATACTGAAAAAAGATAACCGCGCTTGTGGACTTATCTGTGTAAATAACGGTGAGTGCGTAGCTTTTCGTTGCCGTGACATTGTTATGGCAACGGGCGGGCCTGCGGGCATATATGAAAAAAGTGTTTACCCCGAATGTCACACAGGGTCAACAGGACTTGCAATTGACGTCGGTGCTAAAATGCAGAATCTTGCCCTTTGGCAATACGGACTTGCATCAACAAATCCACGTTGGAACGTGTCGGGCACGTATATGCAGGTGTTACCGAGGTTTGTTTCTAAAGACCGCGACGGTAAAGAGCACGACTTTTTGTGGGATTATTTTAAAGACAAATACGATGGGCTTTCGCTTGTGTTTTTAAAGGGCTATCAGTGGCCGTACTGCGAAAAAAACCGTTCGTCAGAAATTGATATGCTTGTTTTAAACGAGTGCAAAAAAGGCAGGCGTGTTTATCTTGATTTTACAAAGAATCCGTTTGATATTGACTATTCAAGGCTGTCAGACGAGGCACTCGACTATCTTAAATCGGCGGGTGCCACATTTGGAACACCGATAGAGCGACTTTTCAAAATGAATGCGCCCGCAATAGCGCTTTATAAAGACAAGGGTGTTGATTTATATACAGAAAATCTCGAAATTGCGCTCTGTGCCCAGCATAATAACGGTGGAATTGCTGTAAATATGTGGTGGCAGACGTCGGTTAAGGGGCTGTTTGCGGTGGGCGAGTGCGCGGGCACTCACGGGCTTACACGCCCCGGTGGAAGTGCACTGAATGCAGGTCAGGTGGGCTCTCTTCGTGCATCGCAGTATATTGCGCAGTATCCGAATGAGCTTATAGCTGAAAATGAATTTTGGGATATAATTCAAAACGTAAAAATCGACCTTTGCGATTGCAGTGAAAAAATAAAGTCGGCACGCAGACGTATGAGTGACTTTGCATCTGCCGTGCGTGAGGAAGAAAAAATAAAAGAGATGCTTTACAGCATTTTAAAAGAGCTGAATACGGTAACCGATCCACGCTACCGTGATCTGCTGCTTACACAGGGTGCGGTGCTTAGCGCTATGTTAAATAACAACACCGACCCTCAAAAAATTGTAGAGGTAGAATATACCGGAAGCGAATTTAAGGTGTCGTTACGTCACGTCCGTCCGATACCCGATGACGACAGATTTTTTGAAAACGTATGGCGGGACTACAGGGATAATAAAAACATTTATTAGAGGTATTGTATGAAAGAAATATATCTTGACATAATTGAAAAATCGGTGTCGGCATACACCGAAGAATGCATGCGCGACTATATTGACGAGGTAAAGCGTGACGGTCTTACCGAGCACGGCTTTGCCCGTCTTGCATCAAATATAGGTATTTTAATAGCAAACGGAAGGCGATATGACTTATTGGACACCTTTTTGGAAATGATGAATATCTGCTGTGATGAGATGCCGTGTAAAAAAGCCGCCAACGATTTTTCAATGCGTGAGATTTGCTGTACTCTTTTGCTGCTTGAACAAAAGCAAATTGTAGACAGTACTCTTTTAAACAAATGGAAAGAACAGTTAAAATCCTTTGACCCATGGAAGTATTACACCGTTGTAGATGATAATTCGGGCAGGTTTATAAACAACTGGGCGCTTTTTGCGGCACTCAGCGAGTATATGCGCGGTGTTTTATGCGGTATTGATACGCTGGATTTTATTGAGCATCAGCTCCCCTCACAGCTTGCAAACCTTGACAAAACCGGTATGTATATGGACCACGGTCCGATTCATAATCCAATGGTTTATGATGTTGTTGCAAGGGCTTTGTTTGCATTTTTACTGCACGAGGGGTACAATGGAAAATATGCAAAAGCAATAGAAGACGTGCTTGACAGTACCGTAGATATTACCCTAAAAATGCAGTCGGTAACGGGCGAGCTTCCATTTGGCGGCAGGAGTAATCAGTTTGTGCATAATGAAATGATGTTTGGCTCCTATCTTGAAATGGAGGCAACACGACATTTTAAAAAAGGCGATATAAAAAGAGCGGGTGAGTTTAAAGCGGCGGCACTCCTTGCCGCGAACAAAACACTTGAGTACCTCGGCCTTGACCCGATAAGCCACGTTAAAAACCGATATGATATTAAAAGCAAAATCGGCTGTGAAGGCTATGGCTATTTTAACAAGTATATGATAACCGTTGCATCAAACGCATATATGGCTCTGCGCTACGCAGACGATGATATCTTACCGTCGGTTGCGCCCGCGATATCGGGTGGATATGTCATCTCCACAGGTGATACTTTTCACAAAACTTTTTTGTCGGCAGGCGGTTACCATCTTGAATTTGAAACAAATGCTGACCTGATATACGATGCAAACGGTCTTGGCCGTGTTCACAAAATCGGCTGTCCGTCTGCGCTGTGCTTGTCTATGCCGTTTGCACGTAAGCCAAAATATGTTACAGAGAATAGTAATCCAATGGCGATGTCGCTTTGTTGCTATGCCGAAAAATACGGTAAAAGACTTGTAGCTTCGGATCACTATGCGAAGTATTTTCTTGTAAATGGTGAAAATGACGAAAACAAGACTACAGCAGTATTCGAAGTAAATCTTCCGCTTGGTATTACGGTTACTCAAAAATATACCGTTTCAAAAGACGGAGTTGATATTTTGCTGTCAGGCTGTGAAAATGTTGGTTTTATGCTTCCCGTGTTTGATTTTGACGGCAAGGATACCACCAAAATAACGCTGAACGATAATGCAATAACCGTTGAGTACCACGGTGCTGTTTGCAAATATTGTTTTGACGGAAAAATAAATGCTGATTTTAAATATTTTTACAACCGTAACGGCAGATACAGAGTGTTTGACATAGCGTCAAATCAGCTGCATATTGAAATGGAGAGTGCAAATGAACTATAAAACAGGTCTGGTTTCTGTGTCCTTCAGGGATAAAACACCGCGGGAAATACTTGAAAAAATGAAAGAGGCAGGGCTTTTTTACATTGAGTGGGGAAGTGACGTACACTGCCCGCCCGAAAGCGCAAAAGAGATATTTAATCTGCAAAAAGAATACGGAATTGAGTGCTCGTCTTACGGTACCTATTTCCGACTCGGTGTGACACCGATTGAAGAACTTAAACAATATATTGACGCCGCAAAAATTCTTGGTACAAATATTTTGCGTCTTTGGTGCGGCGACAAAAACTCGCAGGACTATAGTGAAAGCGAAAAAGAAGAACTTTTTGCTGAGTGCAAAAAGGCGGAAAAAATTGCACGTGAGAGCGGTGTTGTGCTCTGTATGGAATGCCATAATAAAACCTACACCAATAAAAAAGAGTCGGCACTTGAGCTGATGCTGACAGTAGGCTCACCGCACCTTAAAATGTACTGGCAACCGGGTCAGTATACTTCGGTGTCAGAAAACATAGCGTATGCAACACTTCTTTCGCCCTACACCGAGCATATACACGTGTTTAACTGGAAAGAAAAAGAAAAATATCCATTAAGGTCTGCAAAGGATATATGGCAAGAGTATCTTGCCTGCTTTGAGGGTGACAGAACGCTTTTACTTGAGTTTATGCCCGATGGCAGAATAGAGAGCTTGAAAACCGAAGCAGACGCTTTAAAGGAGATTATCAATGCTTAATAAACAGACTTACGACGGTTATGCAAAATTACTTAAAAACTGGATAATATTCTCGCAAAAGCATCTTTACACCTGTCCCGAACACCCCGATTTTATTGCTTACGGTGCGGGTGAGCACGGACACTGGGGTGTGCATACGCATCAGAAAGCTTTTTCCGCTTTTGCGATTGCGGCGACGTCAAAGGATATTGATTTTTCCGACACCCCGATTTCCCGCGATACTGTTTTAAAACAGGCGCTTGCAATGCTCCGATACACCCTGCACACGCACCTCGAGGGCGATTTTGTGTGCACCGACGGACAAAAGTGGGGGCATAACTGGATTTACGTGCTCGGTATCGAGCGTATGTATCACGCTGTTGAGGCGCTTGAAAAATATCTTACAGACGACGATAAGGCACTCTTAAAAAAGGTAATAATCTCGGAATGTGATTTTATTTTAAACGACTATGAAATCGTAGCAGGACTTTCGGGTGTTACCGATATGGGCAAAAACGTAAACAAGCCTGAAAGCAATATCTGGAACGGCGCTATACTCTTTAGAGCCGCGGCGCTATATCCCGATACCCCGAATAAAGACAGGTACATAGAAAAGGCGACAAGATTTTTTGCAAACGGCATCTCTATCGAGTCTGATAAGAACTCTGACGAAATTGTCGACGGTGTGCGCATCGGCGACGTATTTGTCGGCGCAAATATGTTTGATACCTTTGCCTGTAACCATCATGGCTATCTTAACCTTGGATATATGACAATATGCCTTTCAAATATCGCGATGCTCCATTTCTTTTTAAAAGGGAAGGGCATAAAGCCGTCCGATATGATTTATCACAACTTAAAAGAGCAGTGGAAGATTATATATTCGACAACCTTCTCTGACGGCAGACTGTGGCGCATCGGCGGTGACTCACGTGCGCGGTATTGCTACTGTCAGGACTACGCATTGCCGTCGTGGGCGCTCATTGAGGATTTATACGGCGAGGATTTATCGGGCTTTTTTGACGGCTGGCTTGGAATTTTACAAAAAGAAACGACCGCCAACGGTGACGGCTCGTTTTTATCAGAGCGTTTCGGTCACTTTGAAAGACGGTCTCCCGTGTACTATACCCGTCTTGAGTCGGACCGCGCAAACGTAATTTCTATGCTTGTTTACTGGCACGATAAGTTTAAGATAGACGGCAAAAGTAAAAGCGATGAAATTAAAAGCTGGAGTGACGATTTTCACGGTGCGGCATTTGTAAGAGGGGATAACCGTCTTGCATCGTTTTCGTGGGAATCGGCAGAAAAACCGCAGGGTATGCTTGTGCCTGCAGACGACAGCTCGCTTGCTGAGTGGCGCTTTAACCTAAACGCAAAAATTCTCGGTGTCGGACAAAAGAACGTTGACGAGGTACAAGACAAGACCGTTAAAACCTTTGACGGCGGCTTTATAACATACGGTGTGTCGCACTCGTTTTCTGACAAGTTTTTGGCAGAGGGACAGCAAAAAGAACTGATGGCACAAAAATTTACAGCCTTTGCGGCGCTTCCTGATAATAGCACCGTTTTGTGCGTGCAGTATCTTAAAACGCTAAACCGCACCTTTGCAAGTGAAATTCTCGGCACCTATTGGAACGTGCCAAATGACATTTTTAACGGCTGTACACGTACCGCATACACCGACTGCGGTGATTATCTGCTGACAGGCGGCGGTAAATCAAAGGAATTTAAAACAATTTCACTTGGTAATTACGTGAATTTTGACAACAAAATCGGTCTTGTGTCAAAGCTGCCGCTGACCCTTGTACGCAGAGCGGGCAGACAGGTTATGATACGCAACCGCCCGAACAGCGCAACGCTTTATGCCGAGGAGGTGTGCGCGCCGTTTGTCGACGAATGCGGGTGGATTGACAGAGGAACGGTTGTGGTTGATACCGCTTTTGCTATGAATATCGGCAACAAAGAAAAAACACGTATCATGCACGATCAGTTTTTCACAGACGATACCGATGGTATAAGAATGGTGGGCGTGCGCGGTGCTGACAAAAATGTTTATGTTTTGGTTGCTAATATCACAGAGGCTAAAAAACAGGTTGATGTTGAGTGCGCCTATAATGTTGTTACAGGGGAACATATATCAAAGGTGACACTCTTGCCAAAACAGGCAGTTTTACTGAGGGCAGAACAATGAAAATTTGTTATATCGGTGCCGTGGGGCATATAAAACACTCAATCAAATACTTTAAAAATCTTGAGGGTGCCGTTTTTGCAGGCTTTGCGCCGTCGTGCAGGCAAGAAAACATCACCGCACCGCCAGACTCCGCTATGCCGTGGTTTGACGACTATAAAACAATGCTTGACACCGTAAAGCCCGACCTTGCGGTAGTATCGCCCGTTTTTAACCTGACAGGCAGTATAATAATTGAGTGCGCAAACAGAAAAATTGACGTTTTTGCTGAAAAACCGATTGCGTCATCTTTACAGGAGCTTGAGGCTGTAAAGACTGCTGTAAATGACAGTGAAATACGTTTTTGCGCTATGCACTATCTGCGCTACACTCCGTCATTTTATAACGCAGCAAATATGGTAAAGGGCGGTGCAGTGGGCAATATTAAAATGATAACCGCCCAAAAAAGTTATAAGTACGGCAACCGCCCCGAGTGGTACTCTGACCCCGAACTTTATGGCAGCAGCGCAACGTGGGTGGGCATTCACGCACTCGACTGGATATATAATTTTACAGGCAAGGCTTTTACGTCGGTAACCACACTCACAGACGGCAATACACCTGAAAAGGCAATGCTTTTACAACTGACGATGGGTGGCGGAATTATAGCATCTGTCAATATCGACTACTACCGCCCGAGCGGTGCAAAATCGCATGGCGACGACAGGGTGCGGTGCGTCGGCGATAAGGGAATTATCGAAGTAGACGAACAAAAAATCATTTTAATGAATGACGATGGTGTGAAGGAATTTTACCCCGAAAGTGCACCCGATTTACTGCACGAGTTTTTGTTTGGTTGTGATGCGTGTACAAAGGATGAAATTTTTCATATAACAAAGACGGCTATTTTGGCAAAGGAGAGTAAAAATGAAAGAATGTTATGTAACTGAAAAGCCGCGGCATATACCGCAGGCCTACGGTGTTGACGATACGGCTTATTCGAAAGAGGATATACTGAATAACCCCGATACTTTTTGCGATACCGAGTATATATTTTCGACGTGGGGTATGCCCGAGTTTACCGAGGACGAAATAAAAAAATATCTGCCAAGTTTAAAGGCAGTCTTTTATGCCGCAGGTACTGTGCAGAAGTTTGCAAGACCATTTTTGAACAGCGGTGTTAAAATATTTTCGGCGTGGGCGGCAAATGCGGTGCCTGTTGCAGAATACACCGTAGCGCAGATTACACTTGCAAACAAGGGCTTTTTTAAGTCGATGCGATTTACTGATAAAACAGAGGCTCGCAAAGTGTTTAAAAATTACCCCGGTAACTTTAATGTTAAAATCGGTATTATCGGGGCGGGTATGATAGGCAAACTTGTTATAAATATGCTAAAGGCATACAGACTCGAGGTGCTTGTTTTTGACCCGTTTTTGTCAGATAACACGGCAAAAGAGCTTGGTGTTAAAAAGGTTGACCTTGAAACTATCTTTTCCGAGTGTCAGGTGGTTTCAAACCATCTTGCCAACAACGAGCAGACAAAGGGTATCCTTTGCGGCAAATATTTTGAAAAAATGCTGCCTTTTGCCACTTTTATAAATACAGGACGTGGCGCACAGGTTGTGGAAAGCGAACTTATACAAACGCTGAAATCACGACCCGATATCACGGCACTGCTTGACGTTACATACCCTGAGCCTCCCGAAAAGGACAGCGAGCTTTATACCCTTAAAAACTGTATTCTAACACCGCATATCGCAGGCAGTTCAAATAACGAGGTGCGCAGAATGGGTGAATATATGGAAGAGGAATATAAGAATTTTATTGAAAACAAGCCCTGCAAATACGAAGTGACCCTCGAAATGCTCGAAACAATGGCATAATAAAAAGGAGTACATTTTTGTACTCCTTTTTAATTTTGGCAGAGTTCTG
>JAZQDN010000095.1:0-11936 GCA_045546815.1 Eubacteriales bacterium
GTCAGTTGAAATCACAAACGAAACAGACCCCATTTTCGGTATGGACTCATTTGTTGCTAAAAATGAGAACGCTGACACACTTTGGGAGCCCGGCAAAACTCAGGTAGCTTACCTTGAGATCGTAAACAACGGCAACCTTGCACTCAAATACAAGGTAGCTATCGAGGTTAGAAACGACAACGACAGCGACCTTTACGAGGTAATGGAATACGCTATCGTTCCCGATGCAAAGGTTACAGATGCTAAAATCGACAGATGGGCAGCTCTTGCTGACGAAGATACAAAACCCGTTGTAGTTGGCACAAACGTTGATACAACAGACGTATCACTCGGCGTAGGTCAGTCACACTTCTTTGCACTTGCTGTACATATGCTTGAAGAAGCAGGCAACGAGTATGAGAACGGCGAAGTTTCATTCGACATCAAGGTTCTTGCTACACAGGATACTGTTGAAGCAGACTACTATGATGAAACCTACGATGAAAATGCTACATACCTTGCTCCTGTTAAAGATGCAGTTGAAGTTGTAGCTGCACTTGGCAATGGTGACGGTGTTAAATTTACAGACGATATCAATGTTGCAGAGCCCAGTTACGACGAGCAGGGCTATAAAGCAGCTGTGATGTTAGACTCGGGTATTATTGATGGTTCGGATTACGAATTAACATCATCCGGCAGTGCTTATTCAGTTATTTGGGCTCAGGACGAAGCTATAGGTGTTAAAAATGTAACTGTTGACACAGACCTTATAAATGCTATCTATGCAGAAGACATCGTCAACAACTTTGTTGTGGAAAACAATACACTTACAGCAGAAGGTAATGGTATCCATATTGAACGTGTAAAGAAAGCTATTCTTAAGGATAACACTATAACTGCAAATGCTTCAGAAAACTGGGGTGCTGCAGTATTCGCAGGCGATGCTGCAAACGTTGTTATTGAGAGCGGTACCTACATAGGTGCTAACTACGCTCTTTATACAGGCGGTAGTGCAAAATCAACAATCACTGTAAACGGTGGTACTTTTGAAGGTGCTATTGCGACCAATGGTACTGATGAAATCATCATCAACGGCGGTACATTTACTGTAAACCCCGAAGGTATTGCTAACGTTACTGTAAACGGTGCTGTTACAGATAACGGTGACGGTACATACACTGTTGCATAAGCTATACAACTAAAATCAAATGAGCTCGGTACTTATCCTAGCGCTGTTGCATCAATCACAATTGATGGTGTTGAACAGTATTAATTAAATCTTGCTGAATATTAACAATAGCAAGTTAACGCTACCCGACCCTTCGGGGTCGGGCGGTAACCAAAGGATATAATGAATATTATATTTTTTGGTCACTGACCGATTAGGAGAAAGGATTTAAATGGCAAAGCTAAAAAGCACAAAAATTACATTAATATTAAGTATATTGCTGTTTGTGATGTGCCTTGCAATGCTCGTTGGCACCACGTTTGCGTGGTTCACTGACAGCGAGGAAGCCACGCGAAACGTCATACAGACGGGTACGCTTGACGTCGAGCTGTATTACAGCACCGACAAGGGAGCAAGCTGGCACTCGATCGAAGGAACCTCGAACATCTTTGGTGGCAGTTTCTGGGAGCCGGGGTGCACACAGCTCGTATGGTTTAAGGTAAAAAATGCCGGTACGCTCGCGCTCAAATACAAAATGGACGCAACCGTATATTCTGAAAAGGGCGGTATCACGCTTCACGGTATACCGTTCAAGCTCTCTGACCACATCTACAGCGCGGTTGTTGACATAAACGCAACCCGTGACGACATTTTGGCAATCACCGATGCGTCACCGCTTGCCGAGGGTCTTTTACACGAAGACGACAGCTTTTATCTCGAGGGCGGCAAGGAGAGCGACCCGTTCGCGATCGCTGTCTGGATGCCAACGACGGTCGGCAACGAAGCCAACCACAACGGCCACGACATTCCGCGGCTCGACCTCGGTCTTGCAATCTATGCGACACAAAAGAATATTGAGTCGGACAGCTACGGCCCCGATTACGATATAAATGCAACCTACGATGAAAACGTTTCGTTTGACGACGAACAAATAAATAATTAAAAAAGGGGGACAATGTAATGGGAAAGTATAAAATAAGATTTGTAGCGATTGCTTTCGTTGCAATCATGATGACACTTTTTTCGCAGGGTACACTTGCGTATTACCAGACAATCGGCAAATCAACCAACGTTGTAACCACAGGTGACATTGAACTTAAAATCCACGAAAAAACTGACGCGGGCACAGATTTCCCCAAGGACGGCGTATATGTTTTGCCCGGCGACATTGTAAGTAAGCAGGTAAGCATTGAAAACGTGGGCGGACATCCGTTCTATCTGCGCGTAAAGCTGCTTACAGGCACTGAGGCGGAGGGACTTTCGTCTGAGGACTGCTTAAAGCTTAATATTGATGAGACCAAATGGACCTTAAAGGACGGCTGGTATTATTTTAACGGTATTGTTGAGCCCGGTACGATAACCCCCAACATCTTCTCACACGTTGAGATCGTTGGTTCAAAGGTTGACTCGAGCTACATCGGTCACACCCTTACGCTTACTGTTTCCGCACACGCAGTGCAGTCAGAGAACAACCCGATTCAGAATAACGATTATTCCACGGCAAGCGGTTGGCCTGCAGAAACGGAGGCGGCACAATGAAAAAGACAGCTATCGTAATTTTCACAATTGTGGTTTTAATGCTTTCGGTAATTCCGGCAGGTGCATCAACCGTTTCATACAGCGGTGATGCGGGTCAGTTCATTTTTGAGCCCGGCTCGGAATACAGCCCGACAGACTTGTTCTATCTTTTCAAGGACGTTATGCCCGGTGACAGCATTACACAGAAAATCAACGTTACCAACAAGGCGTCAAACAAGGTAAAGGTAAAAATTTATATGCGCTCGCTCGGCGCACAGCAAGGCTCGGAAGAGTTTTTGTCAAAGCTTAATCTTAAGGTCAAGCCGTCAGAGCAAAACGAAATGCCGTATATGTTCGATGCGGCAGCCGATCAGACCGCGGGTCTTACCGAATGGGTTTGCCTCGGTACGCTCTACTCGGGCGGCAGCGTCGACCTCGACGTAATACTCGATGTTCCCGTTGAGCTCGGTAATGATTTTGAAAAGAAAATCGGATATATCGATTGGGAGTTTATGGTAGAAGAGATGCCCATTGAATCGACCGACCCGCTACCCCCCGTTGATACATCAGATAACTCCGCAATCTTTATGTGGATTGCAATCGGTGCGGCGGCATTACTCATTATTGTTGTACTGTTTATCTTAAAAGGAAAAAATGACAAGCAAAACACAAAATAACAAGAAAAGGAGGGTTTTTGCGTGACAACGAGAAGAAAAAAATATACAAAGATAGCGCTTGCCCTCAGTGTAATTGCTCTTATAATGTGGTGTGTGCTTGGTACGGGCACCTCGCTTGCGTGGTTTTCTGATACGAGTGAGACCGCCAAAAATATGTTCCAGATCGGCGAGCTTAATCTTGTCGTTTCGCACCTGACCGAGACCGGCTACGAAGAGGTTGACGAAACCACCAAGGTTTTCAGTGACGAAGATCTCTACGAACCGGGATATGTGCAGGTGGTTTATCTCAAGTTTGAAAATAAGGGCAAAATCCCGTTTGATTACAAGACTGCGGTTAATATTCTTGAATATACCGCTGCAGAAAATGTGTTCGGATCAACGTTTTATCTGTATGATTATTTGAAGTTCGGATTTATCACTGCCGACACCGAAGCCGAGATTCAGGCAATGGTTGCCGATCGCGAGCTTGCAAAATCGCTTTCTAACGAAGAAATGCCAATCAATACCTACAGCACAAATGTCGATTCGCTCGCCGTGGGTGAAGAGGCCTATGGAGCGATCATTGTGCGTATGCCCGAATCGGTGGGTAACGTTGCTAACTATCGCGGCGACGTTGTGCCAATGGTAAAACTTGGTCTTGTTGTTAAAGCGACACAGCAGGGAGCACCAATAGAATAAAGGAAGTTTTTACGTGGAAAAATCACTCTACAAAGAGTATTTTGAAATTCGCGATGACAAAAAAATAAGCGACAGGGTTTTTATGACCCGAACCACGCTTTATATTGTATCAATGGTTCTTTGCCTTATGTGTATGGCGTATTCGGCGTACTCGTTGTTTGCGGCTTCAGAAAGTGAGCAGGTGCTGACGGCGGTTTCAAAATTTGCCGTGACTGCCACAGCATCAGAGGGCTGCGAGCATATTGACCAGAATATATTTACTATTGATACAACTCAGAACACCGCTCCGACTGACTATCAGTTTACGGTGACGCGAGACGAAGCGGAGGGCAATGCGGCGCTTGGTTATTGCAAGATAATGGTTGCGCTGTCGCCGGACGATGTCCGCAGCTTTTATACGGAGCCTATCGGGATATCGCAAGACACTGCGCACAACTCACGTACAGTAACGTTAAGCGTACCGCAGGGTATAGCGCTTTCGGTCAGATTCAGCGGTGAGCTTGGCAGCTGTGCCCTCGAAACGATCGACGACAAAATAATAATAGAAAAATAAAAAACAGAAACGATTTCGTTTCTGTTTTTTTGTTATAGATGTTTTTTTGCGATATATTTATTTCATAAAATTCGATGCGTTGTGTCCGTTATATTACAGCTTGTCTGCGATGTTAAGAATAAGCTCTTCTGTCTTTTCCCAACCAAGACAGGGGTCAGTGATTGATTTGCCGTAGATGTGCTCGCCGATTTTTTGCGCACCGTCCTCGATGTAGCTTTCTATCATAAGGCCCTTGACCATTTTACGAATATCACTGTTGTGATTACAGCTGTGAACAACATCCTTTGCGATACGAATCTGCTCAAGATACTTTTTGCCCGAGTTTGCGTGGTTGCAGTCGACGATAACCGCGGGGTTGGTGAGTGCTGATTTTTCGTACAGCTCACGGAGGTTTATCAGGTCTTCATAGTGGTAATTGGACACGTTTTTGCCCGCAAAATCAGTGTAGCCGCGGAGGATCGCGTGCGCGTAGGTGTTACCCTGCGAGTGTACCTCCCAGCCTCTGTAAAGGAAGGTGTGCTTTGCCTGTGCAGCGGCAATCGCATTCATCATAACAGACAGGTCGCCGCCCGTTGAGTTTTTCATACCGACAGGTATTGCAAGTCCCGATGCTGTAAGTCTGTGCTGTTGGTTTTCAACCGAGCGTGCACCGATTGCGACGTATGCAAGCAGGTCGGACAGATATCTGTGATTTTCGGGGTACAGCATTTCGTCAGCGCAGGTAAATCCGTACTCGGCAAGCGCCGACAGATGCAGATCACGTATTGCAACAATACCCTTTAGCATATCGGGCTTTTCGTCGGGGTTGGGCTGATGCAGCATACCCTTGTAGCCGGTGCCCATTGTACGCGGCTTATTTGTGTAAATGCGCGGAATGATAAGGATTTTATCTTTTACCTGATCTTCGACGCGGCGAAGACGCGAAATGTAGTCAAGCACGGGCTCGCGGCTGTCTGCAGAGCAGGGACCTATAACAAGAATAAACTTGTCCGACTTACCCTCAAATATATCGGCAATTTCCTTTGCTCTCTCGTCCTTGATTTTTTGCATATTCTCTGTTACGGGATACTGCTCTTTGATATCCTTCGGTATCGGCAGCTTCCGTGTAAATTCCATATTCATAAAAAAATCACTCCTTTATATCAAAACGCTTTCTTCTTTCGGTCGATGTGCGCATCATATCGCACATTCCCTCGGTGTCGCCGCCCTTAAGCTTTTCGTAAAGCTCGTCAAACGAACGTCTGAATTTATCCATTTCGCGAAGCAGTGGCTCACGGTTGAGAAGGAACAGCTCGTTCCACATATTTTCATTTATTTTTGCAATTCTGGTGAGGTCGCGGAACGAGTCGCCCGTGTAATTTTCGAGCCCTCTGAAATCGTTACAGCACATAAGCGATACCGCGATGCAGTGTGTCAGCTGTGAAAGATACGCTATCATTTCGTCGTGCATTTCGGGCGAGAGCTCCGATACGTCCTTAAACCCGAGTGTTTTACCAAGGTCGCGGCACAGCTCAATCGCACCTGCAGTATTTTTTGATGTCGGTACTACAATGTAATTTGCCTTTTTGAATATCTTTGATGTGGCGTTCTGTACACCGTACACCTCGCGTCCCGCCATCGGATGCGCCGCAATAAACTCAACATCGGGGCGAAGATTCTTTTGTATATCGTACACGATACAGCTTTTAACACCCGTAACGTCGGTTATAACAGCGCCCGGCTTTAAAAGACTCTGATTGTCCTCAAGCCATTTTACAAAAACCTTTGGATAAAGTGCAAACACTAAAAGGTCAGCCTGCCCTATGATCTGCGGGTCAATGTCAATTGTACCCTCGTCAATAAGTCCGTTTTCCAGCGCATAGTCAATCGATTGTTGTGAGCGCGTGATCGCAGACACCTTGTAGCCCTTTTTCTTGAGCGCTTCGGCATACGAGCCGCCAAGAAGTCCAAGACCTACTATTAATATATTCATATCCTTATTAAGTTTCATAATTCACCTCTGCACCAAGCTTTGATATTCTTTCAAAAAAATCAGGCAGACTTTTTGCAACCGCCTGCGCACCCTCGATCCTGCCGCCGTATACTGTACATAAAACGGCACACGCCATTACGATTCTGTGGTCATTGTGACCGAAAAGCGTTTCATTCGGCGCTTTTGATCCGCAGTTTACAACAATTCGGTTGTCATAAAGCTCGGTTTTAATGCCGAATTTTGCAAGCTCGGCAGCCATCGCTTGTCCGCGGTCGCTCTCTTTGATTTTGAGACGCGCGGTGTTAATAAGCTCCGCACCGTTTTTTGCCGCCGCAACCGCCATAAGTATCGGCGCAAGGTCGGGACAGTTGCCGACGTCGAGCGTCGGTCTGCCTTGCGACAGCTTTTCAAAATAATCGTAAAAAATATAGTCGCCCTGAAGTGTGTTGCTGTCAAGACCCGTAACGCTCACGTCGTGACCGAGCACACGCAGTGCCTCAAAAAACGCGGCGTTTGAGCAGTCGCCTTCAACGGTCGTGTTTTTTGGCGCGTAGCGTTGAGCACCCTTTATGTAAATGAAATTATTTTTTCTTTTAACATCAACGCCAAATTCTTTTTGTGCCGCAATTGTCATATCGATATACGGTGCGCTTTCAAGCTTGCCCGTAATTTCTATAACGCTGTCGCCCTCAAGCATAGGCAGTGCAAACAGCAGTCCGCTTATAAACTGACTTGAAACATCACCGCGGACAGTATATTTTCCGCTTTTTAACTGACCCTTTACCGTTACCGATTGCTCTTTTTGCTCAAAGAAAAATCCGCGCTCGTCACATAAATCCTTGTATATGTCAAGCGAGCGTGCAAACAGTCGCTCTGTGCCGACAAGTGTGATCTCTTTATTTGCTGTAAGACAAAGCGGAATCATAAACCGCAGTGTGCTGCCGCTCTCGTTGCAATCAAGAATGTCTGATTTTGAAAAAATATCCTGTCCGTTTACGTCTGCCTCGGTGTTTGTTACGTTAAAACGTACACCGAGCGCATTCAGACAGCTTATTGTTGCCTGAATGTCCTGCGACATTGCGATATTTTCCACGGTGCACGGTGCCCCCGAAAGTGCCGCGCAGATAAGATATCGGTGCGCCATACTCTTTGACGGCGGTGCCTTTGCAACACCGCAAAGGCGTGATTTATTTATGGTAACTGTCATTATCGTACCTTTCAATTATTCTCTTTGTGTTTTCTTCAATTGTTCCGTCGGCGTTTATTTGAATATCGCAGACATTGGTGTAAATCGGCATACGCTCGTCATACAAGAGTTTAAGCCTTTGCACGTCGGGTGAGAGCGGTCTGCCGTGACCTGTCTGAAGAGAGTTGAACGGTCTGTCTATAAAAATAACACAGCCGTTTTGCTTTAAATAGTGTATGTTTTGTGCGCGCTTTATCACTCCGCCGCCCGTTGCGATAACAAGCCCGTTTCGTGTAGAAAGCTCGCGGATAACATCCGCCTCAATGTCGCGGAAGGCGTCTTCGCCCTGCTTTGCAAAAATTTCGGGTATAGGCCCTGCTTTTTTTACAATCTCCGCGTCGCTGTCGACAAATTCCATATTGTAATATTTTGCCAGCTTTTTACCGAGAGTTGATTTCCCGCAACCCGGCATACCGATGAGTACAATATTTTGCTTTTGTAAAAATAACTTATTATAAACGCGGTCAATCTCGCTTTTGTCAAACGTCGTATCAATAAAATGCTCCGCCGCAAACACCGCCTGCGCCACAAGCATATATAGTCCGCCTGCCGCGGTTATGCCGCGTCCCTTTGCCGCCATTATAAGCTTTGAGCAAAGCGGGTTGTAAACAGCGTCGGCAACACCGACAAGACTGTCAAAGCCGTCAAGGCTTACAGCAACGCTGTCAATATCGGGAAACATACCGCAGGGGGTGGTGTTTATTATTATCTGTGTATCGGTGTGGTCGCTTTCAAAAGCACTGTATGTAATAACGCCGTCCTTTTTACTGCGCGATACGGTCACAACCTCTTTTGCGCCCATCGCACGCAGCAGCGCGTTTGCGGTTTTCGAAGTGCCGCCCGTGCCGAGCACCGCGCACTTTTTGCCTTTCGGGTCAATACCGTTGTGTGTGAGCAGTGCACGCATACCGTAAAAGTCGGTGTTGTAGCCGTAGAGCTTGCCGCCGCGGTTTACGATAGTGTTTACCGCACCGATATCGCGCGCCACCTGCGAGATTTCGTCGAGATAGGGGATGACGTCGGTTTTGTAGGGGATAGTGACGTTTATCGCTTTAAAGTTCTTTTGCGTAAAAAATCCCTCAAGCTCGTCCGGCTCAAGCTCTTTTAATTCATAAACATAATCGCAGAGCTCGTTGTGTATTATTTTTGAAAAGCTGTGCCCGAGTTTTCTGCCAATACAGCCGTATTCCATAATGCTATTCTCCCAAAAAGTTTGTGCCGTATCTTTGCGCCAATAGATCACAAAGAGCAAGTGCCGTCACGCTGTCAGCAACAACGCGTGCGCGGTGGACAATGCAGGGGTCGTGCCTGCCCTTTTGCTCGGTTTTTGCGTTTTTGCCTGTCAGCAGATCAACTGTTTCCTGCTCCTTAAAGATAGTGGGTGTCGGCTTTATTGCACAGCGCATAACTATCGGCATACCGTTTGTTATTCCGCCGTTTATTCCGCCGCTGTTGTTGGTTTTTGTAAAGATCTTGCCGTTTTCGTTATAAAACGGGTCGTTTGCCTCTGAACCGCGCATTTTTACAATGTCAAAGCCCGCGCCGAACTCGACGCCCTTGACTGCAGGCACCGAAAACATCGCGTGCGCCAAAACTCCCTCGACCGTGTCAAACCATGGCTCGCCCACGCCTGCGGGCATACCTGTCACCATCGTTTCGAGCACACCGCCGACGCTGTCGCCGTCCGCCTTTGCCGCGAGTATATTTTTAATCATCCTTTGCTTTGCGTTGTCATCCAGAACCGCAAAGGTATTATTGTTAAGATATTCAAAATCATCGGTCGTATTTTCAAACTCACGGTCACGTACACCTGCACACTCTTTAACGTGCGTTGCAATGTCAATACCCTTTGCCTTCAACGCGAGTATCGCTATCGCTCCCGCGGCTACAAGTGCTGCAGTGATCCTGCCGCTGAAGTGACCGCCGCCGCGGTAGTCCTCGTAACCGCCGTATTTTACAAACGCGGTATAATCCGCGTGGGACGGGCGCGCAACGCTTCTAGAATAGTCGCCCGATTTTGTGTTTGTGTTGGGGATGAGTATGGTAAGCGGTGTGCCCGTCGTTTTGCCTTCAAACACACCCGATGCTAAAATAAACTCGTCCTTTTCCACTCGCGGTGTCGAAATTTCACCCGAAGGCCGACGCAGGCTTAACTGATGCTCAATAAATCGCGTGTCAACTTCAATTCCGGGACACAGTCCGTCGATTACCGCGCCGATGTACTGTCCGTGGCTTTCGCCAAACAGCGTTATTGCCACCGACTGTCCAAATGTATTTTTCATTTTCCGCCCTCCTCTATCATCTGTGAAAGGGTATCAAAATCAACTTTTTTAATTTCAAAGCTTCCTGCTTTTTTAACGTAAATTATGCTTATCGTGTCGCCGCTTGCTTTTTTGTCGTGCTTCAGCGCGTCTATCAGTTGTGACGTTTCAAAGCTGTGGCTTGTCGGTAAATTGAGCCTTTTGAGGATCGGCATCAGCCGTTTTCTCACATCCTCTGCACACATCGGCAGCATACCGATGGCAACGCACTCGCCGTGCAGCAGCTCTCCGCCCGCCTCGCTTTCGACCGCGTGTGCAAGCGTGTGCCCGAAATTGAGTATTTTGCGAAGCCCCGCTTCCTTTTCGTCCTCCTCAACCACCTGCTTTTTGATAAGCAGTGAGCGATAGATTATTGTATCAATGTCGATGCTGTCCTTTTCGAGCATTTCAAAAAGCTCGGCATCCGACGTGAGCGACATTTTCACCGACTCCGCGAGCCCGTTTGAAATCTGTCTGTCATCAAGCGTTTTTAATGTGTCAGGGTCAATCAGCACACACTTCGGCTGATAAAACGCACCGACAATGTTTTTGTAGCCGTAAAAGTCGATTGCCGTTTTTCCCCCGATTGACGAGTCGACCTGCGACAGCACGGTTGTCGGGATGTTGTAAAAATCAATGCCGCGCATATACGATGCCGCCGAAAATCCTGCAAGGTCGCCCATCACTCCGCCGCCGACAGCAACCACGCAGTCGGTGCGGGTAAATCCGTTTTCGCACAACGCTTCAAGCACCCTTTTAAAGCTGTCAAAGCATTTTGTGGCCTCTCCCTGCGGCAGTGTCAGTATAACGGGTGCCTTGCACTGCGCCGCCACTGTATTTGAATACGCCTCGGGCACACCGCTGTCTGTGACGATCAGTACGCGTCTGTCAAGCTTCAAATGCTTGTGCGCATTTTGCAAAACCCCGCGCTCAAGTACAATATTATATCCGCCCTGCGATGTTTTTACGGGTATTATCATATCTTTTTCTCCTCGTCAAACGAACCGATAACCTTAACGTTCATACACACCGACTCGAGCTGTAACAGCATCCGTCTGCCCTCGTATGAGTTGATGTAGCCTTCGCCCTCTGCGTAGAAATAATAGTCCCACGAAAGCTCCTTTGTCGGTCTGCTTTTGAGTACGCGCAGGTTAAATCCGTTTTCACCGATTGTTGAGACTGCGCGGCCGAGCGATCCCGGCTCGTTTTTAACGGTGAACATCATTATAAATCTGTGGTCGTCCTTGCTCGCACTTTTCTGTATACGCGAAAACACGGCAAAGCGTGTTGTGTTGGTGTCGCTCTCGTTTATGTGCGGCGCGATGTTTTTGAGCCCGTAAAGCTCCGCCGCCGCCTCTGAACCGATCGCGGCGAGTGTCACATCGTTTGCGTCCGCCACCTGCTTTGCGGCAACTGCGGTGTTTACCGCGTCAATCGTTTCGTAGCCCATCTTGCGTAGATAGCTTTCGCACTGACCGAGTGCCTGTGGGTGACTTACCACCTTTTTGACCGTATCAACCGATGCGCCGTCCACCGCTAAAAGATTTTGTACAACCGTTGCGTCGTACACTCCGTTTATATATAGCGGACCGAAAAATGCAAGGTCCATTACCTGACCCACGTCACCGTTGAAGCTGTTTTCGATCGGCAGTATCGCGCAGTCGCACTCGCCCGATACCACGCTGTCGTATGCCTCTTTAAAGTCTCGGCAGGGGACAGGGTTGCAGTCGGGAAATATCTTTTTTGTCGCAATCTGTGCAAACGCGCCCGGCACACCGCTGTAGGCAACCTTGTGCCCGTCTATCAGTCTGGGCTGATACCGCTTTGAAATATCCATATTCATCT
>JAZQDN010000096.1:0-7948 GCA_045546815.1 Eubacteriales bacterium
TTAAAAGCATTATACCGGTTTCGAGAATAAGCGCAATAATTACCGGTTTTACTCCTCGCATAAATGATTTGAAATACTTATTATTTGTAAGACTCTGCAAAACTGAAGCAATTAATAAAATTATTATAAAAGATGGTAAAACAACACCAAATGTTGCAACAATGCTACCAATTATTCCACCTTGACCAGCGCCGATATAAGTTGCCATATTAACTGCAATAGGTCCGGGCGTTGATTCGCAAACACCTATCAAGTCATAAAAAGTACTTTCGTCAAGCCAGCCATATTTTATAACAATTTCCTGTATAAGCGGAATCATTGCAAATCCGCCACCGAAGGTAAAAAGACCTATTTTGAAAAATTCACAAAAAAGAGTAAGATATATCATTTACCCTCCTCCTTTTTGGAATATAAAGCCAATCCAATAAGTCCACCGAGAACAATGAGTATTATTGAACTGAAGTTAACAGAAAAAACATTTAATAGTATTAATGCTATAAAAGTAAACAAAAACAATATAAGTGAAATTGGTCTTTTTGGAATGTTGATGAACATCTCTATTGCCGCTTTTATTATCAAAAAGCAAACCGCACACTTAATTCCGTAAAATGCATAGGCAATATATTTATTTGCTAAAAAAACATCTAAAAACAGTGATATGATATAAATTATTATCATTGACGGTAATATCACGCCAAGCGTAGAAAACACACTACCCAAAAACTTCTTTCGCTTATATCCGACATATGTTGCAAGATTGATAGCAATCGGCCCCGGAGTAGATTCAGCAATTGCAATTACCTCAAGCAGTTCATCTTCTGTCAACCATTTATACTTATTCACAACCTGTTCTTTGATTTGTGAAATCATTGCATAACCGCCGCCAAAAGTAAAAAGCCCTATTTTAAAAAATGTAAAAAACAAATTAAACATAAGTTATACTTTCCTTATATTTTATTACTAACAAATTATATATCAGTTCACAATATATATCAAGTATGTATTGACCGCACAAAAAATTAATTATATAATTTTTCTAAAAAAATGTGACCGTTTGGTTTTTACATACGTTTATAGGTTAGGAGGGTAAGTCAGTGAGCATATTCAGTCATAAAAAAACAGATGTTGCTGCGGTATATGATAAGTATGCGGATATCCTTTACAGAATTGCGCTTTCTCATGTCGGTAATGAGGAGGATGCACAGGATGTATTACAGGATGTTTTTGCAAAATACATTGCCGCCTCACCCATTCTGCACAACGACGAGTATGAGCGCGCTTGGTTTATACGGGTAACCGTAAACCGATGCCGCGATATGCTAAGACGTAATAAGCTGCGAAACCATTTGCCGATTGACGATTACACACATACGCTTGAAAGCACGCAAGATACAAATGCTGATATGCGTGTGGAAATAATCGAAGCATTAAATGCTTTGCCGGAAAAGTACAAAGCCGTTATTGTCCTGCATCACTTTGAAGATTTAACGGTAGAACAAACTGCAAAAGCACTTGGGCTTTCGTTGTCAGCAGTAAAAATGCGGCTTACACGCGGAAGGGACCTTTTAAAAAATATATTTGAAGAGGAGGCAACAAATGATTAAAGACGAGTTTAAAATTGCTTATTCAAGTATTTGCACGCCAAAAGAGTTAAGAGAAAAGATAACAACACTTGAAAGCATCAAGCCAAAGCGAAAAAACAATCAAATTATTCAAATTGCGAGCATTGCGGCGTGTCTGATATTAGTTATTGCAGTATTTGCTTTTCTGCCCTTAAATAAAGCAACTGTAATACTGGTAGACGGACAATCTGTAAAAGACAGTGCGGTTACGTTAAACGGCGCAAACTCTGCAAGTCTTTTACAAGCGCGGTCGGAGCAACCGGTTACAATTCCGATCAGCATTGATGTAAATGATGACTGTGACATATCGGTATCAAACGGAACAATGATTATTACCGACATCAAATCAGGTGATATCACAATGACCGACAGCAAATACTCAACCGACAAAAAGGTTAGTATACTATGGCAAAACGATATGCCGGATGACGATGCTGTATACAATATGACTGTTAAAACTCAAAAAGAATGCTATACACTCACCCTCAAATACAACAAATCAACTGACACACGTACAGTAACCTGTACAAAAACAAACTAAAGGAGAACACATAATGAAAAAAGTAATTTCGATTTTTCTTGCTGCAATAATGTTACTTTCAATTGCATCTTGCACAAACAACAATGAGACACCTGATACCGACAACCAGGTAAACGAAAGCACAGACAACGAACAAACCGAAAACACCGGCGATACAACAGAAGGCGGCGAAACACTCGGTCAGACACTTGCAAAAGATTTCAAAGACCGCGTAGGCGCTGATTCATCACTTACAGCACAGGCTATCGCTGACGAGCTCATTAAAAACCCTGCTATTCTTTTCGGACCTGCTGTTATGCCGGTTGAGGAAGGTCTTTTGACCGGTTTTGGCAATGCTGAAATCAAAGGCTTTAAAGAAGGCGTTATGTTCGCTCCCATGATCGGAACAATCCCCTTTGTTGGCTATGTATTTGTTCTTGAAGACGGTGCTGATGTAGAAGGCTTTAAAACACTTCTTTCAGACAGTGCTGATATGAGATGGAATATTTGTACCGAAGCTGAAGAAAAAGTTGTGGAAAACGTTGGAAACACTGTATTTTTCCTTATGTGTCCCAAAGCTTTAGAAGCATAATTTTTAAAAACCGTAAATAAGGGCGCGGTAAATAAACCGCGTCCTACTTTTTTAAAAGGAGAAAACATATGCTGTTTTCGGGTCTTCCGTTTTTATACTATTTTCTTCCCATAATATTGATAGTATATTTTATAACACCCCAAAAATTAAAAAACAGTGTTTTACTGCTGTTCAGTCTTGTTTTTTATGCATGGGGCGAGCCGACATATGTATTTTTGATGATTGTTTCAATAATACTCGGTTATGTATTAGGATTACTTATAGAAAAATATTCCGATACTTTTTTATCAAAATTATTCTTAGCATTATCGGTTATTACAAGTATAGGTATGCTTGGATATTTTAAATATGCAGATTTTTTTATAAGTAATTTTAACAGTGTAACCGGTCTTTCGGTACCGCTTTTAAAAATAGCATTGCCTATAGGCATAAGCTTTTACACCTTCCAGTTACTCAGTTATACAATTGATGTTTACAGAAAAAATGTGCCCGCGCAAAAGAATCCGATAACGCTTGCGGCATATATTTCACTTTTCCCCCAGCTTATCGCAGGTCCGATTGTCAGATACTCCGATGTTGAAGCACAGCTTATAAACAGAACACATACTCTGTCAAAAACAGCTGACGGTGTCAAAAGATTTATTTGCGGTCTGTCTAAAAAAGTGCTTATTGCAAATGCGCTCGGCGAGCTTTGTGATATTTTCAAGGCATCGGGCGAAAAAACCGTTGTATTCTTTTGGATGTACGGTATTGCGTTTTCACTTCATATTTACTTTGACTTTTCAGGCTACAGCGATATGGCAATAGGTCTCGGAAAGCTGTTCGGCTTTGATTTTATGGAAAACTTCAATTATCCGTACATTTCAAAGAGTATTACAGAATTCTGGCGAAGATGGCACATATCTCTCGGCTCGTGGTTCAGAGATTACGTTTATATCCCGCTTGGAGGAAACAGAGTCAGCAAGCTCAAATGGTTCAGAAACATTTTTGTTGTATGGTTTTTGACAGGATTTTGGCACGGAGCATCGTGGAACTTTATTATTTGGGGCTTGTACTTTGCAATATTCCTGCTTGCAGAAAAGCTGTTTTTGTCAAAGCTGCTTGAAAAGACAAAGGTATTAAAGCACGTCTATGTTTTGTTTTTTGTTATGATAAGCTTTATTATTTTTAATGCGACGGATATGTCGGAAGCATTTGCACATTCAGCGGGTCTATTCGGTGTTGGTGCAAGCGGATTTATTTCAACAGAAACATTATATTACTTAAAAAGCTATGCGTTTATATTTATCGTTGCAATAATAGGTGCAACGCCCTTACCAAAAAAGATTTACAAAAAGCTTGATTCGGTAAACATAACAGGATATGTTCAACCTATAGTTATAACTGTATTGGTTATAGTTATTACAGCATATCTTGTTGACGGCTCATTTAATCCGTTTTTATATTTCAGATTTTAAAGGATGGGTGCTATGAAGAAAAAAATCAAAGACATTGCTGTAATCGTTCTTCCTGCTTTAACACTTGCTGCCCTTGCGCTCACCTGCTGGTTTAAGCCAATAACAGACTACTCAAGCAGTGAACGACGAGTACTCGAAAAATTCCCGACACTTAATATGCAAACTGTTTTAAACGGTGAGTTTATGGGTAAATTTGAGGGCTATACACAAGATCAATTTGCTTTTCGTGACTTTTTCAGAACGATCAAGTCGTTTAGTGTGCTGAATATTTTCAGACAAAGCGACAATAATGATATTTACAACAAAAACGGTTACCTTGCAAAGCTTGAGTATCCTCTAAGTCAGCCAATGATTGACAACGCAAAGCAAAAATTTGAATATATTTATAATAAATATCTCGACGACAGTAACAACGTTTATTTAACAGTCGTTCCCGATAAAAATATATTTTTATCCGACCTTAAAATCGACTATGATGATTTGGTTGATAAAATGACGTCTGACACTGATTACATGGAGTTTATCGAAATATACGATCTGCTTTCTATAGAGGATTATTATAGGACAGACACCCATTGGAAGCAAGAAAGCATTGTTGATGTTGTGCAGCGTATTGCCGAAAAAATGGGTACAAAAATCGATACTCTATACAAAGAAAATATTTTAACCGATAAGTTTTACGGTGTTTACAGCGGACAGCTTGCACTGCCTGTAAAGCCCGACACCTTAACATATTTAACCAACACAGCTACAGATAACTGTGTTGTAACAAGTTATGATACCGGTGTTGCAAAACAAAAAGAGTTATATAACACGGAAGAAGCAACCGGACGCGACCCTTATGAAATGTTTGCAGGCGGCTCGGATGCACTTATTACAATCGAGAATAAAAATGCAAAGACCGACAAACATCTTATCATGTTCAGAGATTCATTTGGAAGCAGTATTGCTCCACTGTTCGTTGACAATTACGCTAAAATTACATTGATTGATATCAGATACATCAGTACCGATATGCTTGGACAGTTTGTAGATTTTAAAAACGCCGATGTTCTGTTTTTGTACAGTACACTTGTACTCAACAGCAGTATGTCGTTCAAATAAAAAACAAAGGACAGGGATTCCCTGTCCTTTATTTTTATTTTTTCTGAACGCCGAGTTCAACGTTTTCGCCGTTGATATTCCACGATTTAACGTAGCCTGCGGGCTCTGCAATGCTTATGCTGTCTGCAAGTGTATCTCCTGCGATATCACTTGCTTTTGAATTAACAACATCAGCAATTTTATCTGTACATTTAACTGTTATATCAATGTGGTCAGTAACGTTAAAGCCTGCTTCTTTACGCATTGTCTGAATTTTTGAAATCATTTCGCGTACAAGGCCTTCATCTTCAAGCTCTTTTGTAAGAGTTGTATCAAGGGCAACCGTCACTCCCCTATCAGTAAGAGTGAAAAAGCCTTCTTTTTGAACCGTGTCAATAAGCAAGTCTTCTACAGCAAGAACAACCTCTGTTCCGTCAAAATCAAACTTAAGAGCGCCTTCAGCATCAAGCGTTTGCTTTGCTTTAGAGCCATCAATATTTGCAAGAGCCTCACGGATCTTGCCCAAGACTTTACCGTATTTAGGACCGACAGTTTTAAGTTGCGGCTTAAATGCATATGAAACGAAGCCGTCCACATTATCGGTAAACTCAACGTTTTTGATATTGAGCTCGTCTGCGATAATATCAACATAAACACTGTCGAGCGCCTTTTCGGTTTTTACAAACATAGTTGCAAGCGGCTGTCTGTTCTTGATGTTTGAACCGTTACGAGCGGCACGTCCGAGAACAACGATCTCGAGCAGTTTTTCCATGCTGTACTCGAGGTCTTTATCGATATATTTTTCCTGAACCTCGGGGAAATCACAGAGGTGAATACTTTCGGGGGCTGATTTATCAACGTTGCACACGATATTCTGATAAATATCTTCTGTCATAAACGGAATCATAGGTGCTGCAGCCTTTGCAGTTGTAACAAGAGCAGTATAAAGGGTCATATAAGCCGCTGTTTTATCATCGGTTTCACCCTGTACCCAATAACGCTCACGACCGCGACGAACATACCAATTTGAAAGCTCGTCAACAAACTCCTGAAGAGCACGTGCAGCTTCGGGAATGCGGTAGTTTTCAAGGTTTTTGTCAACATCCCCTATCATTGTATTAAGACGTGAAAGCAGCCATTTATCCATAACAGTAAGCTTACAATCGTCAAGATTATACTTGGTGGGGTCAAACTTATCTATGTTTGCATAGAGGACATAGAAAGCATAGGTATTAAAGAGTGTACCCATAAATTTACGCTGACCCTCAACAACGGTCTTACCGTAAAATCTGTTAGGAAGCCAGGGTGCAGAGTTTGTATAGAAATACCAGCGGATAGCATCTGCGCCGTATGTTTCAAGTGCTTCAAACGGGTCAACCGCATTACCCTTTGATTTTGACATTTTCTGACCGTTTTCGTCCTGAACGTGACCGAGAACTATAACATTTTTAAAGGGAGCTTTATCGAAGATAAGTGTTGAAATTGCAAGAAGTGAATAAAACCAACCACGAGTCTGGTCAACAGCCTCAGAAATAAAGTCTGCGGGGAACTGCGACTCAAAAAGCTCTTTGTTTTCAAACGGATAGTGATGCTGTGCAAACGGCATTGCGCCCGAGTCAAACCAGCAGTCAATAACCTCGGGAACTCGTGTCATTTGTTTTTGACATTTGGGACACTTGATGGTTACTTTATCAATAAATGGACGGTGAAGCTCAATTTCATCAGGGCAATTATCCGACATTGACTTAAGCTCTTCAATACTGCCGATTGAGTGGCGATGACCGCAATCACACTCCCAGATGTTAAGCGGTGTACCCCAATATCTGTTACGCGAAATGCCCCAGTCCTGCACATTTTCAAGCCAATCACCAAAGCGACCCTTACCGATGCTTTCAGGAATCCAGTTGATTGTATTGTTATTTTTAATAAGGTCGTCGCGCACCTCTGTCATTTTGATAAACCACGACTCTCTTGCATAATAAATAAGAGGTGTGTCACAACGCCAGCAGAACGGATAATCATGCTCGAACTTGGGTGCATCAAACAAAAGTCCTGCTTTATCAAGGTCAACAAGTACCTTGGGGTCTGCATCCTTTACAAAAAGGCCTGCGTAGGGAGTTTCTTCTGTAAGTTCGCCCTTACCGTCAACAAACTGTACAAAGGGCAGGTCGTATTTTCTGCCGACATTTGCGTCGTCTTCGCCGAATGCAGGCGCGATGTGAACAATACCTGTACCGTCGCCAGTTGTAACATAACCATCGCAAGTGATAAAGTGGCCTTTTTTGTTTTGCTTTTCGCAAACAGGCTTTACAAAATCAAAAAGCGGTTCGTATTCTTTGTATTCAAGGTCGCGACCAAGGTATGTTTCGAGTACCTCGTAAGCGGGGGTATCCTCTGTTGCAAGCTTGCCAAGAACAGTATCGGCAAGAGGTGCTGCAAGATAATATACAAAACCATCTGCCGCCTTAACCTTTATATACTCAACATCGGGATTTACGCAAAGAGCAACGTTACTGGGAAGTGTCCACGGAGTTGTCGTCCACGCAAGAAAATATGCATCTTCGCCAACAACCTTAAAACGAACAACAGCTGAACGCTCTTTTACATTTTTGTAGCCCTGCGCAACCTCGTGTGATGAAAGCGGGGTTCCGCAGCGTGGGCAGTAAGGTACAAT
>JAZQDN010000097.1:0-32156 GCA_045546815.1 Eubacteriales bacterium
CTTGGCCTCCAACTTCCTATAATCAACTTACCGATTATCAAAAGCAAAGCAACGTTCTCATTCCTATTGGCGACAGTAGGTATATAAAAATACCAAAAGGACGATCGGTTAACGTTTTTGGTATTGGCGCTCAAAATTTGATTGACACGCTGCAGGGTGAAGAAGTGGACTGGCTCGGTGGCATTAAAACATCCCTGAATCAGATAGCGCCAAACAATCCGTTTACTGACAATATTGTAGCGCCGCTTATTTATGCCGGTACAAACCGCACTTGGTACGGCGGCACTATTGAAAGTGCGGCCGATGAAAACGTAAAGCCGTCACAGCGTTATGATGAAACAACCGATTATCTTTCACGTTGGATTGGCGGGATCCTCGATTGTTCGCCTAAAAAGGTGCACTATATACTTGATTCGTATAGCGGTGTATTAGGCGATTATGTGTTACCTATTCTTACGCCTAAAGGCAGTGGCAATGTTTTAGAAAATATTGCGATCACTGCCGGTAGCAATTTTTTGGTTGACGGTACCACAAGTAATCGTATAAGTTCGGATTATTACAGCCTTGTTGATGAGCTGACGTTTGAGAAAAACGACGCCGCTAACGAAGATCCGACGGCCGCGGCGATTGCGTTGAGATTTATGAACTCACAAACAAAGGCGGTTAGCAGTTTATATGATGAAATACAAAACATTAACAGCGGCGATATGTCACCTAATGAAAAAGCGGCGGCTTCACGTGAGCTGAAAGTTACATTGAACGGGCTGATGCTTAACGCCATGGCGAGTGAAGAAGAAGTTTATGAGGCCGCAGGTAAAATTAAAAGCAAATATGCTTATAAAAAGAATGGCACATATTACGACAACGAAGGCGATGAACTTACATATGATAAATATGCTGATGTTCTTTATCGCGAGGTTTGTAAAAATGTGTTCGGCGCAGAATATGCCCTGCAGACTTATGATGGTGAAGTTTATGCCAAGGCGGCTGAAGCAGTCGACGATGGTGCAACTTATGATTTGTACTATGATGCGTATTTTGATCTCAAGAGCATAGAAGGTGACATTGATTACACTAAAGGCACTATAAAGACCGGCAGTGCTCGCAAAAATCAGTGGAAATATATAAATAATATGGACGCGAGTCGCAACGAAAAATCTGCGCTTGCTAAAAATCTGCTTGGCATTGATAATGATAAAATCAAAAAAGCTGTTGCTGCAGGTATTGACGAATATGACTATATCGACTTTGTTTGTGATACAGGAAGCTTGAGGAGTGACGATGATTATACTAAAAAGCAAAAAGTGCTCGCGTATATAAATCGAATGAGCCTCAGCTCACGCGAAAAGGATGCGTTATACATCCTGGCAGGCTACTCGACAAAGACGATTTATGACGTTCCTTGGCGATAGAACATATACCAACAAATTTCGTGTGCAATAACGTGTGCAATAAAAATAAAAAACAACGATTTTTTGTTGCATTTTTTGAAATTTAATTTAGTGTAATAAAATTTACAAAGCCGCATAAAGCCTAATAAAAACAAGAAAACCCGCTTATATAGCGGGTTTTCATTTTGGCGGAGAAAGAGGGATTTGAACCCTCGCGACGGTTACCCGCCCTACGCCCTTAGCAGGGGCGCCTCTTCGGCCTCTTGAGTATTTCTCCAAATTTCTCCAAGTAAGTACGAAAATATGATTAAATTTTAATACAATAACTGTTGCTACGAATAGTAACAACAGTTATTATAATACCAAATTTTGATTTTGTCAACCTTAATTTAAAAGCTCTTGTCGTATTTTTTCTTAAAAAACTTTGCCATAAGGAAAGATTTACCCTTTTTGAACCAGTCGATCTTTTCCATATACACAAACGGGTAGTCGCACGCTTTTATACCGTTGGTATTAAGCCATACATCGAGCAAAAGCTCCGACACTCTGCCGTAAAATCTTGCGTGGAAGGTGTCATACTGCGAACTGTCAACACGGTTTTCAAGCTCGCCGAGAATATCAAAAAGCCAGGCACAATAATTATCGAAGTGCTCTTTTTTCATAATAAACATATTAAACATATGCGCGCTTGTGCGTGTACGCAGCTTTTCCATTTCATCCGAGTATTCGGGGTACTTTTCCTTGACGATTTCAAAGGTTTTGTCAAGCGGCTCTGCGTGGAGCGTGTTTACATAGTGCGAATAAAGGTTCTCTATATAATATTTACGTTTTTTTGGAACTATTACATCAAATTTTTCCAAAAGCGCCTGTGCCGTAGCCTTGTCAAGCACATTGTCCGCTTTTTTACCGAAGTGCCTGCGGTAGTGGGCAAGACCAACATAGTCTGCGTCGAGGTTTTTCCACGCCCAATAAATACCCGTGAGCTCGCAATAAGCGGGGTTTTTGAGAGATATGTTTTCGCCCTCGTCATCTCGCTGATATCCGATGCTGTCCTTACCTGCAGCACCAACGTGCACCGGCAGATAAATTTCGTCCTTCGGCATTTCATACGGCTTGTGAGCTGCAACGATTATCTTGATATTCAAGTTAAACTGCCCCCTTACGCGAAAATACGGTTTTGAAAGTTTTGAAAATAATTATAATATCGCGGCGGTTACCGCAACGGCTTGCATACTCTTCGTCAAGCTTTAATCTGTCATCAAAAGTAAGATCGGAGCGACCCGCGATCTGCCACGGACCGGTAAGTCCCGGCTTTACACGCACGATATATTGAAAATGGTCGCCCATCGCTTCTTTTTCCGAAACAAGATAGGGTCTTGGACCGACAAGACTCATTTTACCCAGCAGAATCTCAATAAACTGCGGCCACTCGTCAAGCGATGCTTTTCTTAAAAACTTACCCGTTTTGGTAATGCGCGGGTCGTTTTCAAGCTTGTGATTTATTTCGTATTCCCTTGCAGCTTCAGGGTTTTTAGCAAGATAATCATCAAGGATTTTGTCGGCATCGACAATCATACTGCGGAACTTGTGGATATAAAAAACGCTTCCGTTTTTACCAAGACGCTGCTGCTTGTAAAAAATAGGTCCATCCTCTTTGTAAACGAGGCGTAAAATGCACACGACCAAAAGAATCGGCACAAGCAAGATAACACCCACAACACCTGCGGCAATATCGATGCACCGCTTTATAAACCGGCTTATCGGATTGCGAACAACGCGCTGTGCAATCATATCGTCGTGCTCCTGATTTTCTTTGCGGAACGCGCGGAACTCAACCGTATTCATATCGTTCATACGGTTAAGCACGTCCATCTCTTTAATTGTAACTTTTTTGTTTTGTTTCATTATTACACCTCAAAATGTTATTGAGCGGGCTTTTCTGTAATGAATTCCTGAATTTTCTGTGCTGCTTTGTCGAGGTCGTAGGTGTAGTACCATACACCGTTTATCATTGTTCCGCCGGTGTCGATATCCTCTGTCGGCAGACCGAGATTTTCAAACTTGAGTGATGTCACGTTTGCAATTGCCCATGAGCCGAGCTCCATAAGCTCTGCGTTTCCGAGCGAGGTTGAACATTCTTTAAGAATAAGGCTGATAAGACCGGGGTATTTTGCAGGGCTTATCCCTTTTGCCTTGTCAAACATTGCGGTGAGTACCTCGCGCTGACGTGAGCCGCGCATAACGTCGCCGCCGACATAACGTTCACGGCAGTAGGCAACAGCCTGTCCGCCTGACAGCGTCTGCATACCGGTTGTTGCAATGTCCTCGCAGTCAATGCCCATTTCGCGTATGTGCGGTATATAGTTTTTGTTTATATCGCGCTGTTCTGCCGCGTCAACATCGATTTCCACGCCGCCGATGTAATCGATAATGTCGGCAAGCGCCCAGAAATTAACTGCGACATAGTCCTTGATATTAAGGTTAAAGCTGCTGTTTATTGTTTTGATAGAAAGCTCGGCACCGTCAGACAGTTTGCTGTTTTTAGCCCAGCCGTAAGCAAAGGCGTGGTTGAGCTTGTCCTTGCCGTAGCCCTGAATGTCAACATACGTATCTCGTGCGATTGATGTCATTTTGATTTTTTTGTTTACGGTGTCTACCGTGAGCATCATAATAGCGTCGGACCTGCTTTGCTCCTCCATTGTACGCGAGTCAATGCCGTAAAGAATTATGTTGGTAACACCGAGGTCGGAATACAGCTTTTCTGCCTCTGTGTTTACACTTAGGTTTTCGGTGTTGAGCTCTGTTCTTTCCATAAGGCTCAGATAGTGACTGCCCACGCAGACAGCTGTAACGGAAATTACCAAAACCGCCGCAGTGAATGATGTGAAAAAAATTGCGAGCCAACGCTTTAATTTACCTTTTGTCTTATAAAAATTTTTATCATATATATTGTGTGACTTGAACCAAGCCAACACTTTTTTTAATATTTCCACAATTGCCCTCGTAAATATCCTAATATTTGACATATTTAATGAATTATACATCATTTGGTTGATAAAGTCAATTACCATACATATATTATATGTTTTCAAAGCGCCAAAATGTTTCAAAAATTTCAAAAAATTTAGGAAACGTCAAAAAACGCTTCCTAAAACAGTAATATGTACACAAGAGCGAGCAGCAGCGGCAGGTCTTTTCCCTTTTTGTCGGACGATATAAGATATATAAGCCCGATGAGCAACAGCTCGTCGGATTTTATCGAAATTCCTCTTTCGTGGTGCTCGTTTTTGATTTGCGGCGGTGGTGAAGGCGGTGCGCTGATGTCGTAAAGCTGTCCGTCTGTTTGCATTAATCATCCCCCTTTTCCTCTTTGAAAATATCGACAAGCCACAGCATTTTAAGTATGTCTATCGCCTCATCCACGCGCTTTGCACGCGCGGGCGATATATACGGCTTAAGATCCCGCAAAAGCCGCGTCCTGTTGTCGCTTTGCTCGCTGTTCATATGCTTCATTGCCTTTGTTATTTTTGCGAGCATCACGGGGTCTATTGACGGTGCTGCGGGAGCGGCGGATACAGCGCTGCCCCCGCCGAGAAGCGACTGTAGCTTTTCGGATGTTGACGGGTCGTCGAGTATATTTTTCAGTAAATCCGCTATATCCGCCATGTTTTATGTCACCCCAACATTTCGCTTATTTTTTTCTGTACCTCTTCGCTTTGCAAAAGTCCCGAGATAAGACTGTCGATCTGCTTGTTCTTTACCATACCGACAAGCTTTTCCTTTTGCTCGTCAGACAGTGCGGCGTCGAGCGAATCAAGCATTTCGGAGCGCTTTGATTTATCCATACGCTTTAACTGATGTATGAGTTTGTCTGCGTCCATTAATTCACAACCTTTCTTTATATCATATGCTGAAATTTCCAAGGTGATACCATTGACTGAAACCAATGTTCGCTATATAATATAGAAAGAGGTGATAAAATGAAGGTACTTGTGCTGTCGGACTCTCACGGCTGTGCTTCACGTATGGTTGACCTTTTTTCAGATGGTGGTTACCGTGCGGTTATATTTTTGGGTGACGTTGTGCGCGATATTGAGCATTTGTCGATGATATCGGGCTATGTCCCCGTTTATCGTGTCAAGGGCAACTGCGATATGCTTGAGTCCGCGCCCGACGAGCAGATAATTGACATTGAAGGTAAGCTGATTTTTATTACCCACGGACATAACTATCACGTAAAAAGCGGTTACGGCGCTCTTATAAATGCCGCTCTTGCAAAAGATGTTGACGTTGCGCTTTGCGGTCACACTCACGTCCAGCACTATGAGCTTGTGGATAAACTCATAGTGGCAAATCCGGGGTCGATAGCGTCGGGACACTACGGAATTTTAACGGTAGACGGCAAAAATATTGATTTTGAATTGAGAAGTATCTATGACTAAAGAAGAAATAATCAGAAACCATGGCTCGCTGTCGCTCGCTTATGTGGGCGATGCGGTGTATGAGCTGCTTGTGAGGCGGCATCTGCTTGAAAGCGGGCTTGCTGTCAACGGCACTATGCATAAGCGCGCAAAGGATTTTGTCAGCGCCCACGCGCAAAGTCTTTTGCTTGAACAGATTTCGGATATATTAACAGAAGACGAAAAGGCGGTTGTACGCCGCGGACGTAATGCAAAGTCGCATTCGCACCCAAAAAATGCCGATTTGTCCGAGTATCATAATGCGACGGGCTTTGAGGCGCTTTGGGGATATCTATATTTGCAGGAAAATACCGAAAGGATGAACGAGCTTTTTAATATTATCAGACAATCTGTTTAAAATACTTTTATGAACAAATTTTTAAAAAGTATTTTAAAGGACAGTCTTGCAATAATAATCGGTGCAACAGCGTTTGCGGCGGGTCTTTGCATTT
The DNA here is from genome assembly GCA_045546815.1 of Eubacteriales bacterium. Taxonomy (GTDB): domain Bacteria; phylum Bacillota; class Clostridia; order Oscillospirales; family QAKW01; genus RGIG9041. The sequence continues at coordinate 6,304 of JAZQDN010000097.1, forward strand.
TTGCCGCACCCTCGCATATGCTGTCGGGCGGCGCGAGCGGCGTTGCGGTTTTGCTTAACTCGTTTACGGGCCTTGGCATAGGACTCGGCACATTTTTAATAAACATCCCGCTTTTTGTTGCCGCATTTTTTATATGCGGCAAACGCTATACATTAAGAACGGTTTACAGCTGTTTTTTGTTTTCGGGCGTAATTGATGTTTTTCAACATTTTGTTTCGTACACCTACCGCGGCGATAAGCTTTTGTGCGCGCTGTACGGCGGGATTTTTATGGGCGCGGGGATCTACGTTATTATGATGCGCTCGATTGTGACGGGCGGCTCTGATCTGCTTGCTTATATTATACAGCGTAAAAATCCTGCACATTCAATCAGCACGCTTGTTATGGTAATCGACGGAACAATTGTGCTCTGCGGTGCGCTTTGCTACAAAAGTGCTGATAGCGCACTTTATTCGGTTTTGTTAATAATCATCTTCACCCTTGTCCTTGACACACTGCTGCGCGGTCGCTCGCACGGCGGTGTTCACTTTATTCTGTCGGACAAAGCGGGTGAAATTTTGAAAAAAATCAATACCGAGCTTGAACGCGGTGCAACGGTTATCGATGTCAGAGGCGGTTATACAAACAGCCAACGAAAAATGATTATGTGCGCCGTGAGCAAACGCGAGTCGGCACTGTTAAGACATCTTGTTTTTGATGAGGACCCTGCCGCCTTTGTTATTATCGGCAATGCCGAGAGTGTTTACGGAAACGGATTTTCACTTCCCAGGAAAGAGGATATATTTTGAAGCTATACGACTATATAAAAGACATAACGGATATCACTCCGTACATAAATACACCGCCCTTTTGTGCACTGCGTGTAAACCCGATCAAGTGTGATGTGCAAAAGTTTGAAAAACTTGCACCGTTTGATATTGAAAAATGCAGGTTTTACCGATACGGATACTATATCTCTGATGAGCAAAAAACGGGCAATCATCCGCTTCATTTCGGTGGAGCATACTATTTGCAGGAGCCGAGCGCGATGAGCGCGGTAAATGCGTTAAAAGTCGAAAAAACTGACGCTGTACTTGATATGTGTGCCGCTCCCGGTTCAAAGGCGACCGCTATTGCGGGCGAGTGTAAACTGCTTGTTGCAAACGAAATAAGCGCATCAAGGTGCGCCGCACTTATAAGCAATATTGAACGGCTAGGAATATCCAATGCACTTGTATTAAATTCAGACTCCGAGGGTGTGGCGAACGCGTTTGAAGGCTACTTTGACAAGGTGCTTGTAGATAGCCCCTGCTCAGGTGAAGGAATGTTCAGAAAGCACCCAAGTGTCCTTGATGAGTGGACACCTGAGCTTGTGCAGATGTGCGCAAAACGCTCTCTTGAAGTGCTTACAAATGCGTCGCGGACGTTAAAGCGCGGCGGTCGGCTTGTTTACAGCACCTGTACATATAATCTTGAAGAAAACGAAAAAACAGTTTTGCAGTTTTTGCAAAACAATCCCGATTTTGCCGTTGTCGATACGGGCCTTGACTTTGGCTCACCCGGACTTTTGGGTCTTGATAAGGCAAGACGGATAACGATCGCCGACGGTGGCGAGGGTCATTTTGTATGCGCACTCGAGCGAACGGGTGATGCATCCTTCAAAAAGGTAAAGCCTTTTAAACTCAAATATAACTTTTCATTGCTTGACGGTATATCGGACAACCCCCCGAGCTTTTTGTCGGGAAATACAAGGTACGGTATTCTGGAATTTGGTGATTCGTTTTTTGCCCTGCCTGATTTTATGCCAAATCCGCAGGGTGTGCGCATTATGCGCGCGGGCGCAAAGCTTGGTACTATCGTTTCAAAGACCTTCAAGCCCGACCACCACTTTTTTATGTCGGCAGACCCGACCTGTCTTAAATATACGACTGAAGTGTCAGAAAGTGAAGCGTATGCCTTTTATAAGGGTGAGCCGCTGCTTGTCGGTGCGGATTTGCGTGGATACTGCGCGGTTATGTTTAACGACATATGTATCGGCTTTGGAAAGGCATCGGGAGGGGTGCTTAAAAATCATTTACCGAAAGGACTACGGATATGAAAAAAATTGCTTTTGTCATAGTTGCCGTGATACTGCTGTCGGCAGCAGCGGTTGCCGCACCGAGTAACAATCTTGTTTATTCGTCGAGCGGACAGCAGGCGACTTTTATAATGCCGCGCGAGGAGCTTGACTCAAATTACAATAACAGCGCGCTTAAGTACTATACGTTTTCCGTGTCAGGACTTACCGTTCGTGCAGATAAAAACTGCTTTTACGATTTTGATTTGAAATCAGTCGAATATAAGCTGGGTCACAACTCATTTGTTGTTGTGTTCAGGTATAATGACGGAAGTGAAAAGACGCTTGACACTGCCCGCCTTGATTTGCGCTACACTGTAACGGGCGATAACGTAACCGAGTTTACCGTGCCCGTATTTTCGGGTAAAAAGCTCACCTGCGACAAAACGAACGCGGGCGAGATAGTTTTTACCACAAAAAATATCGGTGCCTTCACTCTTGAAAACTATGAGTTTTCCGATGTGAACGACCCGGCAATCTGGTACTATAAATATGTCAACAAGTGTGCCGCCCTAGGTATTCTTTCGGGTATGGGGGACGGCAGCTTTATGCCTGACAAAACAGTTACGCGCGCCGAGCTTGCCGTTATGATAGTAAAATCAACAAGTCACTTTATAAGCTACCGTATTGACGAAAACATTTCGTTTACCGATGTCAAAAAAGGTAAGTGGTACTATGACTATGTTATGAAATGCGCATCGGTCGGCATAATTTTCGGTAAGGGCGACGGCATTTTTGCCCCTGATGCCTATGCTACCCGTGAGGAGATCGCAGCGCTCACTGCCCGCGTTATAAAAATTGCGGGCAGCTACAATTCGCAGTCTCTTCCTGTGATAGAAAGCACCGACGAGCTTACCACCCTTTATCCCGACAGCGCAAGCATTGCAAAATATGCCAAATCGGACGTTTTGCTGTGTAACAAGCTCGGTATAATGGTTGGCGATCAAAACGGCTTCAGACCCAAGGCGAGCACGACCCGCGCCGAGTGCGCGAGAATTTTTTGCGACCTGAAAAATAATATATTGAAATAATAAATAGTATATGATAAAATTATTTTTATAATATCAGCTTGAAGGATAAAAAGATGAGCAAACTTATTTTACCAAAGGACTATACACCTGTGCTCAATATTTTTGAGACACAGCGTGCAATAAAAATTGTAAAGGATACGTTTGAGCGCGTGCTTGCATCGGCGCTCAATTTACAGCGTGTAACAGCGCCTGTTATCGTGCGTGCCGACAGCGGTATCAACGATGACCTCAACGGTGTTGAGCGTAAGGTCGACTTTACAATGAAAAATGTCGGCGGCAATGCCGAGGTTGTGCAGTCACTTGCAAAATGGAAGAGAATGGCGCTCTCACGCTACGATTTTCACACGGGCAAGGGTCTTTATACCGATATGAGCGCAATCAGACGTGACGACGACGCGGACAACCTTCATTCAATTTATGTTGACCAGTGGGACTGGGAAAAAATAATAACAGACGACGAGCGCACGCTCGATTATTTAAAGCAAACGGTAACGGCTATTGTCCGTGCGATATGTGCAACGCACCTGACTGTAAAGGCGAGCTATCCGCAGCTTACACATACCACCTGCGAAACACCTTATTTCATAACCGCGCAGGAGCTTTTTGACAGATACCCCGACCTTACAGGCAAAGAGCGTGAGGACGCAATCACAAAAGAGTACAAAACCGTGTTTATAATGCAAATCGGCGGCAAGCTCAAAAACGGGCAAAAGCATGACGGACGCGCACCCGACTATGACGACTGGACGCTTAACGGCGACATTCTTATGTGGAGCGATGTGCTCGGACGCGCGGTTGAGCTTTCGTCAATGGGCATACGTGTTGATGCAAAATCGCTTGCAAAACAGCTTGCAGAGAGCGGCTGTGAAGAGCGGATGAAATATACATATCATCAGATGATTGCAAACGGCACCTTGCCGCTTACGATCGGCGGCGGCATCGGTCAGTCGCGCCTTTGTATGCTGATGCTTGAAAAGGCACATATCGGCGAGGTACAGTCGTCGGTATGGCCCGCTGATATGGAAGACGAATGTGAAAAATTCGGCATAACGTTGTTATAAAGGAGAAAAGAAAATGAGTAATATTGAAACAAAATGCGTGCAGGGCGGCTACACCGCAGGTAACGGTGAGCCCCGTCAGATTCCGATTATACAGTCTACGACCTTTAAATATTCTACAAGCGGCGATATGGCAAAGCTTTTTGACCTTGAGGCAAGCGGTTATTTTTATTCAAGACTGCAAAACCCCACCTGTGACACGGTTGCGGCAAAAATCTGTGAGCTCGAGGGCGGCACGGCTGCAATGCTTACGTCATCCGGTCAGGCGGCATCCTTCTATTCCGTTTTTAATATCGCATCCTGCGGTGACCACGTTGTATCGAGTTCAAGCATCTACGGCGGCACCTTCAATCTTTTTAACGTAACAATGCGCCGTATGGGCATTGAGTTTACCTTCGTATCCCCCGATTGCACCGAGGAGGAACTTAACGCCGCGTTCAAGCCTAATACAAAGGCGGTTTTCGGCGAGACTATCGCAAACCCCGCACTCAACGTGCTCGATATTGAAAAATTTGCAAAAGCGGCTCACGCACACGGCTGTCCGCTTATTATCGATAACACCTTTGCAACACCCGTGAACTGCCGTCCGTTTGAATGGGGCGCAGATATCGTAACCCACTCGACCACCAAGTACCTTGACGGTCACGGCGCGGCTGTCGGCGGCTGTATCGTTGACTCGGGTAAGTTTGACTGGACAAAATACCCCGAAAAATATGCCTGTCTTTGCACACCCGATGACAGCTACCACGGCGTTACCTATACCGAGCGCTTCGGTCTTGAGGGCGCGTATATCACAAAGGCGACCGCACAGCTTATGCGTGACCTCGGCTCTGTTCAGTCACCGCAGAGCGCGTTTATCTTAAATCTCGGTATCGAGAGCCTTCACGTTCGTATGCGTCAGCACTGCAAAAATGCACAGGCTGTTGCAGAGTACCTTCAGGCACACGATAAAATCTCTTGGGTAAAATACTCGGGACTTCCGGGTGACGCCGACTACGAACTTGCACAGAAATATCTGCCTAACGGCTCTTGCGGCGTTGTAAGCTTTGGCGTAAAGGGCGGTAGAGCCGCTGCCGAAAAGTTTATGGCAGGACTAAAGCTTGCCGCTATCGAAACACACGTTGCCGATGCGCGCAGCTGTGTGCTTCACCCTGCAAGTGCAACTCACCGTCAGATGACAGACGACGAGCTCGTTGCCGCGGGTGTTACCCCCGACCTTGTTCGTTTTTCTTGCGGTATTGAGGGTACAGAGGACCTTATTGCCGACATTGAACAGGCGCTTGCAAACGTATAGGAGAATTTAACGTATGCCGATAAAAATTCCAAATAATTTACCTGCAGTTGACATACTTAAAAACGAAAATATATTTGTAATGAGCGAAATCCGCGCAATGACGCAGGATATCCGCCCGCTTAAAATATTGGTGCTCAATCTGATGCCCACTAAAATCGCGACTGAAACCCAGCTTTCCCGCCTTCTCGGCAACACACCGCTTCAGATTGAAATGGAACTTATTCACACCGAATCGTACAAATCAAAAAACGTGTCGGAGGAGCACCTTTTCACATTTTACAAGACCTTCGACGAGATAAAGAACAACAAGTACGACGGTATGATAATAACGGGTGCTCCCGTTGAAATGATGCCGTTTGAAGAAGTTGAGTACTGGGACGAGCTTTGTCAGATTATGGAGTGGACAAAGACCCATGTGCACAGCACCTTCCACATCTGCTGGGGCGCGCAGGCGGCGATGTACTACCACTACGGTGTAAACAAGCGTATTTTGCCTAAAAAACTGTCGGGTGTGTACGAGCATACAGTTGAATATAAACAGTCAATGGTAATGCGTGGCTTTGACGATAAGTTTATGGCACCGCACTCGCGCAATACCACGATGGACCGCGAGGACATTGAAAAGGTACCTGACCTTAAAATTCTTGCAACCTCGGAGCAGGCGGGTGTTTATGCCGTTAAAAACGAGAGCGGCAGTATGTTTTTTGTTTTCGGCCATTCGGAATATGATGCCGATACGCTTAACAAAGAGTATATCCGTGATAAAAACGCAGGTCTTAATCCCGATATCCCCGTAAACTATTTCCCGGGTGACGACGACACCAAGGAACCGGTCGTTACCTGGCGCGCACACGCAAATCTGCTCTTTTCCAACTGGATGAATTACCACGTATACCAGACAACACCCTTTGATATTACAAAAATTGATAAACTGTAAACAAAAGGAGAGCTTATATGAAAACTGATATTGAAATAGCACAAAGCTGTCAGATGCAGCCGATAACAGAAATTGCAAAGACTGCAGGTATTGATGATAAATACCTTGAGCAATACGGCAAATACAAGGCAAAGGTTGACCTTTCAATAATGAAAGAGCAAAAAAATCAGGGTAAGCTTATCCTTGTTACTGCAATAACACCTACCCCTGCGGGCGAAGGCAAAACAACGACAACCATCGGTCTTGCTGACGGTCTTAAAAAAATCGGCAAAAACGTTATGGTTGCCCTGCGTGAGCCCTCACTCGGACCGGTGTTCGGCGTGAAGGGCGGTGCTGCTGGCGGTGGCTACGCTCAGGTTGTACCGATGGAGGATATTAACCTTCATTTTACCGGTGACTTCCACGCGATCGGTGCGGCAAACAACCTTCTTGCTGCAATGCTCGATAACCATATCCAGCAGGGAAATGCACTCGGCATCGATGTTAAAAAAATAACCTGGAAGCGCTGTGTTGATATGAATGACCGTCAGCTTCGTAATGTTGTAGACGGTCTTGGCGGACGTATGAACGGTGTTCCGCGTGAGGACGGCTTTGATATAACCGTTGCATCGGAGATTATGGCTGTTCTTTGCCTTTCAGGATCAATCACCGAGCTTAAAACCAGACTTTCAAATATTATTGTTGCTTATACATATGACGACAAGCCCGTAACCTGCGGTGACCTCAAGGCGCAGGGTGCTATGACAGCTCTTTTAAAAGATGCGCTCAAGCCCAACCTTGTGCAGACACTTGAAGGTACACCCGCGCTTGTTCACGGCGGTCCCTTTGCCAATATTGCGCACGGCTGTAACTCGGTTACGGCAACGCGTCTTGCGCTGTCGCTTGGCGATTATGCGGTGACAGAGGCGGGCTTTGGCGCGGACCTCGGTGCTGAAAAATTCCTTGATATCAAGTGCCGTATGGCAGGTCTTACACCGTCGGCTGTTGTGGTTGTTGCAACGGTACGTGCGCTAAAGATGCACGGCGGTCTCGCAAAGACAGAACTTGCAAACGAAAATATTGACGCACTCGAAAAGGGTATTCCCAACCTTCTTCGTCACGTTTCAAACATCAGGGATGTGTACAAGCTTCCCTGTGTTGTTGCGGTAAACCGTTTCCCGACAGATACCGATAACGAAATTGATTTTATTATTAAAAAGTGTAAGGAGCTCGGCGTAAATACAGTTCTTTCAACCGTATGGGCAGAGGGCGGCAACGGCGGTATAGAGCTTGCCCGCGAGGTTGTTCGTCTTTGTGAAGAGGAAAAGGGCGACTTTACCTTCTCATACGAGCTTGACACCACAATCGAGCAAAAAATCACTGCGGTCGTTCAAAAGATTTACGGCGGTAACGGTGTTATAATCACTCCCGCCGCTAAAAAGCAGATTGATACGCTCACTGCACTCGGCTTTGACAAGCTGCCGATCTGTGTTGCTAAAACACAGTACAGCTTTTCGGATGACCCGACAAAGCTCGGTGCACCGACAGACTTTGACGTTACAATCAAAAATGTCAAGGTTTCTGCAGGCGCAGGCTTTATCGTTGTGCTGACGGGCGATATTATGACAATGCCCGGTCTTCCCAAGGTGCCCGCCGCAGAGCGCATTGATGTTGACGAAAACGGAAAGATAACAGGTCTTTTTTAAAAAATGACACAAAAAAACGGAGAGAAAAATCTCTCCGTTTTATTTTTTGAAATGTTACATATATGAGGCGGCACCTGAAAGAGCCAGTATAAAAACAAAATATACAACGTAGAACAGCACTATCGATACAAACTCTACAATTGTACCGACTATCGCGCCGATACCTGCAAGTCTTGCATTTTTGGGTGTGCTGTCTTTTCCTGCGAGCCATACGATGAGTCCCGCAATGGGAAAGAAAAAGCCAAGCACAGCCCAGCCGAAGCTGCCCGAGTCGTTTTTTACTTTGGGAGCGGGCTTGGGAGCTGTATCCTCTGTTGTTGCACCGCAATGAACGCACATATATGCCTTGTCGTCTATCTCTTTACCGCATTTTGAGCAAAACATATCCATATTCTCCTATTAAATTTAATAAAAAACTGCGGCACTAACGGTCGCAGCTTTTTTTATATTTTAGAAAAACTTATCGGGGTTAACTTCGTATTTGTGTAAAACAATTTTGATGAAGTCGAGTACACCGAAGATACCGCCCAAACCTGTGCAAAGTGTAAGAACGATTTTCAAAATACCCTTTTTGCTTTCGCCCATCATAAAGTTATGAATACCGAAGCCACCGAAGAAATAGCAGATAGCAGCAATGGTAAACTCGTCTTTACCTGCAAGGTAGTCGCTTGAAGCAGCGGGAGCTGCAGCAGTTGCTACACCGCACTGGGGACATACAGCAGCATTGTTGTCGATTTCTGCACCACAATTTTTACAAAACATAGTTATATCCTCCTAAAAAATTAATTGTGTTTATATTATTTTATTATAATGAATAAATATTGTCAATAAAAATGTAAAAAAATATCGAATTTTATATGAATTTCAGTATCCAGTTGACTAAAAAACCTATTGCAATTGCAATAAAAACGCCTTTGTTGAGCAGTTTGTTTTTAAACAACCTACCGTCAAACAGAAAGTAGAGATATAAAATCGGCATGCTCCAGAACATAAGGTGATGTGAAAACGCCGCATAAAAGTCAAGCCTGAATGCACACAGTATTGCGCGCGTCATACCGCAGCCGGGGCAGGGGATTTTTAAAAAATCCAGAAAAATGCACGATATCGGCAAAAAATAAAAAACAGCCACCACCGCAAGATACATCGCGGTGAACAAAAGCTTTTTTTTAAGATCTTTTACTTTTGGCACAAAAATCACCTCTTTAATTAAAAGAATAAATGATTGCGTCCGCTTTGTCAATTATGATACAATATATTTAAATATATGAACTGAAGGTAATAAAAATGAAACTAATATTTTGCGTTGACAAAAACGGCGGAATGATGTTTTGCGGTAAACGTCAGTCAATGGATGCCAATCTTCGCGCTTGGCTTATTGATTATGTCGGTTCGAACCGCCTTTTTATGAGCAGTTATTCTGCAAAGCAGTTTGAAGCCCACGACAGAATCGTTATTGACGACAACTATTGCATCAGTGCACAAAAAGATGACTTTTGCTTTATAGAAAACGGCGATGCTCCGGGCTCCGACATTGATGAAATAATAATCTGCAACTGGAACAGGGTATATCCTGCCGACAGATATCTTGAACTCGATATTGACGCTCTTGGTCTCAAAAAGCAGCAGTGTTTTGAAATTGTGGGAAAATCCCACGAAAAAATAACAATTGAAATTTATAAATAGTTGTGCTACAATACCACAGGAATTGGGGTGAATGGCTGTGGAAATATTCAATTTGACACTTAATCAGATGCTGCTGATGTTTGCGCTTATTGTAGTCGGCTTTATACTGACAAAGAAAAAGCTTTTGCCGGACAATGCGTATGTTTCGTTTTCAAAGCTTGAAACATATCTGTGCGTCCCCGCACTCAGTATGTATACGCAAATGACAAAGTGCACTGTTGCGACCTTTAAAGAAAACTGGGTGCTTATAATTTACGGCTTTGCAATTGTTTTGTGCGCCATCGCACTTGCGTATCCGTTGTCGCGGCTGTTTGTGAGAAAATTCAAGGACTCTCCCGAGCTTACTTATCAGCGCAATATTTATAAATATGCAATGGCCTTTAGCAACTATGGCTTTATGGGCAACTTTATAGTTCTCGGTGTGTTTGGCGAGGATATGTTTTTTAAATACTCGCTTTTTACACTCGGTGTTGCGATAATGTGCACAAGCTGGGGACTGTATATACTCATACCCAAAGAGCACGGCGCAAGCATATTGCAAAACCTTAAAAAAGGTCTTTTGACGCCTATGATGATAGCAATGGTTATCGGTATAATAATAGGTCTGCTTGATTTGAAGCAGTATATTCCGCAGTTTTTACTGAGTGCTCTTGAAAGTGCAGGTGACTGTCAGGGTCCTGTTGCGATGGTGCTTGCAGGACTTGTTATCGGCGGCTATAACTTTAAAGAGCTGTTCACCAATAAAAAGGTGTATGTTGCAACCTTTTTACGACTTATTGTTATCCCGTCTGTTCTGATGCTTGCGCTTATGGCGCTTGGCACAAGCAAGGAGATTATGACGCTTGCGCTGATCTGCTTTGCAACCCCTCTCGGTCTTAATACCATCGTTTACCCCGCGGCATACGGCGGTGACACCAAAACGGGCGCGTCAATGGCAATGATTTCGCATACGCTGTCGGTTGTGACGATACCCGTGATGTACCTTGTATTTATAACAATTCTATAATAAAAAAGGGATGTGATCACATCCCTTTTTTATTATCCAAAATAGTCGCTGTTTTCCCTTACGATTCTCATTGTGTCTGTTGCTTCGTACATCAGTTTATATTTGTAATCGTCCTCGCAGAACAGCATCGGGAAGTTGATAACACCCGCAACACCGTTTTTATCAACGTTTGCTTTAAGAAAGCTCATTACCATATCACTGTTTCGCAGTAAAAAGTAGTGTGTTATCATCGGTATGATTTTGTAGCCGTCGGCAATGATTTTTGAAAATTCCGCAGGCCATACATTTTGTGAAACCGAGTAGCGAAGATGCATATCTGATAAAATAACGTCTTTACCGACAACCTCCAAAAAGTCGTCCCTTGACACGTTGTAAAAGTCTAAAAACATCCACGGTGTCACTCCGTTTTTGCGGATAACCTCAATAAAGTCTTTTATATCACGCTTCATAACAACACGGTTGCGCACCGTTGCAAAATCAAGATACGTTTGCGCTTCATACGATTCCTCGTCCATACCTATGTGGAAGTACTTGGGTCCTTCAAACAGCTTGCATACCTCGTCAATAAGGTCGAGGCATACAGTTTTATAAATATCAGTACCCACCATACGCTCGTATTTACCAAGCCACATATCGTGCGCCGCCGAGAAGTTTAGCATCGGCACAGGCTCCATACCAAGCTCGCGGATGTGCGCAATTTCTGTCTTCAACTCGTCCTCGGTCCATGCACCTTCAAGTGCGATTTCGGGGTGTGATTTGTATTGGTAGCCTTCGCCAATATGTACGATTATTGTGTTAAAGCCCTCTTTATTTGCGTGGTCAACAAGCAGACGGAAGGTCTTTATGTCTTTGTTGAACTTTGAACGGTAGGGAAGACGTGGGTGAAGATGCTTTGGGTCCTCTGCGGGAATTTGTTCCTTGTCGTACCACATATTGTTGCCAAGCTGAATGGTATATGCATAAATCTTATTCATTGTCGTCACCTACCTTGTCAGGAAAGTACTTCTGCATAGCACGTTTTAGCATAACTGCCTCGTGCATCATAAGGTTGTAGCCGTCTTTTGTTATGTAGTTCCACGGCGCACTCATAAAGCCTTTGAAGAGGTCGGGGTTTAGCTCCTCTTTGCAAAGGCGCATTGTAACGTCGATGTTGTACTCGTTAGCCCACGTTGACGCTGTCGGTACCTGGTCGTAGCCTGCGCGGTCAAGGTCAATGTATGCCTGAAAACCGATCTGTTTATATCTGCCGTTTTCGTCCTTTTCAAAATCGGTGTGATAGTACCAGTTGGACTGCAAAACTTCTTTTGGCATATACTTTAAAAACTCGGTTGGTCGAAGCCAGTAATCGTCTGACCACACCCACGGCCGAGCATTGTTGTGCGCACAGCGGTCAAACAGCTTGTAAGCGTCGCGCCAGAAAATATCAGCCTTGCGCATTGTGGCAACACCCATATTTTTCTGATTATTGTAAGCTTCCTCATCAAGACCTAAGTGAAAAAGTTCGGGGTTTCCAAAAACCTCGCACACCTCGTCAATGCAGTCGGCACACACTTGATAATATTCAGGAGTACCTATCATATTCGAATAATGCTTAAGCCACGCATCGTGACCGCCTGAATAGTTGAGCTTTGGCAGAGGAGTGATGCCGAGAGAGCGGATATAGTCGAGTAGTTTTCTGCATTCGTCTTTTGTAAGAGCGTTTTTTATGTTAAGGTCGGGGTGACGGTCGAACTTAACCGCATCGCCAACGTCAATAAGCAGTGTGTTTACGCCCGCACCCTTAAGATATAAAATATAATCCTTGAATAAATCCCAGTCTATTGAAAGATTATCGTAGTTATCGTCTTTTTCTTTTTGTGACTTGCCTATCCACAACGTGCTGTCATAATCGGGCCACATATGATTACACAGGTGGATAAGCATCGCAAACATTTTATTTTCCATAAAAATGCACCTCCAAGCAAATAATATCAAAACCACTTAAAAAGTCAATACAATTCCACAAATCAGATAGTTTTTAAATACTTGATTACTATAAAAGTATTTGATATAATAAATAAGATTGAGAGGTATAAAAAATGACAAATAATTATGATGTAATAATAATCGGTGCGGGCCCCGGCGGTATTTTTACTGCCTACGAGCTTATGCAGCGGAATAAAAACCTTAAGGTTGCTGTTTTTGAGGCGGGACATGCTCTTGACAGACGTAATTGCCCTATTGACGGTGAAAAAATAAAGAGCTGTATCAATTGTAAAAGCTGTAGTATAATGAGTGGCTTTGGCGGTGCAGGTGCCTTTTCGGACGGTAAATATAATATTACAAACGACTTTGGCGGCACTCTTTACGAATATCTCGGAAAAAAACAGGCACTTGATCTTATGCACTACGTTGACGAAATCAATATGCGCTACGGCGGCGAGGGCACAAAGCTCTATACCACCACAGGCAGTAAGTTTAAAAAGGAGTGTATTCAGCACGGACTGCACTTGCTCGATGCATCGGTGCGTCACCTCGGTACCGACATAAACTACGTCGTTTTGCAAAACCTTTATGACTTTTTAAAGGACAAGGTCGATTTTTATTTCGACACCCCCGTTGAAACGGTAGATCTTTGTGACGGCGGCTATAAAATCAACTGTAAATCGGGCGGCTTTACCTGCAAAAAGTGTGTTATCTCTGTCGGCCGCAGCGGTAGTAAATGGATGGAGACGGTCTGCGCGGACCTGAACATCCCCACCAAGTCAAACCGCGTCGATATCGGCGTGCGTGTTGAGCTTCCCGCGGAGGTGTTTTCGCACTTGACAGACGAGCTGTATGAGAGCAAGATTGTTTACCGTACAGAAAAATACGGCGACCTTGTGCGTACCTTCTGTATGAACCCCAAGGGAGCGGTTGTTAATGAAAACACAAACGGTATCATAACCGTTAACGGACACAGCTATGAGGATCCCGCACAGCATACGGGTAACACAAACTTTGCTCTGCTCGTTGCAAAGCATTTTTCAGAACCATTCAAGGACTCAAACGGTTACGGTGAGTCAATTGCGCGCCTTAGCAATATGCTTGGCGGTGGCGTAATCGTACAGCGCTTTGGCGACCTTATCCGCGGTCACCGCAGTACTCTTACCCGTATAGAAGAATCGTTTACAACTCCCACCCTTAACGCAACACCGGGCGACCTTAGTCTCGTTTTGCCTAAACGTATACTTGACGGTATTATAGAGATGATTTACGCTCTTGACAAAATCGCTCCCGGTACTGCCAACGATGACACGCTGCTTTACGGTGTTGAGGTCAAGTTTTATAATATGGAAGTGGCTGTTGACGGAAATCTTGAGAGCTGTCATAACGGGCTTTATATTATCGGTGACGGCAGCAGTATCACACATTCACTTTCGCACGCGTCCGCTAGCGGTGTATTTGTTGCGCGCCATATGACAAAATAACTGAAATATGGACACTAAAAAAATCCTTAAAAATATATGGAGCTATCTGCTTGCGTTTTTGCAGTGGCTGTCTGTGGGCATACTTGTCGGTGCGCTGTGCGGTGTCACGGGTGCAGGCTTTTCAAAGTCGGTGTCGTTTGTAACGTCGCTTCGCGGCGCACACCCTTGGCTTTTGTATCTGCTTCCAGTTTTTGGCGTGATTTCTGTTGCACTGTATAAGCTGTGCCGTGTAGAAGGTGTAGGAACCAATCAGGTTTTTGAAAGTGTCCGCGCGGAAAATAAGGTCACCTTCAAACTCGCTCCTGCAATTTTTTTGTCTGCGGTGCTGACTCATCTCGGCGGTGGCTCAGCAGGTAAGGAGGGTGCTGCGCTTCAGCTTGGCGGTAGCATCTCGTCTGTCATCTGCAAACTATTCAGACTTAATGACAAAACACGCCATATTCTTACAATGTGTGGTATGGGTGCGCTTTTTTCGGCGGTATTCGGCACACCGCTCGGTGCCTGTGTTTTTGCGCTTGAGGTAGTGAGCATCGGCAACTTTTGTTCGGCAGCGTTTTTTCCTGCGCTTGTGTCAAGCGTGACCGCTTTTATCATTTCGTCGTCACTTGGCATTGCGAGTGAGCACTTCGATATTTCAAATATGCCGTCTCTTAACGTTGGAACGGTACTTCGCGTCGCGGCTGTTGCGGTGATCTGTGCCGTTGTAAGCATTTTGTTTTGTATGTCACTGCACGCGGGCGAAAAGCTGTTTAAAAAATACCTCAAAAACTCATATCTTCGCATAGCGATCGGCGGTGCACTTATTGTAATTCTGACCGTTATCATAGGTGATTTTACATATAACGGCGGCGGAATGGAAACGATTGAAAAAATATTTGCAGGCGAAAACACACCGCCGTATGCTTTTTTAATAAAAATTATTTTTACGGTAATAACCGTCGGCGCAGGGCTTAAGGGCGGCGAAATCGTCCCCACCTTCTTTGTCGGCGCAACTCTTGGCGGAGTGCTTGCTTCCGTCGTTGGTATTTCATCGCCTTTTGGTGCCGCTATCGGTATGTGTGCGATGTTTTGCAGCGTTACAAACTGTCCGCTTGCAACGATTATTCTTGCAATCGAGCTTTTCGGTAGCGATGGCGCAATCTTTTATGCCGTCGCGGTTGCCATCAGCTTTTTGCTGTCGGGTAAGTATTCGCTGTATTCAAGTCAACACTTTATTTATTCAAAACTAAACGAAATATTGGAGGAGCGATAAAATGTACGTAGGTATTTTAAATAAGTACATCACAAAAAAAGAATATACTCACGGTGGTGTGAGCGTACCTCTGCCCAATACTGACACAGTTGAAAACCGCGACGTGTGGGCATGGAACAAAATTTATGATGCTTTGCTTGACGTAAATTTTGATCTTCAGGATGAGTGCTTTATCGGTGCTGTTACCGCTGATATTGTGTCCGAATCAATAGGTGAGGTATGGGTTCTTGTTGACGGTAAAATGGCAGGTAAATACAATGCTGCAATTCCATTCACACCCGAAGGTAAAATCACAGTAAACGTAGGTGCTACGGGTAAAAAGGTGACACTTCGTATTCGTGGCGATCTCAAAGAAATTTCTCTCGGCGAGGTGCAGATTCTCGGTGGCTGTGATGATGAAAAGCCGCTTGTTTTTCCTACACCCAAAGAGTTTGCCGCTTTTAAGGGCTACGTCAAGATCTGCGATATCGTAAAATCTGACGATTGTGATGAGGCGGCTGCTGCAAAATTTTTAAATGATCGACTTAAAGAACGCTATGAAACCCCCTTTAGTGATAAAGGTGCCAGCGTTAAATTTATAAAGACCGACGACCCCGCCTATGCAGGTGAGCGCTATAGTGTCAAGGTGCTTGACACCGGAATTGAGGTTATTGCCGCCTCGCGTCTTGCACTCATTTACGGTGCAGACACTATAATGCAGTTGTCTTGTAAGAGAGGTATTTGCAAGGGTGTCATTGACGATAAGCCCGATTTCCCGATGCGCGGCTTCCATCTTGGTCTTCCTTCAAAAGCACAGTTTGCTTTTACAAAAGATCTCTTTACATATGTTCTTATTCCGCTTCGCTATAACTTTGTAATTCTTGAGTTTGCGGGCGCTATGCGTTTTGACAGCCATCCTAAAATCACGGAGAAATGGCTTGAGGCAATTGAAAATGCTAAAGCAGGTAAACAACCCGATATGCCGCACTCGGGTATGGTTGGCGAGCATACCGTTCTGGAAAAAGACGACGTCCGCCAACTTATAAAATGGGCAAGGGAGCTCGGCATTGAAATTGTACCGGAAATACAGAGTCTCGGTCATGTTCAGTTTTTAACCTACGCTTACCCCGAAATTGCCGAAAAAGACCCTGAAAAAGAACAGAAAAAGGTTGACCAGCGTGATGAGGATATGCCTCCGCACAGATTTTATGACCATTGCTACTGCCCGTCAAACCCCAAGTCGTACGAGATTATGTATGACCTTATCGATGAGATTATCGACGTTGTTGAGCCTAAAGAATATGTCCATATCGGTCACGACGAGGTATATCAGCTCGGCACCTGCCCCGTTTGCAGCAAAAAAGACTCTGCAAAGCTTTTTGAAGATGATGTTAAAAAGCTTTATAATTATATCACTAAAAAAGGCTACAAGATTATGATGTGGTCGGATATGCTCCACCCAAGAAGCCGACACGCAATAAAGGGTGCGGCTGCGGTCGATAAGCTTCCGAAAGATATCGTAATGCTTGACTTTACTTGGTATTTCCATTTAGAAGACGATATTGAAACCGAGCTTTTGCCTCACGGCTATAAGGTTGGTATCGGTAATCTCTATTCGTCGCACTTCCCGAGATACAAAGAGCGTCTTTCACGCGAGGGTATGATTGGCGGTCAGACGTCTCCTTGGGTTACTGTCCGTGAAAGTCGGTTTGCCGATCACGGAAAGTTCTTTGATGCAACACTTGTTGCCGAAATGCTGTGGAATAAAGACGGTTACATTGCAGAAAACCAAACAACCTATACCCACCTTATTGCAAAATATATTCAGCCTTTACAGCGCGACGGCATTCGCCATACATATTCAAGACTTGGCTATCAAACAATTGCTGAATACAAACTTGAAAAGGGCGAAGACATTCCCTTTCCCCTCAAAGAGCTTTGTCCTGATGCAAAGGTTGCAGACGAATTTGAAATTGAAATCAATACAAAGTGCGACAGACTTGTGTTTGAACATGCAACCGTTTACAACGCACACCGTAAACCGTGGTACGCCTTTTTACCTGTGGGCAGCTACACAATTCACTATATCGATGGCACGGCAGAGACACAGACCGTGCGCTATGCCGCAGAAATTCTTAAATGGAATACTCATTACGGACAGATTATGCCGCATCAGATGTACCGTCATCACGGATATGTTGGTACGTGGTACGCCGACCCCGTGGCAGAGGGTAAAACTTATGACGGCGGCGATATGCTCATGACGGGTCTTGTGTGGGAAAATCCAAACCCTGATAAACAAATTGTAAAAATCGCATATAATCGAGATGAAAATGATTATTGCAGACTTATTTTTAATGGAGTAAAGGCAGAAAAAAACAATGATATCGAATAACGGAAATAATTATTACAAAGTAGCGCTTCATCAGCACACAACGATATCAGACGGAAAAAAGACGCCTGAGGAAATGGTTGCGCTTTATAAATCGTGCGGCTACGATGCCGTAGCGTTCACTGACCACTGGAAATATCACGAGACGGGCAACATCGACGGTATGCTCATACTTGCAGGCTGTGAGTATGACACGGGTATCCGCGAAACTATCGAGGGCGTTATGCACATTGTCGGAATCGGTATGAGAGAAAAGCCTGAGCTTACCCGCGAAAACACCCGTCAGGAGATAATTGATAAAATTAATGAGCTCGGCGGTATTGCGGTGCTTGCGCACCCCTGCTGGTCATTAAACTCTGTTGACGATGCAAAAAAGCTCAGTGGCTTTTCTGCGTGTGAGATTTTTAACTCTTGCTCCGAGGCACACGAAAGTCAGCGTGCATATTCTGACCATTTTATTGATATTTGCTCAAATAACGGTATGTACTATACCATTTTTGCAACTGATGATGCTCATTTTTACGACGGAACTGACGAGACCCGCGGCTTTGTATATGTAAAAGCGGACGAGCTGTCAGAGAGTGCAATTCTCGATGCGCTTCGCCGCGGCGACTGCTTTGCGTCACAGGGTCCCGAGCTTTTTGTAAAGAAAGAGGGTAACACTATTATAATCGACTGCAGCCCCTGCTCAATAGTCGGTGTTTTGTCAAACTTCTCGATTTATAAAGGACATACGGTGCGTGGCGAAAATATAACACACCACGAATACGAGCTTCAGCCGGGTGAGGTATGGGCACGCGTTCAGGTTACTGATAAAGACGGCAACCGCGCCTGGAGTAATATATTTGTAAAATAATAAAAGCCTCCCTTTTTAAAAGGGGGCTTTTTACTGTCCTTAAGAGTAGACAGATTGTGCACACTGATATATAATGAAAATATACCGTAGCAATAAAAAGGAGAGCAAATGAAAAAGAAATTTTTTATTTTATGCGGTGCGCTTATTGTGATTTTGGCATATATGCTAATCGTGTGGTTTTGTGTACCGATAGAAAACTATAGCGATTTTTTTGCAACTGAGCAAATAATGCGTATCATCGCACCAAAATCGCTCTTATTTTTAATCCGCAGAGTGTTTAAAACACAGCTTGTAGTTATCTTTTTGTTTTTCAGCCTGTCGCTGTTTTTGCTTAGAAAACTAAACAAAATCGGAGACCTGATTTTCAGTTTGTTTTTGCCGTCAGTTTGCTCTTTTGTACTGAATGTGTTTTTGATAAAGCCAAGACTTATAGGTGTTGGCGGTGATTACTATTCTGCACACACTATTGTGCAAACTGCACCTAACTTTACATTTAACGTAACAATGTTTGATATCCTGTTTGCAATTTGGATAGGAATTATTACCGCAATTTCGTTCCTTTGCGCTTATAAATGGTATAAAACCTTTTTGCCATCCATTGTCGGCAGGAAAGAATGATGCGCATATTTTATACTTTTTAGCGCATTTATTGCCTTGTTTTTGCGAAAACGAGAGTATATAATGTACTTAATGATATTTTTATCACAAAGGAGAAAAAATATATGAATATCCCTCGCCCTGAGCATCCAAAACCGCAGTTTGTAAGACAAAACTGGCTTAACCTTAACGGTGAGTGGCAGTTTGAAAAAGATAATTCAAAAAGCGGTATTGCACGCAAAATATACGAAAAGGGAGTAACCCTTTCAAATACGATCGTTGTACCGTTTTGCCCCGAGAGCAAGCTTTCGGGAATTGGCGACACCGACTTTATGTACGGTGTGTGGTACAAGAAAAATGTGACAATTGATGCGCTTGCAGGCAGAACAGTTTTGCACTTTGGCGCAGTTGACTATAAGTGTACTGTTTTTGTCAACGGCACAGAGGTTGGTAAGCATACGGGCGGTTATGTTTCATTTTCATTTGATATAACCGACGCGCTCACGGTCGGCGACAACGAAATCGCAGTATATGCCGAGGACGACACCCGCGACCGCCTTATCCCATCGGGTAAGCAGTCGGATAAGTATGAGTCATACGGCTGTTTTTACACAAGAACAACAGGTATCTGGCAGACAGTATGGCTTGAGTTTATGCCAAAGGCATATGTAAACTATGTTAAATACTATCCCAACATAACCGACGGCAGCGTTAATATTGAAGCAGAACTTGCAGGCTGCGGCGATTTTATGTGTGAGATCAGCTATGACGGTAAGCCGATGGGTAGCTACTGTGCAAAAAATGCGAGTGGACTTCAGTCGTTTAACGTAAAGCTTAATGAGGCACATCTGTGGGAGGTTGGCAACGGTCGTCTTTACGATGTTACCTTTACTTTTGCCCAGGACAAGGTGAGCAGCTATTTCGGTCTTCGCGAGGTGCGCCTTGACGGAATGAAGTTCCTTATAAATAATAAGTCGGTTTTCCAGCGCCTTGTGCTCGATCAGGGCTTTTATCCCGACGGAATATATACAGCACCGACTGACGAAGCACTTGAAAACGACATAAAAATGTCAATGGCTGTCGGCTTTAACGGTGCGCGCCTTCACGAAAAGATTTTTGAAGAAAGATTTTTGTATCACGCGGACAGACTCGGCTACATTGTGTGGGGCGAGTATCCCGATTGGGGTCTTGACCATACTTTCGAAATCAATGTGTACAGCATTTTACCCGAGTGGATCGAAGAGGTAAAGCGTGACTTTAACCATCCGTCAATCATCGGCTGGTGTCCGCATAACGAAACGTGGTTCCATAAGGGCAGAAAGCAGTATGACCCGAGCATTGAAATTGTCTATAACGTTACAAAGGCGATGGATACGACACGCCCCTGTATTGATACAAGCGGCGGCTACCATGTAAAAACAGATATCTTCTGTGTACACGATTATAACCAGAACCCCGAAACCTTCAAGGCAAACTACGACCGCCTTGTTACAGAAAACTATCTTTACGATACACTCAACGAGCGCAAGGCTCCGTTTGAGGAGTACAAGGGCGAGCCTGTTTTTGTCAGCGAGTACGGCGGAATTGCCTGGGACCTTAACGGTAACGGCTGGGGATATGGCAAGGGACCCCAGACTATCGAAGAATTTTACGAGCGCTATAAGGGTCTTGCCGACGCACTTCTCGATAACGAAAAGATGTTCGGTCTTTGCTATACACAGCTCACCGATGTTGAACAGGAGCAAAACGGTGTTTATACATACGACCGTAGGCCCAAGTTCGATGTTAAGCGCCTCTATGACATAATGTCACGAAAAGCCGCAATCGAAGACTAATCACACCCCACAAAAACTACGGTTTTGTGGGGACCCTGTAAATAAAAAACACCCGTAAGGGTGTTTTTTATTTACGACAATAGCCAATCGAGGTCGAATTCTACTGCCGCGATGCCTCTTTCATATTTATTCTGTTCGGTGCCTTTTTCATAAAGCAAGCAAAACTTTTGCGATTTCTCGTTAAAATCAAGGCTGGAATAGGCGCATCTGCCATGCCAGAACACCTTTGACTCCGTCCATGTTTCACCTTCGTCAAAACTCACACAAGCGGTCATTTTGCGCCGTTCTGTTGAACGCGGATTTACAAAAATTGTGATACTGTTTGCATCTTTTGGCAAAAGATTTGCATCCTTCAGCTTTTCTTTACCCACGCGCAAAAAAGAGGCGTTACAGCCCATTTTTGTTTCCTCACAAAGACCGTCAGCTACACCAAAATCGGTAAAACTTTCGCCGCCGTCATAGCTTACTGCTGTGTAGCGCTTGCCGTTACGGAAATACGCGCGCGAGTTGTAAAGTATCGTGCCGTCGCCGCGCTCAATGAGTGTACCCTCTGCGGTGCCAAGCTGTACAGGCAGACTCACCTTCCACGTCTTGCCGTGGTCGTCACTGTAAACTGCATTATTATATACGTGATTAGGAATATCGTCCCAGTCGCTGTAGTTACCCGCCGCCTCACGAGACGGACACAAAAGACGACCGCTTTTTAACTGTATTCCGTGTGCGCCACCGTGGGTAAAGCCGACAAAATCATATTCTTTGCCGTCAGTATGTTTAAACTTTATTGGGGTTATATCAAGCTTTTGTATCTCAAAGCTTTTGCCCTCGTTATGCGAAATAAGTATGTAGTCGCCCTCGGTTATTGCGGGCTCTTTTTCAAGCGCCATTTTTTCAACCTTATTGCCAAACTCGTCCTCTGTAATAAATTTGCACCGAAAATGGCAAAAGGCGGTATTTGTAAACGCGTCATAAACAGCACAGCCAATATAGAGTGAATGTGATTTTTCACTTGCAATTGTTTTAACCTTGCTCCATTCGGGATTGTCTGCGTCCTTTTTTGCCATAACGACGTTGGCTTCTCCCGCGTGGTCAGCGAGGGTTCCGCGTCTGTCGTTACAAAAAGCGAGAAATCCGCCGTCTGCAGTCGCAATTATACTCGGAATACGGTATTTTGAAGCTTCGTTTGATGCGAAAATAAGTCTTTCGTCATAATACATTAAGATCACCTCTTAAAAAAGATTATAGCACTCTGATAAAATGTGTCAATGCTACTGTAACTATAACAAAAAAACAGCAGAGAAAAAAACTCTGCCGTAATTTGTTTATTCTTCTGAATCGTCGTCTGACTCCTGAATGGGTGCTTCAAGACGCTTGCTTGCTTTACGAAGATCCTTCCATAAATAAGAAATTATTTTCGTAGTAAGCTTGAATGTATGTTCGGAAAGCTTGCCGATCAGACCGAAAATCCAAAAAATTGCGGCAATCGGATATAAGATGAGTGCCACAACAATTGTCAGCAAAACGGCAATAATAAAAGATAAAACAGAAATCATCGTAAATCCCCCCGGATATCACATATTTTAATTGATTATATCACGTTTTTTCACTGTTTGCAACAAATACCGACTTTTTTACGCTGTGACAATATTACTCTTGAAAAATACTTACAATTGTGCTATAAATATAGTAATTTTGTATTGAGGTGATGGCAAATGAAGGTTAACTACAAAATTTTAAAACTTGCGTGCTATACGGTCAGCATAACAATGGCCTTTACAGGTATCTTTTCGCCGCTGTTGTTTTTAACATTCCGTTCACTTTATGATATTTCTTATTCGCTTTTAGGTCTTCTTGTTGTAATAAACTTTGTGACACAGCTTGGTATTGACCTTGTGTTTTCGTTTTTTTCACACAAGTTTAACATTCCGATGACAGTACGCACAATGCCACTGTTAACATTTGTCGGACTTTTGATTTATGTTGCGGTGCCGACCTTTGCGCCAGAGTACGCATATCTCGGTCTTGCACTCGGTACGGTAATTTTTTCGGCATCGGCAGGACTTGCCGAGGTGCTTATAAGCCCCATTATCGCGTCTATACCGTCAAAAGATCCCGAACGTCAGATGAGCGCGCTCCACTCGGTCTTTGCGTGGGGCTCGGCGGCGGTGGTAGTACTGAGTACAGTATTTTTGCTTGTTATCGGCAGACAGAACTGGGCGGTGCTTGTGTTGATATTCTTAATTGTGCCGCTGCTTTCCACTATTCTTTTTAGTCGCACGGCCATCACCTGCGTTGAGTCGCAGGAAAAAGGTGCGGGTATCTCGTCACTTTTTAAAAGTCCGGTTCTCTGGCTGTGTGCTGTTGCTATATTTCTCGGTGGTGCGTCAGAGCTTGCGATGTCGCAGTGGGCGTCGACCTATATCGAAAACGTGCTGTCAATAGATAAGGTGTGGGGTGACGTGCTCGGCGTTGCAATGTTTGGTGTAAGCCTCGGTCTTGGACGCACGCTTTACGCAAGCTATGGCAAAAATCTCACTCGCGTGTTGATTTTTGGCTCTGTGGGTGCTACGCTCTGCTATCTTACGGCGGCAATATGCAATATAAAGGTGCTCGGTCTTGCGGCCTGTGCACTGACAGGTATCTGCGTGTCAATGATGTGGCCGGGAACACTGTCAATCGCGTCGGAGCGCTTTGCTTCGGGCGGCGTCGTGGTGTTTGCACTTATGGCGGCGGCAGGCGACTCGGGCGCGGCGGTAGCCCCTCAGCTTGTGGGAATTGTCACCGACCTTGTAATAAAGAACGAAAAGCTGTTGGATATTGCGACCAGACTTTCAATTTCGCCCGATGCATTCGGACTAAAGCTAGGTATGCTGGTCGGAATGCTTTTCCCGCTTGTTGCAATATTTGTGTTTTTAAAGCTTCATAATATAACAAAAAAGAGAGGTTAAAAACCTCTCTTTTTTTATGTTCCGTATAATTCTATTAATAAATCGGGAATTTTGCGCAAAGCTCCTGAACTTCAGCGCTAACTCTTTCTTTGTTGCCTTCAAAGTCTTCGATAATGTCGGCAATCCAGCCTGCAATAAGCTTCATTTCGGGCTCTTTAAAGCCACGTGTTGTAACAGCGGGAGTACCGATTCTAAGACCGCTTGTGATAAAGGGGCTTAAGGGCTCGTTGGGTACTGTGTTTTTGTTAGCTGTGATGTGAACCTCGTCAAGTCTGTGCTCAAGCTCTTTACCTGTGATGCCTGTGTCAACAAGGTTAAGAAGCATCAGGTGGTTGTCTGTGCCGCCTGATACGATCTTGATACCGCGCGCGATAAGCTCGTCGCAAAGAACCTTTGCGTTTTTAACAACCTGCTCACCGTAAGCCTTGAACTCATCTGTCATAGCTTCACCGAGAGCTACAGCCTTTGCAGCGATGATGTGCATAAGCGGACCGCCCTGTGTGCCGGGGAAGATAGCCTTGTCGATCTGCTTTGCAAGGTCCTCTGTGCAAAGAATCATACCGCCGCGGGGTCCGCGCAGTGTTTTATGTGTTGTGGTTGTCACAACGTGTGCGTAGGGAACAGGTGAGGGATGCGCGCCTGCGGCAACAAGACCTGCGATGTGTGCCATATCAACCATAAGATAAGCGCCGACCTTGTCAGCAATCTCACGGCATCTCTTGAAATCGATGATTCTTGAGTATGCGCTCGCGCCGACTACCATAAGCTTGGGCTTGCACTCAAGCGCGATTTTTTCCATCTCGTCGTAGTCGATGGTCTCTGTTTCCTTATTTACACCGTAAGGCACGATGTTGAAATATTTACCTGAAATGTTAACGGGTGAGCCGTGTGAAAGATGTCCGCCCTCTGAAAGATTCATACCCATAACTGTGTCGCCGGGATTAAGGAGTGCAAAGAATACAGCAAGGTTTGCGCTTGCACCGCAGTGGGGCTGAACGTTTGCGTGCTCTGCACCAAAAAGCTTCTTTGCGCGCTCGCGAGCAATATCTTCAACAATATCAACGCACTGACAGCCGCCGTAGTATCTCTTTGACGGATAACCCTCGGCGTATTTGTTTGTGAGTACGCCGCCTGCAGCGAGAAGTACTGCCTCTGAAACAATGTTTTCTGACGCGATAAGCTCAATGTTGTGGCGCTGACGTGTAAGCTCTTTGTCGCAAGCCGATGCAACCTCTGCATCGTATTTGTTTAAGTTTTCAAAAAAGTTCATTTTCTCTATCCTCTTTTATTTAAAATATTTTACTGCTGATTCAAACATACGTATATCATACTCGCCCGGAACGTTTTTGTAAAGTCCCGCGCCGATACGCTCGCTGTGGCCCATCTTACCGATTACTCTGCCGTCGGGTGAGGTGATACCCTCGATTGCGTGGGCAGAATCGTTGGGGTTAAAGTGAATATCAGATGTCGCGTTGCCGTCAAGGTCAACATACTGCGTTGCGATCTGACCGTTCTTTGCAAGCTCAGCTATAAGCTCATCTGATGCATAAAAGCGTCCCTCACCGTGTGAGATCGGCACGTTGTAAACATCGCCCACATTTGTGAGTGACAGCCACGGAGATTTGTTCGACGCAATGCGTGTACGTACAATTCTCGACTGGTGGCGTGCGATCGTATTAAATGTAAGGGTGGGGCAGTTTTCGTCGGCATCAATGATCTTGCCGTAGGGTACAAGACCAAGCTTTATAAGTGCCTGGAA
>JAZQDN010000098.1:0-6035 GCA_045546815.1 Eubacteriales bacterium
ATGTCATCCCGATGACATGGAAATTGCCTGCGCGGGCACACTGCTCAAGTGTAAACAGCGCGGCGACAAAGTTGTTGTATGCCATCTGTCAAGCGGTAATCTCGGTCACGAGATAATCCCGCCCGATGAGCTTACCGTTATGCGCGCAAAGGAAGCACAAAACAGCGGTAGTCTCGGCGGCTTTGACGAGGTTATTTACGGCGGCTTTGACGATCTTGATATTTATGCCGATAACAAAGAGGCACGCGACAAGGTGGTTAAGGTTATAAAGCAGGTTGACCCTGATTTTATCATAACCCACGACCCCAACGACTATATGCCTGACCACAACGCAACATCAAAGCTTGTTTTTGACGCTTGCTTTGCCGCAACACTGCCAAACTACGACGTTGGTGTTGAAGGTCGAGCACGTATGGTTCCGATCTATTATATGGACACGCTGTGCGGTGTTGGCTTTAACCCGACAGAATACGTTGATGTTTCTGAATTTATTGACAAAAAGCTCGAAATGCTCGAGTGTCACGAGTCACAGATCGTCTGGATGCGTGACCACGACCACATTGATTTTCCCGATATGGTCAAGACCTGCTGCCGTTACAGAGGTTTTCAGTGCGGTGCAGACTATGCAGAGGGCTTTAAACAGTGTCTTGTATACTTAAAAGGCACAACAAAAAGATATTTACCGTAAGGAGAACAGACTATGAACTTTAATTCAACAGTAAAGGGCTCGGCACTCGAGGGCTTTTACCCTGCAGGCTGGGACTTTGACAAAATCGACGCGTGCATTGACGCGCCCGAAAAAATAACAGAAAGACAGCCGCACTGGAACGATGGTTTTACTCCCATCAAGTGCGAGTCGCTCGGCGAGTTTGAAACATATATGGGTCACGAAATTGCAATGCAGATCAAGCTTGCAAAGGAAAGAAACGAAAAGGTTGCTTTCATTTTGCCCGTAGGTCCTATGGGTATGTACAAATGGGTTGTATACTTCATCAAAGAGTGGGGCATTAAGTGCGACCACGTTTACACCTTCAATATGGATGAGTGGGCAGACGGCGAGGGCAACACTCTTGCATCTGATAACCCCGGTGCTTTCCAGTACGCTATGGAGCAGGCGCTCTTTAACCCCTTAGGCGAGCTTACAGTTCCCAAGGACCAGAGAAACTTTGCTACAAAAGACAATCTTCCCACATATCCTGCTAAAATTGATGCTCTCAAGGCAGAAGGCGCAAAGCTTATTCTTGTTTACGGCATTGGCAGAATGTGCCACATCGCTTTCTGGGAGCCGACCTTTGCGCAGGATTATGCAAGCGCTTCCGAATGGGAAAAGGCACCCTACAGAATCGGCGCAAAGATCCATCCGCTCACAGTTGAGCAGAACGCGCTCACAAGCTTTAAGTCGAGAACAACACTTGTTCCCTGCCGCGCTAACACAATCGGACCCGGCATCTTCCTTAAGGCTGACTACGCTATCGGCGGTGCTGACGGTACTCTCGGCCGCGGAATGCAGTGGCAAGGTATGTCACTGTGGATGACACTGCGTTACGGTGCAACACCGTGGATCACATCATCATACATTCCTACACTCGCAGGCAGACTCTTCTTCTTATCAGAGCTTGCAGGCCCCTTGACAGCAGAGTGTAACTAATTTAAATACAAAAACCACCTGAAAATCAGGTGGTTTTTTATTATGCAAAAAAACTTTGAGTTGCAAGAGCTGTGAGGTAAGAAAGAACACCCGCCATAAGCGGTGAGCTGACCCACGCTATCGCGATGTTTTTGAAAACACCGAAGTTTACACAGCGCACACTCTTTGTAAGTCCCGCACCGACAACGGCACCGACAACTGCCTGTGAGGTTGAAACGGGGATTTTCATAATATTACCGAGAAGTACAATTGTTGTTGCCATTGCAATAATAACAAGAAAACCCTCGATCTGTGTAAGCGGAGCAATGCTCTCACCAACAGTCATCATAACCTTTTTGGAGTATGTAAGAACGCCGAGTGCAATCGCGATACCGCCGATTGTACAGGTAAGGCGCGCGTCGGTAAGCAGATTTGTTTTAATACCCTCAATAACCTCGCCGTAATAAAGTGATGTTACGTTTGCAGAGCTGTTCATACCGATACCGAAAGCGGCATAACCGCCTGCAATAAGATATCCGACTTTGATTATCTTATCATAGTGTGCAAGCGACGTGAGTTTCGGCACGATGAGTTTTTGCGCAAATTTTACGATAATAAACGAAATGATTGCAGCGCCAAGCGGGCACAAAAGCCAGGTCGATGCAAACTTGCCTATCTGTTTCAGATTTCCGCTCAG
This sequence comes from Eubacteriales bacterium, assembly GCA_045546815.1. GTDB lineage: Bacteria > Bacillota > Clostridia > Oscillospirales > QAKW01 > RGIG9041. The sequence continues at coordinate 2,325 of JAZQDN010000098.1, forward strand.
TACCGCAGGGTCAGAGTAGTTTGCGTGGAAAATACCCCAACCGATTATCGCTCCCGTTATTGATTGGTTAGCAGACACGGGGAACTTTAGGTAAGACATCAAGAACACGGTGAAGGCAGCACAGAAGAAAATAATAAACGCCTTTATCGCCGAGTGAAGCGCAAGCTTTTCGCCTTTCACCGCATCAGCTTCAATAATATCCTCTGCCGCCTCGGACGACGGGATAACCGCGTTATTGATTGCAAGGTCATTTACGCTCTCCATATTACCCGCACCCATAAGAAAAGCACCGAGTATGACAAATATGGAAATAATGATTATGGCTGTTTTATACTTTACAACGCCTGTAGAAACCGCTGTGCCGAAAGCATTTGCCGCGTCGTTTGTACCGAGCGACCAGCCCATAAATATACCTGCAATAAGCAGTAAATATATCATTTGTATTATGCCTCTCTCTCCACAAGCATTATCTGCATACGGTCAGAAAGGTCTTCGATAATATCTGATATCTGCCCAATGCGCGAAACAAGATCTCTGTAATAGATCTTTTCTGTAAGAGTGATATCCATATCGAAAATGCGCTCATGAAGCATTTCTTCAATATTATCAACGCGGCTCTCTTCGCGGCGGATATCATCGAGGATCTTTTTGTTCTTTAAAAGACTGCCGAAGTTATTAAGAAGCTTATCAACCGCCTTGTAAAGAATATCAAGCTGTCCTCGTGTGATTTCAATTATTTCGAGAATATCGTGGTGAAGCTCTTTGGGAATCTGGATTTTTTCAAGAAGCACACGACGAGCAATGCTCTGGCAAGCGTTAGCGATATCGTCTGTATTCTGTACAATCGCAATAAGATTAGAGCGTGTCATAGGTAAAAACGAACCGCTGAGCAAGTCGACAATATGGCGAAGCTCTTTATCAGCCGCCGACTCACTCGAATCGATCGAAACGTAGATTGATTCCAGTTTATGCTTATCGCATTTTTCCGAAAATAGTTCTTTAAAGAAATCCTGCATATCCTCAAGGCATTCTGCAACGCTGTGATGGTGGTCTTCAAAACAGTTTTGTACTCGGTTGTCTTTTTTTCCAAATATCATAAACCAATCCTCCAAAATTTATTATATTTTGTTTATTATATACATAATCAATAAAAAAATCAATAGGCACCTACAAAAAAAGGTAGATGCCTATATTTTTTAGAACTGTTTGGGGTCAACCGCGCCGAAGCACACATAGTGAGTAGCACAGGCAGGACCGTCGGAGAAAATAAGATTATACTTTGCGTCGCTGTTAGCGCGGGTAAGTCTTATCATAATCTCGTTTTCGCCTTTTTTGAGCTGTACATTCTGAACGTGAACGTTTTCAGCAGTCCAGCAGTCACAGTTATCACGGCTTGCAATCTTCTGTCCGTTTATATAAAGCGCAAAAGGTGCGCTGTGTCCGAACTGCACACAAACCTCCATATCTTCGGGGGCTACAAGCTTTCTTGAAAGATATGCAACGCAGGGACCCTGGAAGCCGAACAGATCGTCCATTTTAATGCTGTCCTGTGTCTGATAAAAAACAGTTTCTTCATAATCGGTTGTACCGAGAGGAGCAAAGCAATCATTATAGCTTACATACTCGGTTTCGGTATCGATTGCAAAATTTAAATGGAAACGGCGGCTTACGTCCTTACGGTCGCCGTCATATTCAACTGCCTTTGTAATATTGCGATATTCAAGATTGTTCGCAAGCAAAAGCTCTGTTGTACAAATGGGGTCGGTGCGCCAGATAGGACCGATAACCTTCCACGGCATTGCGCCCGCAACACCAAAATCAAAGGCTACCGTCTCGCTGCCGTAAGAATAATAAAGAGTGTAGATATTTGCATCAAATATGATTTCACCGTCAGCAACGCTCGCGTCAAACTCATACGCTGCCGTCTCGCCGGGGGCTACCGCGAGTGAAAAACGCTCGTTTACGTTTGCGCCTCTCAAGGTAAAGGGAGATGCAACCGTTTCATCCGACACGTTTTTGATAGCAAGAGTTACATGGCAGGGGTGACCGGGATACATAACGGGCAGGTCGTTTTCGTAGTATGCTGTTATTTCAAGCGGATACTGCGAGGGTTTAAAGTCAAAGTGTGTTTCGGGAGCACCGTCAATCTTGCCCTCATTCAAGGCACAGCCGACAAGAGCTACGTCTTCTGACAGATCAACAACTCTGTCAGAGCGGCGCTCGCAACGAACGCCAAGCACAAACTTAACATCGCCGAAGCCATATTCTTTTATAAGTGCATCAGCACCCTTGATGAGACCGACAACAGCGCCCGCTGTTGCACAGGTACAGTCGGTGTCAAAGCCGCAGCCGAGAGCCATCATACCTGTTTTTATTATGTCCATATCACCCTTTAAAAGAGCGGCAAGTGTGATACCGATGTTCTCATAAAGATTGGTACAGTCGGGGTGACCGTATTTGAAAAGGATTTTACGAAGTATGATTTTTATATCGTCGTACTGCTTGCAAAGTTCAACAGTATCGTTCACAAGATCGCGGAACTTGCAGTTTTCAGGTACTTCCTTCAAGCCGATTTCGATAAGCTTGTTAAGGTCGCTTTCAAAGAAAGCAGCCGATTCGAGAGCGGCAAAAAAGCGTTCGGAATAAACACTGTCGCCCTTATGGTCAAGCACACCGTCACGCTCTGAAAGGTCAGCCGCGTGAGTGGGGTCAAACGGTGAGATACACGCCCAGATTTCCGAACGGATGGGACAGCCCATTCCGTTTATGTAAAAGTCGTTACAGTATTCTCCCGAAACGGGCGGGTAAATTCCGCGCGCATAGTTTTTACGCATTACCGCATATTCACCGGGGCTGTAATCACAGTTTTCGCAGAAAGAACGGTGTAAATCGTAAGATGTAAAGTACTCGCCGTGCTTTTCAACAATGTCGAGCCAGAGAATTTGCAGATCGAGGTCATCATTTGGCAGCATTGCGTCAACCATTTCCTGTCTGAAGGGAATGTCAAACGGCATTTTAACCCCTTCAAACGGAGCGCCGATTGTACCGATTACGGTTTTGCCTAAAAAACAACCGTAAACTTTATCAAGATATGTTTTATAATCAAGCTTTTTCATAACAATATCCTTTCAAAATATCATTATAATATTTAATCATATAATAGAGTTAATGTCAATCAGCCTTTTATCTTTTTAAAGAAAAAGTTTAAAACTATGTTTTTATATTCTTGACAATTACCCTGCCCTACTATATAATATTTGGGTATGTTGAGGTTACCGCGCATTGCGCGGCTGCCTTAAACTACAATTTAATATGCGGGCGTGGCGGAATTGGGGACGCTTGCGAGCGCCGCCGGTGGCGGATGCAGCGAGCAACAAGGAGCTGCCGCGGTCGAAATTTATCGAGTAGCGTAAGCTACGATGAAAATTTCGGTTACCGCAAAGGGATGACGCGCATTGCGCGGCTGCCTTAAATTACAATTAAATATGCGGGCGTGGCGGAATTGGCAGACGCGCCAGACTTAGGATCTGGTGTCCCCGACGTGAAGGTTCAAGTCCTTTCGCCCGCACCAAAAAATTCGACAAGTTTCGACTTGTCTAATTTTTTATCCAAGCCGCAGGCTTGGCATATCATCACGACGCAGTCGTGCATATCATCAGCCCCTTTGGGGCTGTATCTCATCACGCTTTAGCGTGCATTTTCCTGCAGCTT
>JAZQDN010000099.1:0-4181 GCA_045546815.1 Eubacteriales bacterium
ATACGCGGCTTTAAAGAGATTATCGAGGGCAAGCACGATGATTTGCCCGAATCGGCATTTCTCTTTGTCGGCACAATTGACGAGGCGGTTGCAAAGGCCGGAAAGGAATAATGTATGAATACATTTTTTCTGCGCGTAGCCACGCCTGACGGCGATGCCTTTAAGGGCGAGGCGATAATTCTTGTTGTCCGCGGTGTCGAGGGCGAGCTTGCCGTTATGGCGGGACACATCCCGTTTGTGACGGCAGTAAAGCCGTGCAAAATCAAAATCGAAACAGAGGACGACGAATTTTTTGCAACTATCGGCGGCGGTATACTGTCCGTGTCAAAAGACGAAACGGTGCTTTTGTCGTCAAGCTTTGAAAAAGAATAATCACACCATATAAATCAAAAAACTCCTTATCCACTTGGGATAAGGAGTTTTTATTTAGAACTTATTTAGCATTTTCTTGGATGCGGTAAGAATCTGTTCTTCAAGCTCGGGTGTATAAAGCGAGCTGATCGCCTCATATCCGCCCTGTGCAAATGCCTCAGCAGTCGGGAAATATCCCTCGTAGCCGTTTGCACATACAGCCGTCAGCATAAATTTATCGGGTGCAGCTTCCTTCAAAAGCTTACTGTAGGAAGTGAAAGGCTCACCGCCAAAGCCGACGAGTGCTACCTTGCCGATACCCATAACGGTCAGCGGTACGGGACGGTAGATGGGAGATGTGCGCAGTGAAAGAATACGTCTGCAATGTGCTATACTCTGGATATAGGGATGCTTGGGAAACAGAGATGAACTCCAGTTACCCACAGATGCCTTTTCACTGTATTCTTTATCTAATGCCACTGCATCGTCATAATATTCAATGCCATCTGTATTAGTAAGATTATACACAACTGTGTGCTCTGCGAAAATTCCCTCATCCGTCATCGGTTCAGTCTTACCCCATACAGCAACAACGGCATCAGCCACCGTGCGTCCCATATAGCGACTGTGCTCATAGCCTTTGCCGCCCTTAATTCTTTCGCCCTTGGGCTTGAAATAATCTACGTGGTTAGAGTCACCCTGTGTACCCGTAAAGAATATGCAAGAAACGTTATCCAGGTCCTCTTCTACAAAGCGACGGGTAAAGCCGGGCCAGTCTGCCGACCACTTGGTTCCGCCGATAACGTCGGGATGTGTTGAGAAGTTGATAAGCGCAATATCGTTTGCACCCTCACGGGTAAAGCGCACAATACGCACCGAATTGTCAGACTCCGCACAGCGCTTAACTATATTATATTTATCAGTATTAGGATTGCTCTTGACGATACCGTCTTCTGTAAAATAGCGGCGAACAAAGGAAATCGGCTCCGAAACCTCTGTAAGTACCGTGGACATCGCTGCATCGCGGCGGTCGTCCATTGCCATCTGTGCAGCGTCAGCGAGCTTACGGATTACAACGTCAATAAAGCTTGTGTCGCGCAGACGTGTTTGAGTATTATCATCAGAAAGACGGGGTGCAGTATGCTGGTGTAATGCGGCCACTAAAACGTGGTCGGCAGGCACACCCACTCGCTGTGAAATTGCCTCACGGATTTTGTCGGCATATCCCATTTTGATGCCGATGTAGTCGGTCGCCATAAGAATAATTGTATCTTCACCACTCGTTACGGCAATTGTGTTAACGTACAGCGGGTCGAGAATACCGTCGGCGATACGACGAACAAAATAACCCGAAACGTCGTTTCCAAACGGCGGTGTAATATCAATTCTTGCAAATCCTACCTGTAACATAGTGTTGCTCCTTTATATCCACATACATTGTGGTTGATTTTCTTTATTATAGTGATAACAAAAACAAAAGTCAACATTATGCCCCGATTTATAAAATTTTTATATTCCCGATGTCGAACAGCGTTTAAAAATAGAGTTTGTCGAAATAAAACGAACGGTTATTGTAATTTAACTATTGACAAACGAAGATTATTATGCTATAGTATATAGGCACTCAAACGAGCGCCTTAAATATCGCGGAGTAGAGCAGTTGGTCGCGACACCGAGCGCTGCCTGTGGCAGATGCAGCGAGGTGGATAGCGGGTGCTGCGGTCGAAATTTCTTTGAAATTTCGGGTTACCGCAAACGGAAGCCGTCGGGCGTAGACCGACGAGCAAATAAAGTAGTCAGTAAAAGCAGATTTGCTTTTCTATATAATTTAATATCGCGGAGTAGAGCAGTTGGTAGCTCGTCGGGCTCATAACCCGAAGGTCGTTGGTTCAAGTCCTTCCTCCGCAACCAAAAAATCTCCTTATCCCATTCGGGATGAGGAGATTTTTCTTGTTATGTAGAAAAGATTTTGCGCCTACGACCTGAGGGTTATGAGCCCTTGGGCGAATAACTTGCTTTGACACCGAGCGCATCCTGCGGATGATACAGCGAGGAGTCAAAGGGGCAGCGGTCGAAATTTTTTACAAGCGAATGCGCAATAAAAAAATTTCGGGCACCGCAACCTGTAAGGTCGTTGGTTTCAAGGTCTCGGCTGCCGCCTCGGTCGGTGCTTCTGTGCGTTGCACAGAGGTGTCCACCGGACACCCGCACCCTTCCTCCGCAACCAAAAAAACCTGTAATCCCATTCGGGATTGCAGGTTTTTTCTGTGTTTGCAGAAATGATTTTGTATCAGCATACCAATCGGGTTATGAGGTCCGACGAGCGTTGCTCGCCCCGGGACGCCCCCGAGCGCGTCCTGTGGACGAAAAAGCGAGCAATAAGGAGCAGCCGCGGTCAAAATTTATCGAGCGCGCAACGCGAACGCGAAGAAAATTTTGGTAACCGCAATGGGCGCGAAGCGATAACCCGAAGGTCGTTGGTTTCAAGGTCTCGGCTGCCGCCTCGGTCGGTGCTTCTGTGCGGTGCACAGAGGTGTCCGCCGGACACCCGCACCCTTCTTTCGCAACCAACATTGCGAACCGAAAAAGATATCGGTTTGAAAAACCCCGAAACCACAACGGTTTCGGACTTTTTCTATGCGAATTTTTGCAGTTGAATTTTATAGATATCCTCCGCTCAAAATGGCTTTCGGGGAGGACTTGAACTAAATCTGAGCAATATTAGTGGAAAAAATTAAAATTTTATGATATAATCAAGCCGATATCTAAAATATTGGAAGAAAACGAGGAGTCGTAGCTATGCAAGACAAAAAAGCAGCGGTTTTTATCCTTTTAGGGCAATCAAATGCCGTAGGGCACAATATTCCAATGAAGGAAGAGGACAAAATATATAAACCTTTAAAAAACGTTTTTGGATTAAGCCGTAAAGACAATCAATCTTTTGCAAACTCTGAGCTTATTTGGAGCGGATACACAAGCTTTGATATGAATCTTGCCGAGGAACAAGACCATACCTACTCTGTTGCGAATTGTCTGGCAACTCTTTGGCAAAATCATGTTGATAGCTGCAACTTGCCCGATCTTTATATTATTCAGATTGCAATAGGCGCACAGGGTGTCACTGATGGGTATATGTGGCACCCCGACCGAGAGAAAAAGTTAGTTCCCGGCAAGCTTGGTACAGTAGATATTTCTCTTTTTCCATTTTGTGAGCATATATTCGGCTTGCTTGATGATAGCTTTGTAAAAATGGATATGGACTACGAGATTATTGGTCTTCACTGGCGTGGAGGAGAAAACGATGTTACCGCAACAGATGAATGTTTATCGAAATATCTCAAAAACATTTATACAAAATTACTTGATTTATTTAACACTCTTCTAAATACCCCGCCGATTGTGTTGCATAAAATTGTATGTCCTGATCGAATGAATGATATGGACCCAACGGGAAAACATCTTGCAAACATGAATTATATCAACAGTGTTTTCGACATGTTGCAGAAGCAGTATGAGAATGTTTCGATTTTCGATGTTCGCAATGCTCCGCAATATGTCCCAAACATTCGCGGTAACGGTTTGTTTATTAAAGATGCAGTTCACTTTACGCCGGAGGTAAACAGATGGGTGGCAAATCACATTATTAAAGATTATGAGTAATCTATTCAGAGATTATCCATTGGATCGAAAGTATCTTTTTCGGTGCAACTTGCCAAAAAATCTCCTTGTCCCATTCAGGACGAGGAGATTTTTCTTGTTCTGTAGAAAAGATTTTGTATCAGCACACCAATCGGGTTATGAGGTCCGACGAGCGTGGCTCGTTGGCAGCG
>JAZQDN010000100.1:0-10644 GCA_045546815.1 Eubacteriales bacterium
GTGTATGTCGCAGATGCCGTAGAGGCTTGCGCCCTTGCTGACAATACCCTGCATATGCCGTTTTGCCATACCGGAGCAGCCGATAACGACAAAATTTAATTTTTTATTCATTGTGTTTTACCGCCTTTCGTGTTATAATCCAATTATAGTAGATATTATCCGCTAAAACAATATACTTTTGTTTGTAAAAATCCTCATTTTGTTTGGAGATGAAAAAATGCAATATCAGCGATTTTTAAAAACGCAGGGCAGTGACCCCGTGCTTTGCTACTGCGGTCGCGACGAAAATCTTGAGCCGGGCGCGCGCTACGGTCCTGTCATCCGCGATGTGTATATAATTGAGTGCTGTACGGGCGGCTACGGCTCGGTTATAATAAACGGCACCGAGTTTAAAATAACACCCGGCGACTGCTATATCCTCCTGCCCGGCGACACCGTCGTGCATACCGCCGACAATTACTGCCCGCGAAGCGGTGTGTGGTGCGCCGTTTCGGGTCTGCAGATAGGCCGTGCACTTGCGCGTGCGGGTATTGACAGCTCCCACCCCTTTGCCCCGCGTACGCTCACTTACAAAATCGCGGATATAATCGAACAGCTGCTTTTGATAAAGCAAAAGCAGGATATGGGCGCCGATATGTACCGCACCGCCTGTATTTACAAAATGCTTGCACTGCTGCTTGACGGCTTTGCGCATACCGACAGCGACAGCATTATACAAAAGGCGGTCGGCTTTATCGAAACGCAGTATTATAACAGGCTGAACGTTTGCGATATCGCGGCGTTTGTCGGACTTGAGCGCAGCTATTTTTCAACGCTCTTCAAGGCGCGCACGGGTCTTTGCCCGCATGAGTATATCAACAAATTCCGTATCGCCAAGGCGTGCACAATGCTAAAGCAGGGGAGCGTGAGCGTGGGTGAGGTTGCGCAGGCGGTGGGAATGGATGCGCACAATTTTTCGCGCATTTTCAAAAAGGAGATGTCCGTCACCCCGCTTGTGTATAAAAATAGAGTTTGACACTGCTAACTGATGTGATATAATATATATAGCAAACTTAAAGGAAGGTTTTTAATGGAACAATATAAAATAACGGGAATGAGCTGTGCCGCCTGCTCCGCGAGAGTTGAAAAAGCGGTGTCGGCAGTAAACGGCGTCACCTCCTGTAACGTAAACCTGCTGACAGCTACCCTCGCTGTTGAGGGCGACGCGCAGTATGCCGATATTGCGGCGGCAGTCGTCGGTGCGGGCTACGGTATGGCAAAAAATGAAAGACTGCCGGGCAGCGAAACAAAATCGCTTGTGCTGCGCGTTGTGTCGTCTGCACTCTTTTGCCTGATGCTGATGTATATCTCGATGGGCAACATAATGTGGGGCTGGCCGTTTTTTACCGATAACCCGCTTGTGTTTGCACTTCTCGAGATGGTGCTCGCACTTGTTGTGATAATCATCAACCGCAAGTTTTATATCAGCGGTGTAAAGGCGGCGTTTAAGCTGTCGCCAAATATGGATACGCTTGTTGCGATGGGCTCGGGCGCGGCGTTTGTGTACAGCGCGTTTACCACCGTGCGTATCGCCCTCGGCGAGCATCATATGCTCCACCACCTCTATTTTGAGTCGAGCGCGATGATACTTGCGCTCATCACCGTCGGCAAGCTGCTTGAGTCGGTGTCAAAGGGAAAGACGACAAACGCACTTAAAAGCCTTATAAAGCTTGCGCCCACCACCGCGACAATACTTGTTGACGGCAAAGAAAAGCTGATAGATATTGAAAAGCTGAAGGTCGGCGACATATTTGTCGTGCGCCCCGGCGAGCGAATTGCGACTGACGGCGTTGTAACGTCGGGCAGCTGTGCAGTAAACGAGTCAGCGCTGACAGGCGAGAGCATCCCCGTTGACAAGGCGGTGGGTGACAGCGTCTGCGCGGCGACCGTCAACCTTTCGGGATATATCGAGTGCCGCGCCACACGTGTCGGCGAGGACACCACACTTTCGCAGATAATAAAAACGGTGAGCGACGCCACCGCGACAAAGGCGCCCGTCGCCCGCGTCGCCGATAAGGTGTCGGCAATCTTTGTGCCCGCCGTAATCGTAATTGCGATTATAACGGGCATCGTGTGGCTGTGCGTCGGTCAGACGGTAAACTACTCGCTCGCCCGCGCGATCTCTGTGCTCGTAATCTCCTGCCCCTGCGCGCTCGGGCTTGCAACCCCCGTTGCGATAATGGTGGCAAGCGGTGTCAGCGCACGTAACGGAATACTGTTTAAAAACGCGACCGCACTCGAAAACGCAGGCAAGGTAAAAATCGTCGTGCTCGACAAAACGGGTACTGTCACCGAGGGCAAGCCCAAGGTTACCGATATCCTGCCCGCCTCCCCCGACCTTCTGCCCTATGCCGCATCGCTCGAAAAACTCAGTGAGCACCCGCTGGCACGGGCGATTACCGACTTTGCAAACTTCCGACATACCGAGCTTAAGCCCGTAATCAACTTTAAAGCGCTTGCGGGCAACGGTCTTGTCGGCGAGATCGACGGCAGGACCGTCTACGGCGGCAGCGTTGAGTTTATACAGCAAAAGGCGTATGTCACAAGCGAGGTGCTGTCGCAGGCGCAGGCGTTTTCACTTGCGGGCAAAACGCCAATGCTCTTTTGCCGCGAAAACGAGTTTTTAGGCATAATCGCGGTTGCCGATACTGTCAAAAAAGACAGCGCCGCCGCAGTTAGCGCCTTTAAAAAGCTTGGTATTACCGTGTATATGCTGACGGGTGATAACGAAAACACCGCAAAGGCGATCGCAAAGAGCGTCGGCATCGACAACGTTGTTGCAAGCGTCAAGCCCGACGGTAAGTATAAAGAGATCGAACGGCTTAAAAAGCAGGGCGCCGTTGCGATGATAGGCGACGGAATAAACGACGCGCCCGCACTCACCGCGGCGGATATCGGTATCGCCATCGGCGCAGGCACCGATATCGCAATCGACTCGGCGCAGGTCGTGCTCGTAAAGAGCAAGCTGTCTGACGCGGTCGACGCTATAAAAATTTCAAGACGCGCACTTAAAAATATCCATGAAAATCTGTTCTGGGCGTTTATATATAACGCTATCGGCATCCCGCTTGCCGCGGGCGCGTTTATAAAGCTGTTCGGCTGGGAGCTTCAGCCGATGTTCGGCGCGTTTGCGATGAGCCTGTCGAGCTTTTGTGTTGTGATAAACGCACTTCGGCTTAATTTTTACAAAAAGGAGAATAAAACAATGAAAAAGACCTTTAACGTTGAAGGAATGATGTGTAAGCACTGCGAGGCAAGCGTCAAGGGCGCACTCGAGGCACTGCCTGAGGTCGTGTCGGCTACGGCAAACTCAAACACAGGCGTTGTCGAAGTAACACTTTCTATTGATCTTGATAACTCGGTTATAAAACAGACTATAGAATCTCAGGGCTTTAAAGTAAAATGACGGGATGTTAAAATTTCCCAGACCGCAAAAAGCAAATGAAAATATGATGTCAAAGGTTTCGAAATAAACTATTGATTTAAAACTAAATGAAAGAAAACTATCGCAATTGCGATAGTTTTCTTTTTAATTTAATGCTTTTTGCTACTTCCAAACTTTACCGCTCGGCGTACCTTTGTACGCCGTCGGGCAAGCCTATGGTAAAGTTTGAAACTTCTGAAAAATTTTTCCTATCCCGTGTTATCCTAATAACATTCTGTCGTTTGCGAACTCGCCGTTGCTTGCCTTTGCAAACAGCTCCATAAGATCAGACACCTGAAGGTTTTTCTTGTCCTCACCCGATATGTCGTAGATGATTCTGCCCTTGTCCATCATAATAAGGCGGTTGCCGAGACGTATTGCGTCCTTCATATTATGTGTTATCATAAGCGTTGTCAGCTTGTTTTCTTTTACGAGCTCATCGGTGATGTCAAGCACCTTTGCCGCAGTCTGCGGGTCGAGTGCCGCGGTGTGCTCGTCAAGCAGTAACAGCTTTGGCTGCTTGAGTGTTGCCATAAGCAGCGTGATTGCCTGACGCTGACCGCCCGACAAAAGTCCGACCTTTGATGTCAGTCTGTCCTCAAGTCCAAGCCCGAGCTTTGCGAGCAGCTCCCTGTAGCCTGCGCGCTCCGAAGCCTTGATTCCGCTTGCGAGTGTGCGCGCTTTTCCGCGGCGTGCGGCGAGTGCAAGGTTTTCTTCGATCTGCATATTTGCCGCAGTGCCTGTCATCGGGTCCTGGAACACGCGTCCGAAATATTTTGCGCGCTTGTGCTCGGGCAGGTGAGTGATATCAATATCGTCAATTATAATGCTTCCGCAGTCAACGGGATACACGCCCGTTATCATATTGAGCATTGTAGATTTACCCGCGCCGTTACCGCCGATAACGGTAACAAAATCGCCGTCGTTAAGAGTTATATCAACACCGTTTAACGCTTTTTTCTCGTTTATTGTGCCCGCGTTAAAGGTCTTGTGCACGTCGGTTATTTTAAGCATTCTTTTTATCTCCTTTCGCCTTTTTGGGTTTTATGTGTGACTTCCAATACGGTATTGAAAGGAAGATTGTTACCACGATTGCCGAGAACAGCTTAAGGTCGTTGGCGTTAAGACCGAGACGTAAAACAAGTGTCTGAACGATAAAATAAATGATACCGCCGAACACCGCCGCAAGCAGCTTGAGCGCGAAGTTTTTAAACAGCTTGCCGAATACCACCTCGCCGATGATTACCGATGCAAGACCGATAACGATAGCACCTCTGCCCATGTTGATGTCGGTAAAGCCCTGATACTGACAAAGCAGTGCGCCCGACAGCGCAACAACACCGTTTGACAGCACAAATCCGATTATTTTACGTGTGTTTGTGTTGATACCGTTCGCGCGTGCCATCGCCTCGTTACAGCCTGTCGCGCGTATCGAGTGACCCATCTCGGTGCCGAAAAACCAATAGAGCGCCGCGATTATCGCAACAACAAATATGGCGATAACGACAATTGCCATCGGTATGTTGCGCATCGACAGTATGAGGTCATACTTTGCAGGCAGTGCCTGGTTTGCCTTGTTGCCGAGTATGCGCAGGTTGATCGAGTACAGCGCAAGCTGTGTAAGGATTCCTGCAAGTATTGCGGGTATTCCGCACTTTGTGTGGATAATGCCCGTAATAAAGCCCGCAACACAGCCGACAACAAACGCAATTATAAGTGAAAGCCAGATGTTGAGACCTGCAACGGTGCACATCGTGAGTGCCGCGGCACCCGTACATATTGAGCCGTCAACTGTAAGGTCGGCAAGGTCGAGCACGCGGAAGGTGATGTACACACCGATCGCCATAATACCCCAGATCATACCCTGCGCCACAGCGCCCGGCATCGCCTGAATAAACTTGATTATTTCTGTCATTTTTTCCTCCAAAACAAGTTAAAAGACGGCAGACTTTTTATCTGCCGTCTATGATCTTAAATTACTCTACAGTAATTGCAGCGTAATCTGACGGAACGGTAATATTAAGAGCGGTCGTTCTGCTCTCAACGTACTTTTTGGTTGTAACATCAGCCACAGCGATCTCCATTGTAGCGGGGTCAGCACCGTTTACGAGTATCTCATAAGCCTGCTCGCCGGCTTTCCTACCGATTGAGTAGTAGTCGATTGAAAGTGTAGCGATACCGCAGCCCTTGCACATATTCTCCTCGCCTGCGATGATCGGAACCTTCTTGGGCTCTGCGATGAGATTGAGTGTCTCTGTAGCACCTGCGATGGTGTTGTCGGTGGGAACGTAGATTGCGTCCATCTCGTCACAAGCGGTAGTAGCTACAGTTGAGATCTCGTTTGTATCAGCGATTGTGTAGATCTTAACCTCAAAGCCGAGCTCCTTGAGCTTTGCTTCAACGATGTCAGCCTGATATTTTGAGTTAGCCTCAGCCGAGCAGTAGAGGATACCAACCTTCTTTGCATCGGGGCAGAGCTCTTTAACCATTTCAGCCTGCTTGTCAAGGGGAGCAAGGTCTGATGAGCCTGTAACGTTGATGCCTGTTGTGCCGTTCCAGCTGTCAGCGCCGAGTGCTGTTGCAAAGTCGGTGATGGATGTAGCAACTATCGGAATATCCTCTGTTGCAGCCATTGCTGACTGAAGAGCGGGTGTGGCGTTTGCCATAATAAGATCAACCTGATCAACTACAAACTGGTTTGTGATGGTAGCGCAGGTAGGTGAATCGCCTGCAGCGTCTTTAAAGTCAAACTCAACCTTGTCGCCGAGCTTTTCGGTAAGATAATCCTTAAAGCCCTTTGTTGCGGCGTCAAGCGCGTCGTGTGTCAGAAGCTGACAGATACCAACTTTATATGTAGCTTCTGTTGATGTTGTGCCGCACGATGCAAGACACATCATCATAAGTGTAAGTGCAATCACTGCACAAACTATTCGTTTAAATGTTTTTTTCATAATAATCTCCCATCTTTAGCACTTTAAAGCGCTAAACTGTTTTTTGAATTGTCCATAGTATAGCACTTTAAAGCGCTAAAGTCAACAGTATTTTTGAAAATAAAAAAATATTTTTACCCCCTTGACTTTAGCGGTTTAAAGTGGTAGTATGGTAAATAATATTTTCAAAAGAGGCGAGTATAATGGCAAAAAAGGATATTGATTGGAGCGCACTCGGCTTTGGCTATGTAAAGACCGACTACCGCTTTGTTTCTAATTATAAGGAAGGGAAATGGGACGACGGCACCCTTTCGACAGAGGATACTATAAATATGAGTGAGTGTGCCTGCGTTTTGCAGTATGCGCAGACCTGCTTTGAGGGACTTAAGGCATACACCACCGCTGACGGAAGAACGGTTTGCTTCCGCCCCGACCTTAACGCACAGCGTATGGCGGAGTCGTGCGAGCGTATGAAAATGCCCGTTTTCCCCGTTGATAGATTTATTGAAGCGGTTGAAAAAACCGTTGCCGCCAATAAGGACTGGGTTCCCCCATACGGCTCGGGCGCATCGCTTTATCTTCGTCCGTTTATGTTCGGCTCTGACGCCGTGATCGGTGTAAAGCCTGCAAATGAGTTTCAGTTCAGAATTTTTGCAACCCCCGTCGGACCTTACTTCAAGGGCGGTGTAAAGCCGCTCACAGTTCGTATATCCGACTTTGACCGTGCGGCTCCCCGCGGCACAGGTCATATAAAGGCGGGTCTTAACTACGCGATGAGCCTTTATGCAATTGTTGATGCACACGAAAAGGGCTTTGACGAGAACATCTATCTCGATTCGGGCAGCCGCACCTATATTGAGGAGACAGGCGGCGCTAACATCATATTTATTACAAAGGATAATAAGGTGGTAACGCCTAAATCCGACACCATTTTACCGTCCATTACCCGCCGTTCGCTTGTTCAGGTTGCGCGCGACTATCTCGGTATGGAGGTTGAGGAGCGCCCCGTTGCACTTTCCGAGCTTGAAGATTTTGCAGAGTGCGGACTTTGCGGCACAGCAGCAGTTATCTCGCCTGTCGGTAAAATCGTTGACCACGGCCGTGAGATCTGCTTTCCGTCCGGTATGGACGATATGGGTCCTGTTACCAAAAAGCTGTATGAAACACTTCGCGGCATCCAGATGGGCACGGTAGAGGCGCCTGACGGCTGGATCAAAGAAATCAAATAATTAATATATTAATATATTGACATATTAATATATAGATGCTATAATTCTTTTATTAATAAACGCATTGATGGAGAAAAAGCAGGATAATTAAGTCCTTCAGAGAGTCGGCGGACGGTGCGAGCCGACGGAACGGTATTTTGCAACACTCACTCCGGAGCGGTCGGTTTGAACAAATTACTTTAAGTAGAACGAACGGTAGGCTGACCGTTATATCGGCAAGTGATTGTAATGTCACGGTGAGTGGTCGTATTTTACGGCAATAAGAGTGGTACCGCAAGATTTTTTTAAATCCTGTCTCTTTGATGTGAGACAGGATTTTTTGATTTTTTATAAAAGAGGAAGAAGAGAATGTTAACACTTGATAAGGTATTTCAGGCACAGGTAGTACTAAAAAACATAATCCGCGAAACGCACATTGTTGCCGCTCCCGGAATTACCGACAACTGCGAGCTGTACTTAAAACCCGAAAACCTGCAGAATACAGGCAGCTTTAAGCTACGCGGCTCGGGCTTTAAGATCGCAATGCTGTCGGAGGAGGAAAAGAAAAAGGGCGTTATCGCTTGCTCCGCGGGCAATCACGCGCAGGGCGTGGCACTCGCCGCAACGTCACACGGCATCCCGTCAATTATCTGCCTGCCCGGCAGCGCACCCATTTCAAAGATAGAGGCGACCCGCGGCTACGGCGCGCAGGTTTGCTTGGTAGAGGGCGTGTACGACGACGCTTATAATAAAGCAATCGAGCTTCGCGATAAAGAGGGCTACACCTTTGTTCACCCCTTTGATGACGAAAACGTTATTGCGGGTCAGGGCACGATCGCCCTTGAAATAATTGAGGATATGGACGATGTCGATGCAATCATTGTTCCAATCGGCGGCGGCGGTCTTATCTCGGGTATCGCTTATACAATAAAATCAGTCCGCCCCGGCATAAAGGTTTACGGTGTTCAGGCGGCAGGCGCTCCGAGTATGTATAACTCAATCAAGAGCGGTGAGATACAGAGCCTTAAAAGTGTTTCGACCATTGCCGACGGTATCGCGGTAAAGACCCCCGGTGATAACACCTTTGAGCTAATTAAAAATTATGTTGACGATATTGCGCTTGTGACAGAGGACGAGATCGCATCGGCAATCCTTGCACTTATCGAAAAGCAAAAGATGGTGGCAGAGGGCGCGGGTGCCGTTGCCGTTGCCGCCGCAATGTTCAACAAGTTTGACCTAAAGGGTAAAAAGGTTGTAAGCGTGGTTTCGGGCGGTAACGTCGACGTTACCACAATGTCGCGCGTTATCGAGCGCGGTCTTATAAAATCGGGTCGTCAGTCAGAGCTTGTAATCGAGCTTATCGACAAGCCCGGTCAGCTAAAGGATGTATCGCGTATCATTGCAGACTGCGGCGGCAACGTAATCTCCGTTCACCACGAGCGCGCAGGCAGTACAAAGAGCATTAACGGCTGTTACCTCCGTATCGTAATGGAAACGCGTAACTATGACCACGTACAAGAAATTATGAGCGCCCTGAAGCAAGAGGGCTTTAAAATAGTAGATTAGGAGAATTGACAATGAACAAAATTCACACAGATTACGCCCCCGCCGCCATCGGCCCCTATTCACAGGCGGTAACGGTGGGTAACCTTGTTTTCACATCGGGTCAGATAGCACTCGACCCCAAAACCAACACGGTTGAAGCTACAACAATCGAAGCGCAGACAGAGCAGGTCTGCAAAAATCTTGCAGAGGTTTTAAAGGCTGCGGGCGCAAGCCTTGACAGCGTTGTAAAAACCACCTGCTTTCTTGCCGATATGAACGACTTTGCCGCCTTTAACGAGGTGTACGGCAGATACTTTACGGGTAAACCCGCCCGCTCCTGTGTTGCGGTAAAAACACTGCCCAAAAACGTGCTTGTCGAGATAGACACTATTGCACAAATATAATTTGTAAAGAGAGAAAAGAGCAATGATGGATACAAGCAAATACAGCGTGGGCTACTTTAACGCCCCCGGTAAGCATTATAAATGGGTCGAAAAGGACCATATCGAAAAAGCACCAAAGTGGTGCAGCGTTGACCTTCGCGACGGCAACCAGAGCCTTGTTATACCGATGAGCCTTGAAGAAAAGCTTGAGTTTTACAAGCTGCTTTTAAAGGTCGGCTTTAAGGAGATCGAGGTCGGCTTTCCCGCCGCATCCGAGACCGAGTACGAGTTTTTGCGTACCCTTATCGAAAACAATATGATTCCCGAGGATGTCACCGTTCAGGTGCTGACACAGTGCCGTGAGCACATCATCCGCCGCACCTTTGACGCGTGCAAGGGCGCGCCGAACGCCATCATCCATTTTTATAACTCAACAAGCGTTGCACAGCGTGAGCAGGTGTTCAGAAAATCAAAGGACGAGATCAAAAAAATCGCAATCGAGGGCGCAAAGCTTGTCAAAAAGCTCGCCGCAGAGTATGACGGCAACTTCCGCTTTGAGTACTCGCCCGAGAGCTTTACGGGCACCGAGCCCGAGTACGCACTCGAGGTTTGTAACGCAGTGCTCGACGTTCTGGAGCCGTCACCCGATAATAACGTAATCATCAACCTTCCCGTAACTGTCGAAATGAGTATGCCGCATATCTACGCAAGTCAGGTTGAGTATATGCACGAAAACTTAAAGTACCGCGAAAACGTTACCATCTCGCTTCATCCGCATAACGACCGCGGCACAGGCGTTGCCGACTCCGAGCTTGCACTGCTTGCAGGCGCTGACCGTATTGAAGGCACGCTGTTCGGTAACGGCGAGCGCACAGGTAACGTTGACATTATAACGCTTGCTATGAATATGTACTCGCACGGTGTTGACCCACGTCTTGACTTTTCCGATATGCCGACAATCGTCGAAACATACGAAAAATGCACGCGTATGCACGTTTATGAGCGCAGCCCCTATGCAGGTGCGCTTGTGTTTGCCGCTTTTTCCGGCAGCCATCAGGACGCTATTGCAAAGGGTATGAAGTGGCGTGAGGAAAAGAGCCTTCATAACTGGTCCG
>JAZQDN010000101.1:0-7297 GCA_045546815.1 Eubacteriales bacterium
CGTACCTTTACCGTGAATAATAGTTATTGTTGAAAGATGGTCAAGCACTGCATCATCAATAAAGCTATCAATCAAATCACATGCGTCAGCAACCATCTGACCGCGTATATCAAGTTCCATTCTTACTTGTCTTGTCAGTGAACGTTCAAACTTAAAAGATGATTTATTTTCAGTTTTTTTCTGTTCTTCAACAACTGCAGCATATATTTCGTTATTTTTTACGGAAACTGTAAGTCCGCCACAATTAACACGGACATTTTTTCCCGAAACCGATATTACTTCGCCGTTTTTCTGTAGTTTAGATACAAATACCTTTTGACCGACAAAAGCACCGTCACCAATAGGCTTGCCGTTGTTTTTCTCAACAGGTTTTGAATACAAATCATCAGATTCAAGAGACGCAGCACCACGTTTAACAGTACTTTTAATTTTTTGCAACGACGCTTTTTCAAGTTCTTGTCTCTGATTTTTGAGTTCTTCTAAAAACGCATTAGAATCACGTCTTGCTTTTTCAATTATCTGTCGTGCTTTTAATCTTGCATTCTCAAGCTCATGTTCAGAATTCTTTTGAAGCTGCGTTTCTTTCTCTTCAATACTACGCTTTAATGCGGAAATTTCTATTTCACGAATTCTAATATCTTCTTTTAATTTTTCATATTCGTTTTTTTGCTTTAAAAGCTCATCCAGTGCCTTATCAAATCGTTTTACGTTAAGATCAACACGACTTTTAGCATAGTTTATAACATCGTCCTGCAATTCAAGGTGCTTCGATATTTCAAAGGCGTATGATTTACCGGGAATGCCAATACTCAGTTTGTAAGTCGGGCTAAGGTTCTGTAAGTCAAACTCGAAAGATGCATTTTCAACGCCCTCTGTTTCAAGAGCATAATTTTTAAGCTCACTATAATGTGTTGTACAAGCACAATAGCCACCGCTGTCGCGTACCTTTTGAATTACCGCTTCTGCAAGAGCAGCACCCTCTATAGGATCAGTACCGCCACCCAATTCATCAAAAAGGACAAGGCAACCGTCTTTCGTATTAGCTAAAATGTTTTTTATGTTTTTAAGATGAGACGAAAATGTTGAAAGCGACTGTTCGATTGATTGTTCATCTCCGATATCGGCATATATTTTATCGAAAATAAAAATTGTCGCATTATCACAAGGCAAATGCATTCCGGCCTTTGCCATAACGCACATAAGACCAAGGGTTTTTAAAAAAACCGTTTTACCGCCGGTATTAGGTCCTGTAACAATAATCGTATCAGTACCGTCGCCCATTTTTATGTCAAGGGGCACCATAACGTCCTTTGAAATAAGCGGATGACGCGCTCTTTTAATATCTGTCAATTTATAATCAGATATTTTAGGACAACACATATCATATTGATAACTATACCTTGCTTTTGCAAAAATAAAATCAAGAGAAATCAGTGATTTATATGATTGCATAAGTAAATCGGCATACATTGCCACCTGCTCTGTCAGCTGTTGCAAAATGCGGTCGATCTCTTGTTTTTCTTCATTTTCAAGCTTACGAATATTGTTATTTTCCTCAATAACAAATAAAGGCTCCACAAAAAGAGTTGAACCTGTATTAGATGTATCATGAACAAGACCTTTAACAAAATTTCTGTTGTCAGCCTTGACAGGAATAACAAATCTGTCATATCGAATTGTAACGATAGAATCCTGAAGATAAGGTGCTACATCAGATTTTTTTATAAATATATCTAAAGAATCCTTGATTTTTTGCTTTGCAGAATTAATCTTGCGTCTTATTCGCATAAGTTCAGGGGAAGCGTCATCTGCAACATGTTCTCCATCAGGAAATGTTCTATAAATCCTGTCAAGTAGCTGCTTGTCCGTATACAAGCGCTCAAATAAAATCACAAGAGTATCCTTTGAGGCATTACTATCAATATAATACCTTGACATATCTATTGATGTTTGCATAAGACGCGCAACTGCCATAAAATCAGATGGTGTAAGGCTAATTCCCTTTACAGATTTTCCGACATATAAATCAACATCATCAGATAAATTTTTAAGTGGCAAGCGCTGATTTAGCAGCAGCATTTCTTTCGCCTGTGATATTTCTGTAAGTTGTCTTATGACACAGCCTTTATCATATAACGGCAAAATCCTTTTAATCAATTGAGAGGTTTTATCAATTGACGCATATGTAGACAAAATTTCGCAAACTTTATCAAACTCAAGTGCCTTAAGTGATTTTTTATAATAAAAATTTCTTTTATCGGTTAGTTGCAATTTATTACAATACTCCTTTTAAAAATTCCAGTGAATCAAATGAGCGTTCAGCGTGATACAATAAATATTTTTCCGAAAGAATATATAAATGCTCATCTATATCAGATACGCAATCATATGCTTTACAGGAATTCGAATGTAGAATACGATAAGCTATTAAAACAGACTGCCTTGACACATATACTCCGCCTCTGACATCAGAAACATATAGCCTGCCGTCATTCAGATCAAAATAATAATTATGTGCTTTCTTTTCAGCTTCAAGGCAAGGTTCTATCCCGATTAACTGACAAAGCTTTAATTCAAAAACCGGCTTTACACAATAAATACTTGCTCCTGCTGACAACTTTGACAGTGCACAAAGAAATAGCTCAAGTAATTGCTCATAATCAAGATCGGGTTCTGCCGAATAATTAATAATGAGAGACGAAAAATATGCCGCCGCCGAAAGCGTTGAAATGTCATTTCGCAACTTAAAAAAATACTCCTCGGGAACAAACGAATTGACAAGGTAGTTGCCTTTATCAGTTTCAAAAAGTACAAACTCGCCGTAGCTGAAAATATCGACAGTAAAGCTCTTTTTACCTGCACTTTTTTTAAAAGTCATAAAAGCTGATATTAAGCCTGTCGAGGACAGTATCCGTAAAAGCTTATCCTTGCCGGGAGTATCAGCTATTTTTAAGATTATCCCCTTTATCTTGACAGTTTTTGCCATTTTCCCTCTCTGAGCCCACCTTCGATTGAGCATAACTTATATATGCTTCAATACATCCGGTGTTTTTAAATATTTTCCACATTTCTTCATTTGTCATAAATATCACCTGCTATTATTTTATTCATTAATAGTAGGTTTTGTTATTTATGACATATTAAACAAGGTAACTTTTACATACCGATAAGCCGCAACATTGCACTACTGTTTTGCCAATCATTTTTTACCTTGACAAAGCACTCAATAAATACTTTCTTTTCAAAATACTGTTCAAGCTCATTTCGTGCCTGAGATAATATTTTTTTCAGCATATCACCTTTTTTACCAATGATTATACCTTTGTGCGACTCTCTCGAACAATAAACAGTAACCGATGAGCGAACAAGAGTTTCACTTTCTTCATAGCTTTCTGTAACAAGAGCAACAGAATGAGGAATTTCCAGTCCAAGATTATAAAGCATTTTTTCTCTAACAACTTCACAAACATAGTTAGCATTCGGAGTATCACTGACATAATCGGAATCATAATAAAAAAATGAAGGTTCTGCACGCTTATAAAGTTCATCAATTACAATATCAAGGCCATCATTTTTTACAGCACTTATCGGAATAATCTCTTCAAAATCGAATGCTGATGAAAATTCAGTTATTGTTTGTAATAGTTCTTCTTTTGATTTGAGGTCTGTTTTGTTTATAAGCAAAATGGAACGCATTTTGTTTTCTTTAAGCATCTTAATAATAGCACGCTCAGCAGCAAGTATCTTGTCACCGGCTTCAACAACAAAAAGTGTCAAATCAGCATTTTCGATACCCTCACCTACAGACTCAACCATTGCTTGTCCAAGACCGGTTTTTGCCCGATGCATACCCGGAGTATCCAAAAAAACATATTGACAATCATCCTTTGTTAAAACTCCGGTAACACGAGTTCGAGTTGTCTGTGCTTTAGGTGAAACAATCGAAATCTTTTTACCGATAAAAGCGTTTAATATGGTTGATTTACCAACATTGGGTCTGCCGCATATTGTAACAAAAATTGTTTTGAGATTACTGTTTTGCATTTTTGAAAATATCCTCATAAAAAATATAAACTATAGCTAAAATTATTGCCAACAAAAGAATAATCAGCTTCATCGGAGATGAAAAGTATACTAATATTTCACTTATAATCTTTAAATCAAAGAACAAGCTTATCGCAATAACAACAGAAGTAATTGCAACACATAAAACAGCAGCGGCAGCTGCATCCTTTGCTTTTTTTATGTATGGCGAAAAATCACGTGTAACAGCGTTGCAAAATTGTTCGATTGAAGTGTTGATGCATTCGGCTGCAAGCACAAGCGCTATAATAAGATAGAGTATCCCTTTTTCGCTTGCAGAAAAACTGTAAAAAGTGCTGAAATAAACAACAAATGCGGCAGCAACAGTATGTATTCTAAAATTTCTGCAGGTTTTTATGCAATAAAAGACACCGCTAAATGCATATTTAAAGCTGTTGTATAATTTTTTAAAAGCATTCATCTTTTTAGCCCAATTATTTCAAGTATTTGTTTCTGCTTATCAAACATGATTTTTTCTTCTTTTTTGCTCCGCTCATGATCATAGCCTAATAAGTGAAGAGTGCTGTGAACTGCCAAAAAGGCAACCTCTCTCTCAACTGAATGTCCATATTCTCTAGCCTGTTCACAAGCTTTTTCTTTACAAATAACCATACTTCCCAAAAATACAAAGCCCGTTTCATCAGGGACCATTTCTTCAACTGAATCAAAATTGGGGTAAGACAACACATCAGTAATTGCGTCAAGATTACGAGTTTTCCTATTAAGCGTTTTAATTTGTTGCTTCGAAACAATTAAAAGCTCTATAGCAACAGATTGTTCAAATTTTTCATATTTAAGTGTTGCCTCAACTGCTTTGGATATTATATCGGCACTCCAAGCATTATCGCATTCGATCAATATATTCACTTTAATCAGTTTCCTTTCTTTGTATTGTTTTCATATGCTTCTACGATTTTTTGAACAAGTGCATGTCTGACTATATCACGTTTATCAAATTTATGAATAGCAATCGAATCAATACAGTTAAGAATTTTTAATGCATGAACAAGACCTGATGTTTTTCCTTTAGGTAAATCGATTTGCGTAACATCACCCGTTACAACAATTTTTGAATTGAAACCAAATCGGGTCAAAAACATTTTCATCTGTTCAATTGTGGTATTTTGTGCTTCATCGAGAATAATAAAACAGTTTTCTAGTGTTCGGCCACGCATATACGCAAGAGGAGCGATCTCAATTATACCTTTTTCCATATATTTAAGATAAACATCAGGACCCAGCATATCAAAAAGAGCGTCATATAACGGACGAAGATACGGATCAACTTTGTTTTGCAAGTCTCCAGGCAAAAAGCCAAGACTTTCACCCGCCTCAACTGCTGGGCGAGTAAGAACGATCTTTGATAACTGCTTATTTTTAAGAGCTGTAACAGCAAGTGCCACTGCAAGATATGTCTTTCCGGTCCCTGCAGGACCAATACCAAACGTAACTACGTTTTTATTTATACATTCAACGTAATTTTTCTGTGAAAGCGTCTTTGGCTTTATCGGTCGACCGGACGATGTAATACAAATACACTCATCAAGCGCTTTTGCCACGTCCTTACTATAATCATTTGAAAGGCTGATAACATATTTTACGGTTTGTGTATCAATTATGTCACGAGTTTTTGCAATTTCAAACAGACTGGAAAGTGTTTTGATTGCATGTTCCACATTATCCTTTTCACCACTAACAGATATGACATCACCCCTGCTGATGACTTTCACAGAAAACTCATTTTCAATTATTTCAAGGTTTTCATCAAAGGCGCCAAAAACCACCGAAATGCATTCAAGTTCAATTCCGTTAATTGATTTTTCCATCCGTACACTTCCTTAATTTATTTCTTTTTCAATTCCTATATCCTCGTAGCAGTTTAATATAACTTTAACTGTTACCCCATTGTCGTTTTCGCTAACAATATAGCTTTTATCCAACACTTCAATACCAACAAGATTGTTCTCAATATCGTCAAGCTTTTCGTAAGCTTCAGAAAGTGCAACATCTTTTGTTTTTGAATATGATATCTGTTCAGTTTGTAAATATGTTGTTTTTTGAATAGAAAAAGGCAAGACAAACGAATCTGTCAGTCTGAATTTTTTGACAGAAATATTTTTACTGTACATATTATAACTTATTTTTTTATTAAAATAAAGGGGAATAACAAATCTTGTTAGTTTTAATGACAAGTATTTTTTATTTTTACCTGTATATTGTTGTTCAACTGTTTTAAACGGGACAGTTACTGAGTATGAATGCGTTGTATATGCCATAACCTTTGCATATGAATGAAGTTTATATTCATTTCCGTATTTATCAATGTAATCACCGCTGACAATCAGATCGCCCGCTGTAACTGTATCACCGACTTTTACGACCTTATACCCCATATAAGATGTAACCGAAGCAATAACTCCGTCACGGGACGCATAAATATTGCTTGGTTTTGACGTATCAATTATTTTTACATCCTTTTTCTTTTCTCTTACTTCCACAAAAGCAACCGTGCCCCTGAGATTGATAGAAATCCATGAAATTTCCGGATTATCTGATAAAAAACCGTTTTCTATGCTTTTTATATTAAATCTTTCTTTTAGTTTACCGCTAACCATTCCCTGTTTTTTCAATTCACCTAAAATTTGTTGTTCAGAGATATTATCGTTACCTGTAATCCGTATATCCCACACAAAAAGAGAAATTAAATATAACATAATAATAAAAAACAGTGCACCAACCAACAAACCATATCTTTTTTTATAACGGTTTATATAACTCGGTAGCCCCTTTTGAGCAATGATTTCATATTTTGCGTTATCATATGACGACAATTTTTTGATTTCATTAAGCGTAAAAACATAACATTCAAACGTTATTTCACTGTTAGAAAGCTTTTTAATATTTCTTATTTTTATATTGTTTTTAATAAGTTCCGTTATAAACCGCTCAGATGAATTACTATATAATCTTACACTGTAACTTCCCAATATAAATCTTAAAATATTTTTAACCATATAATCATTCAAAAGAAACAGCATTTATATTGCCGTCGATTATAACATTTTTATTAAAATAATCATTGATTTTAAGACCGCTACCAGCAACAGTCAATAAATGTTTTCCTATATCAAGTCTCACCTGATTATCATTGTATTCCACTATACTTACCATATCTTCAACAATAACTCTTTTCGTTCCGATAATTTCAATATTC
>JAZQDN010000102.1:0-17301 GCA_045546815.1 Eubacteriales bacterium
TGAAAAGCATTGTCGTTATATATCGCGTGATAATAACGGAACTGTTGCCATAACAGATGTGAGCGGATATTTTATAAAACGTGCAGATGAAAAAACTCTTGAGATATACGTATATGATACAATCAAAACGCTTGAAGGAAAAACAGTAGTGATAGATGTCGGTCACGGCGGTGATGACTGCGGTGCTCTTGGTCCTGTAGGCGCAGACGGTCCGTCTGAAGCTATGCTTAATCTTTCGCTTTCACAGCTTGTCGCAAACAAACTGTCAGACCGTGGTGCACGGGTTGTGCTTACACGCACCGATGACAGTACGCTTTTACTAAAGGACAGGGCTGAGCTTATCCGTTCCCATAACCCCGATATATGTATTTCGATCCATCATAATTCAATGTCGCAGGAGAGCGATTTCAATAAAGCGAACGGCCTTCTTGTGCTATATTCGCGGGAAACTGCACTTTTGCTTGCAAATGCGATATCAAAAACCATTTCAAATGGCATTAATACAGAAAATCTGGGCGTAAAAAAACAGAGCCTTAATGTCTGCCGTGAGTACAGATTCCCCTGTGTGCTTGTCGAATGTGGGTTTGTATGTAACCCGAACGAGTATGAGCTTATCCTCACAGATGCATTTAAAGAACGGCTGTCAGATAATATTGTTGCGTCAATTTCTGACTATTTTAGCAAAAACAGTTGAATTTAAAAAAATAATTAATTATAATAAATTAGTTAATAAAAATTCGGAGGAATAAAATGAACATTTTAGTCATTAATGCAGGTAGTTCATCACTTAAGTTTCAGCTTATTGATATGAACGGAGAAAAACTTCTTGCAAAAGGTAACTGTGAATGTATCGGCGATGAGGTAGGTATATTCGGTTATAAGGTTGGTCAGGAAGAGCGTCAGGTTTTCAAAAAGAAGATTCCGATTGCTGACCATAAGGCGGCTTTTGAGCTTGTAATTCATGAGCTTGTTTACGGCGACGATAAGGTTATTGATTCTCTTGATGAAATCAAAGCTGTCGGTCACCGTGTTGTTCAGGGCGGCGCTATCTTTTCAAAGTCAACTCTTATCGACGACGACGTTTTACAGAAAATAGATGGTCTTTCAGTTCTTGCACCGCTTCACAATCCCGCTCACGTTATAGGTATCAAAGCGTGTCTTGAGGTTCTTGGAAAAGATGTTCCGCAGGTTGCGGTTTTTGATACATCGTTCCATCAGACAATGCCGGAAGAAGCATATATCTTTGCAATTCCTTATGAATATTATGAAAAGTACGATGTTCGCCGTTACGGTGCGCACGGTACTTCACACAGATATGTTGCACATGAGTGTGCACGCGTTATGGGTAAGGATATTAAAGACCTTAAGATCATTACCTGCCATATCGGTAACGGTGCATCGATCACAGCTGTTAAAAACGGCGAGGTAATTGATACATCAATGGGTCTTACCCCTGTTGACGGTGTTCTTATGGGTACACGTTGCGGTACTATGGACCCTTCAGTTCTTACATATATTGCAGAAAAAGAAAATCTTTCAGCACACGATGTTGATGTTATGTGTAATAAAAAATCGGGATTTTTGGGAATTTCAGGCCTTTCAAATGACAGCCGTACAGTAAACGAGGCTGCTGAAGCAGGTGATAAGCGTTCAATGCTCGCTATCAAAATGCAGCATTACGAAATCCTTAAGTTCATCGGCTCATATGCTGCTGCTATGAACGGTGTTGATGCTATCGTATTCACCGCAGGTATCGGCGAGAATGACCCGCTTCTTCGCGAAAAGGTAATGGAAAGACTTACATACCTCGGTGTCGAGCTTGATTATGAAACAAACAGCATTCCGCATATCAAGGAAAACACAGAGATCACAACCAAAAACTCAAAGGTGAAGGGCTACGTACTTCCTACAAACGAAGAACTCGTTATTGCACGTGACACACTTGAACTTGCAATGAGCAAATAAATATTAAAAGGTAGAATCATTTGATTCTACCTTTTTTATTGCGTTTTTACGCCTTTGTAAGCTTTGCAAAGTTTGCCATGACCTTTTTGACACCTGCGGTATCAAACTGTATTTCAAGTAAAATATCTCCGCCCATCGGCTTTTTGGACAAAAGCGTACCTTCGCCAAACGTTTTGTGCTTTACTCTGTCGCCGATATCAAAGTTAAACGGTGTTGCCTGCGCTGCTGGCTTTGGCTTTCTGATCTGCGGTGTTACAGTAGGCTGTATTTTCGAAACAGTAACCTTTGGCTCGCGTGAAATTTGCGTGTACAGTGCAGGCCCTGCAAACCCGCTGCTTGTGCGGTTATCTTTTTTATACATATACTCAATTAGCTCTTCGGGTATTTCGCCAAGAAACTGTGACGGCTTGTTATATTTTGTATTTCCGTACATCGTTCTGTGCTGCGTATGTGTTATAAAAAGCCGTTTTTTTGCACGTGTAATGCCGACGTACATAAGCCTGCGTTCTTCTTCAAGCTCTTCATCTGATTCTAGTGAACGCATACTCGGAAATAATCCTTCTTCCGCTCCTGCAATAAATACCGTGTCAAACTCGAGACCCTTTGCGCTGTGCAGTGTCATCAGTACGACTCTGTCATCGCCCTCTTCAAGATTGTCAAGGTCTGTCATAAGCGAGATTTCTTCCAAAAATGCACCGAGTGTGGTGTCTTCGCTCTGCTGTTCAAACGCCGCGGCAGTTGATACAAGCTCGGCTATGTTGTTTATGCGGTCTTTTGCCTCGTCGGTGTTTTCTGCTTCAAGCATTGAAATATATCCCGATTTTACCGAAATCTCCGATATGAGCTGTGAAAGAGGAACGAGCTTGCTTTGCTCTTTTAAATGCTCTATCAGCGCAACAAACTCTAAAAGTCTTGCGCTTGCACGGATAGTTTCGCTAAAGCTTGCAGATTGCTTTGCCGCTTCAAACACTGATATATTGAGTGAGCTTGCAATTGCCTTCAGATTATCAACAGTTGCGTCGCCTATTTTTCGTTTGGGTTCATTAATGATGCGGGTAAGTCTTAAATCGTCCGCTGTGTTGTGAACAAGGAACATATATGCAAGTATATCCTTGATTTCTTTTCGCTCATAGAATCTTGTACCGCCGACAATTTTATACGGAATACCGCTTTTGACAAAGGTACGCTCAATTGTAGCTGACTGTGCGTTTGTTCTGTAAAGAACTGCATAGTCGCCGTAGTGCATATTATCTACAGCAACGCCGTCAAGAACGGTGTCGGCTATAAAAAAGCTCTCGTGATATTCGTCATCAAGCCTGTTTTCAAATATCTTATCGCCGTCACCCGATGCAGTCCAGAGTGTTTTGCCTTTTCTTTCGGTGTTGTTTGAGATAACATTGTTTGCGGCTTTCAGTATGTTTCCTGTCGAGCGATAGTTTTGCTCAAGACGAATAACTTTAGTGTTTTTGAATGATTTTTCAAACGACAGTATATTTTCAATTGTCGCGCCTCTGAATTTGTAAATGCTCTGGTCATCATCACCGACAACACACAGATTGCCGTGTACACTTTGCAGCTGATATATCAGCTTATACTGTATCGGGTTTGTATCCTGGTACTCATCGCCCACGATGTATTTGAACTTATTTGCATAGTACTCAAGAATAAACGGGAACTTATCAAATATCGTGACAGTTTTTAGAATTATATCGTCAAAATCAAGGGCATTTGATTTTTTGAGTTCTTTTTCATATCTTTCATAGAGTGTACAGATATCGTTGTTATATGTGTCGTTGCCGAAATTTTCTGTGTAGTGTTCGGGTGATATCTCAACGTCTTTACAGCGTGAGATGCGGGACAAAACCGCTCTTGGCGGTAAAACCTGCGGGTCGATTCCGAGTTCTTTTTGCAAAGCCTTTATAACCCTTAATGAATCGTCTGTATCAAAAATTGAAAAATCGTTTGAATAGCCTAAAACTTCAATATTTTTTCTGAGAACCTTGGCACAAAAGCTGTGAAATGTTGATGCCCACACACCTTGTCCGTCTTCACCCAAAAGTGAATCTATTCTTGAAACAAGCTCTTTTGCTGCTTTGTTTGTAAAGGTGATTGCCAGGATATTCGACGGGTAGCAAAGCCCTTTTGCTATTATGTTTGCAATTCTGCTGATAAGCACAGTGGTTTTTCCGCTGCCTGCTCCTGCAAGAATTAAAAGCGGACCTTCGGTATGTTCAACAGCCTGACGTTGCATCTCGTTCATTTGTGCAAGCCGTGTATTTATAGTATCGGTATTAAGCATTTTCTCCTCCGTAATTGACATATTAGATATTGTAGCATATTTTATGTTATTGTACAATATATTAAATTTTATTTATCTTGCTTTACAAAATAAATTAAATGTGATATTCTATATAGACAGAAAGTTTTATCTATAAAGATTGGAGAATATTATGGCAGAAAAAAAGCAGGCATCTAAATATTTTACCTACAAGGGCTTGCCGCTTGTACGTTGTAAAAACTATTTTTATTTTGGTGACCCTTCAAAATCACATATTATCTTTATCAATGTTCTTGCAACGGATGATAACGATGTTCCTACAAAACTATCTCTTGAGCTTTTGTTGACAGATGAGACCTTGCCGCCCAATCAGCGACTTTTGAAAAAAAGCGAAAAAAAGAGCTTGTACGATGCTCTTGATATCGGTCTTATTTGGCTTCAGCGCTCACTTAAGGATAAATAGGGAAGGGGATTGAAATGTACAATTATTCACCATACTATGATTATGATTACGGCTATGGCTATGAATATGACCTTGTTCCTGATATAGCTACATCAATTGCGGGTGGATTGCTCATCTTTATTCTTTTGCTTCTTATGGCGGTTTTTGTTATCGGCATTGTGAGGTATCTTCTTGAGGGCTTTGCTCTTTACAATATTGCAAAACGCCGTGGGATGAAAAATCCTTTCTTTGCATTTATTCCTGTTGTAAATACATACCTTTTAGGTTTGATTCACGACGACATCAACAGAACAATGAATAAGCAGTCAAAGAATGCAAACACACTGTTGATTTTAAAAATTGCTACAATAGCTGTTGACTTGATCTCAATTCCGTTTTCAATTATTGCATCTGTTGTTGCCGGTGTCTCGGGCGCATCGGTTGCAGTGAGTATTATAACAAGCCTTTTCAGTGCTGTTTCATTTGTTTTGCTTATAATTTTATCGGTATTTTCTTTTATTTCGTTGTACGCTATTTTTAAGGAATATGACCACGAGCACGCAACACTATACATTGTGCTTTCGGTTATCAGCGGAGTGCTCGGTTCTGTTTTCCTTTTTGTAATCCGCAACAAGCCGAGCGGTTATGAGCTGTGGCTTAAACAGCGTGAGGAACAGCAACGCGCTGCGGCAGAAAACAAGTTTGAAGAGGTTGTTGCCGAAGAGTCTGTTGAAGAGGTGTTTTCCGATATCCCCGTTCACGAAGAACAGGATCAGACGATTATAGAACAACCCGAAGAACAGCCTTCTGCAATAAACGATACCGAACCCGACCTTACAGAGAACGACTAATAAAAACACCCTTGTTCAATTTGAACAAGGGTGTTATATTTTTCTTTATTCTGCTTCTATAACAGCGTAGTCACCGTCGTTTCTCTTGTAAACTACGCATATTCTGTCGGTTGCACTGTCTTTAAATAAAAAGAATGTGTGGTCAAGCATATTCATTTCAAGAATCGCATCTTCAACGTCCATCGGCGTAAGTGCAATCTGCTTTCTTTTTATTACTTTATAATCTTCTTCGTCAACGTATCCTGTGTCAAAGCTCATCGGCGCACCCTGATACAGTCTTTTTTCGAGTCGTGTCTTGTTTTTGCGTATCTGACGTGTCAGCAGGTCAATAACCTCGTCTACACAAGCAGTAACGCTTTTGTCGGAGCGTTCTGCTCTGAACATCATGCCTTTGTCTTTTATCGCAACCTCCGCTACCATATTTTCTCTTACCTTGTTTACCGTTACCGTAGCGACAGCGTTTTCGCTGAAAAACTTGTCGAGGCGGGTAAGCTTTTTTTCAATTAACTCTTGGTCTTTACCGTTAAGTTTTACTTTTCTCAGATTAAATACAGTTTTCATAGCTTATCCTCCGTTAATTTAATTAGATACCTTTTGTATCTGATTAAATTATACCACGCTTTTTACAAAAAATAAATACTTTTTTATAAAATTTTATATAATCTTACTAAAATCGACAATAAAAAACCGAAAGATAAAAATCTTTCGGTAATGTTTATTATGAAATGCTTTTATAAACCTTTTCGTCAGAGCTTACATATCCGTGCTCTCTAGCAACTTTTTCAACATACTCATTGTCCATTTCGGCGTTTTTTGTATCTTCAAGCTGTTCGTTTTCTATTGTTGCAATTGAAATTTGAGTGTTGAGCACATTATTCTGACTTTTTTTGTCTGAAATTTTTATGCAAAGATCGGCAGATACGTAAAGCAGGTATATTATTACAACGGCAAACACTATTTTTACAAAAATACTTGTGCCTTTTGATTTTATTCTGGCCACCTGTTTTAACACCTTCCTTTCTTTTTGTGCATTTGTCCTTTATAATAATAACTCTTTTAAATAGAAAAATAAAGTCTTTTTTAAAAATTTTATAGATTTTTTTAAAAAGTTTACAAATTAGTCTGAAAATTAGCTTAAACGGATAAAAAATAAAGCCTAAAATCTTCTTTATAATTGTGATTATTAACCGTGATGCCATAATAATAAGATGTCCGAGGGTAAAATGGCATAGTATCGTACCCGAAATTATACCGATTATTAAAAATCCGCGTACCTGTCCACAGTTAAAGCTTGCAAAAAAGGTTACTGTAATGCAAAGCGCAATAAAGCTGAAGATAATGTCCTCGGGAACTATCATAATCGTTGAGTGCTTAAAGGCAATCCGTATAATCCTGAATACATCATATACAAGACTTATTAAAGCACCCGTTATTATTGCTATAATAAACAGCTTAAGCTGTTCGGAAATATACTGTTCCACCGTTACTTAAAAAGCCCTTTAAAAAGTGTGCCGCTTGATTTGTGTTTAGGCTCGCAGTATATAAGTGAAGTTATTCTGCCCTCAATACTTATTTCCTTGCTGTCTTTGTTTAGTTTATTAATGTGAAGCCCTTCGCCCTTTATACTTAATGCACCCATCTCTGTAACTGCCTCAATCAGCTGTTCGTTAAAGCTGTCTATGTCGCGCACTCCGCTTATCGTCAGCTTTTTGCGGTTTTCCATAATTATGTTATGTGGTGTATGTACTGTTTGCTTGTCTTGCTGTATCATAAAAAAGCCTCCCTTTAAATTGATATTCAAGGGAAGGCTTTTTTATTCTATTTGATTATGAACTCATCGTTTTGCACATCAACAGTAATAACAGAACCTTGCTGAAGCGCGTTTGAAATGATTTCTCTTGCGATAAGTGTTTCGACGTTTTTCTGAATGTATCTTCGAAGCGGACGTGCACCGTAAATTGGGTCGTATCCATTTGCGACAATAAAATCTTTGGCATTTTGCGTCACAACACATTTCAAATTGTTTTGTTCAAGTCGTTTATTAAGACCGTCAATAAATAAATCAATGATTTTTGTAATATCGTCTTTTGTAAGCGGCTTGTAAAGAATGATCTCATCAAGTCTGTTTAAAAACTCGGGTCTGAAGCTGCGTTTTACAAGCTCATAAACTTCATCGCCTGCTTGTTTGCTTATATTACCATCACTGTCAATGCCATCAAGTAAAATTGATG
The DNA here is from genome assembly GCA_045546815.1 of Eubacteriales bacterium. Lineage (GTDB taxonomy): Bacteria > Bacillota > Clostridia > Oscillospirales > QAKW01 > RGIG9041. The sequence continues at coordinate 7,768 of JAZQDN010000102.1, forward strand.
AACCGAGGTTTGATGTTAAAATAATTATTGTATTTTTAAAATCAACTGTCCGTCCTTGCGAATCTGTTATATGACCGTCATCAAGTACCTGCAACAGTACATTAAAAACATCGGGGTGAGCTTTTTCAACTTCATCAAACAATATGACAGAATAGGGATGTCTGCGCACAGCTTCTGTCAGTTGTCCGCCCTCTTCAAAACCGACGTATCCGGGAGGCGCTCCGATAAGCCGCGATACAGAAAACTTTTCCATATACTCGGTCATATCAATACGTACAATATTCTTTTCATCGTCAAAAAGTGACTCCGCAAGTGCTTTGGCAAGCTCGGTCTTACCAACACCGGTCGGCCCTAAAAACATAAATGAACCAATCGGTCTGTTTTTATCCTGTATTCCTGCTCTTGAGCGGATAATTGCATCGCATACGCGGTCTACAGCATCATTTTGACCGATGACGCGCTTGTGTAAGATATCGCCGAGCCCGAGCAGCTTTTCGCGTTCGCTCTGCACAAGTCGTGACACGGGGATACCGGTCCAGCGCTCAATGATTTTCGCGATTTCCTCGTCAGTTACCTTGTCGCGAAGTAAAGTGTTTTCGTTTTTGCGAGTGCTCGCTTTTGCCTCTGCTGCTTCAAGCCTTTTGTTAAGCTCGGGTAACGTTCCGTATTTAAGCTTTGCGGCTTTTTCAAGGTCATGCTGCTGCTCGGCATTTTCTATTTGCAAATTCAGGTCATTAATTTGCTTGCGAATGTCAGATAACTCTGATATCTCACTTTTCTCATTTTCAAGCCTTGCTTTCATCTCTGAAAAGCTGTCTTTGAGCCGCGAAAGCTCTGAACGTATCTCTTCAAGCCTTGCTGCAGCCTCTGTGTCTTTTTTTAGTGCCTGCTCTTCAATTTCAAGCTGCATTATTTTTCGCTGTATATCGTCAAGCTCGAAAGGCATTGAGTCAATTTCACAGCGTATCATTGCGCACGCCTCGTCAACAAGGTCTATAGCTTTGTCGGGCAAAAATCTGTCTGATATATATCTGTCTGACAGCGTTGCTGCTGCAATAAGTGCGCTGTCTTGAATTTTTATGCCATGAAATACCTGATATCTCTCTTTCAACCCGCGGAGAATTGTTATTGTGTCCTCTACAGTTGGCTGTTCAACAAGCACAGGCTGAAAGCGTCTTTCAAGTGCAGGATCTTTTTCAATATACTTTCTGTACTCGTCAAGCGTTGTTGCACCGATGCAGTGAAGCTCTCCGCGTGCAAGCATCGGCTTTAAAATATTGCCCGCATCCATTGCGCCATCGGTTTTTCCGGCACCTACAATGGTGTGCAGCTCGTCAATAAACAGTATAATCTGTCCGTTACTCTTTTTGATTTCGGCAAGTACTGCTTTGAGCCTGTCTTCAAACTCGCCTCTGTATTTTGCTCCCGCAATAAGCGCGCCCATATCGAGTGAAAATACAGTTTTGTCTTTGAGACTTGACGGTACGTCCTGCTTGACAATTCGTTGTGCAAGTCCCTCGGCGATTGCGGTTTTGCCTACACCCGGTTCACCAATAAGTACCGGATTGTTTTTTGTTTTACGTGAGAGAATACGTATAACGTTTCTAATTTCGGCATCCCTGCCAATAACGGGATCAAGATTTCCAAGCTTTGCACGCTCTGTAAGGTCGGTGCCGTACTTTTTAAGCGCATCATAGGTGTCTTCGGGATTTTGCGTTGTAACGCGTGTACTTCCGCGAACATCGGCAAGTGCTTTGAGCACCGCATCTTTTTTAATTCCGCCCTGCTCAAATATTCTCTTCATTTCAACGTTTGGCTTTGACAGCAGCGCTAAAAATATGTGTTCAACCGATGTATAGTCGTCTTTCATATTTTGTGCTGTTTTTTCAGCAAGTGTGAGTGTTTGCGATGCATCTGCACTTGCATATACTTCGGTATTGGCACCGCTTACTTTAGGAAGCCTTGCAACAGCATCGTTTGTATCCGCTTCAATCTGTGCATCATTACAGCCAAGCTTTATAAGCAACTGCGATATAAAACCTTTTTGCATCAAAAGCGCCAAAAACAAATGCTGCTGTTCAAGCTGCTGATTTCCGTTTTCCGAAGCGATGCTATGTGCACTCTGTATTGCTTCAATTGATTTTTCGGTAAACTTATTTATGTTCATACAGTTTCTCCTTTCAAAAGCTCAATATGTATATCCCACTATAATACATATCGGTTTGCTTTATTTGTCTTTAGTGTACCCTATAATTATTAACAAATCATTAACAAACTGTGTCTTCAAGGTTAAAATTAGCACTCTTATCATATGAGTGCTAATTTTTAAGAAGACAGTTCTTTTAGCTTTGAAAGTATTTTCTTTTCAAGTCTTGAAACCTGAACTTGTGTAAGACCAAGCTCTTTTGAAATTTCGGCCTGTGTTTTGTCCGCAAAATATCTTAATACTATCAGCTTTCGCTCGTCAGGGGGAAGCGTTGAAAGAAGCTGCGAAATCATTATCCGCTCAATTGTTTTGTCTTCTTGCGCAGATGAGCCAATGGTAACGCCACCCTCGTCAACTGGTATATCAAGTGAAACTGTACTTTGCGTTGCATCGAGTGCATAAATTATATCTTCGCTTGATATGCCCGTATATTCTGCAATTTCAGAAATTTTCGGTTCGCGCCCAAGCTCTTTTAAAAGAATAGAGTTTGCTTTGTGAATTTTAAACTTTTGCTCTTTTATATTTCGCGGCACCTTTATTTCACCGTTATCTCTTAAATAAGTTTTGATTTCACCTATAATTTTTGTAACGGCATAGGTTGAAAAACGCAAATTTTTGCTTGCATCAAATGCTTTTGCAGCTTTTACAAGTCCGACAGCACCTATTTGAAAAAGGTCGTCATAATCTACGCCAAATCCTGTGTATTTTTTGACAGCCATATTAATAAGGCCCATATTTTCTGTTACAAGACGTTGTTCATCAGTTGCCTGCAGCATTCTATACACCTTGCTTTGTGTTGAGTACTTTTGTCAGTGTGACTTTTGTTCCTTTACCAATTGTTGATTTGATGGTGATTTTGTCCATAAACGACTCCATTATTGTAAATCCCATTCCCGAGCGCTCGTTTTCATTTCCTGTTGTAAACAGCGGTTCGCGCGCTCTTTCAATATTTTCAATTCCGCAGCCTTTGTCGCGTATTGTGACTGTCAATTTGTTTTTGTACAGCTTTGCTGCTATGTAAATAATGCCTATTTTGTCTTTGTATCCGTGCACGATGCAGTTGGTGACTGCCTCGCTTACCGCGGTTTTGATTTCGTTTATTTGTTCAAGCGTCGGATCTAGCTGTGACGCAAGCGCTGCTATAGCGATTCTTGCAAATCCTTCATTTGCCGATTTGGATAAAAATTCAATTTTAATACTGTTATCACTTTTCATTTTGTTCCTCCAAAAATTTGATAAGCCTGTCCGCGCCCGCCATTTTAAGTATTTTTTTGGGATGACCGCTTATGTTTGTAATGTATGCTTTGATACCGTATCTGTCGCACAGTTTTTTTCTTCCTGCAACGACAGCAAGTCCCGAACTATCCATAAACGTTACATTTGAAAAATCAAGAAGCACGGTTTCGGGCTTTTCAACAGATATTTTAAAGTCGATCTTTTCACAAAGCATTTTGGCGCAGTGATGGTCGATTTCACCATTAAGCAAAACGCGCATCCTGCCTCCTGTCATTTTAAATTCAACATTCATATTTTTCTCCAAAAATAAAAAAGACTTTCTGCCATAATAACAGAAAGTCTTAAAAAAATTTGTCGTTTATAGTTGTTTTTTTAATTCTTTTACAACATTTTCAATAATATAAAATGAACCGCAAACCAAAATAGTTCCGCCTTTTTTGCTCTTTTTCAAGGCGAGTGCAACTGCGTCAGCTTCATTGTCAAAGCCGTGACAGTCAGTGCAAAACATCTGTGCAATATTTTGCATATCAAATACCGACAGTGCCCGTGGACTGTTTGGCTTAAGACAAATCATGGTTTTTGCAATCGATGCGATTTCACGTATTGCATACTGATACGCTTTATCCTTGACCATACCGAAAATCACTGTGACGTCTTTTGCCTTTTTATCTGATTTAAGAGTATTTAAGAGCTGTTCAACTCCGTCACGGTTGTGACCTGCGTCAACAATCACCCGCGGATTTTCATTTATAATTTCGTATCTTGCGTGTGCTCGCGCGCGATTCACGCCTGAAACAATGAACTTATTGTCAATGCCAAGTGTTTCAAGAGCACTTATTGCATTTAGGGCGTTAAAAACCTGATGCTTGCCGTAAAAAACGGTGTTAAACCGTGTTTTTTTGTACTCGAACACATTTTTATCATCCTTTGGTGCAAGTATCTTTAAAGCAGATACATCTGCCACCTTAAACGGCGCATTCATCTTTTGACATTGTTCTTTAAAAACGTTTGTTACTTGCTCACTGTTTGCAGGGTATACAACACAGGGGCAACTCTTCTTTATGATTCCCGCTTTTTCAAAAGCGATTTTTTCTTCTGTATCGCCCAGTATCTGTGTGTGATCAAGTGAAATTGAACAAATAACGCAAACCTCGGGACTATCGACGATGTTTGTTGCGTCAAACCTTCCGCCAAGTCCTACTTCCAAAACAACAAAGTCGCATTTTTGCGCTTTGAAATACAAAAAACCGATTGCTGTGACAACCTCAAACTCGGTCGGCTGCTCGCACATACCGCAGCAAGCGTCCTTAACAGTGGCAGCAATCTCTGCAAGCTCGCACTTTTCTATCATCTGTCCGTTAATTTCAATGCGCTCACGAAAATCGTAAACATAGGGGGAGGTGAATTTACCAACCTTATATCCTGCGTCTTCAAGCGCACAGGCGATCATAGTAACAGTTGAGCCTTTGCCGTTTGTACCTGCAACGTGAACAAACTTCAGGTCTTTTTGAGGATTACCGAGCCTTTTGCAAAGCTCGGCAATCCGTGTGAGACTCGGTTTTGCAGAAAAATTATTTGTACCGTGAATAAATTGTAGTGCTTCGCTGTAGTTCATTTTATAATTTTTCAAGTGACTCTGTAAGAGTTTTAACAAGTGTCTCGTATTTAACGAGCTTTTCTTTTTCAGCCTCGATAAGCTTTGCGGGGGCTTTAGCTACAAAGCCTTCGTTTGACAGCTTTGAATTAACGCGCTTAAGCTCATCGTTTGCGTGTGCAAGCTCTTTTTCGAGTCTTGCGCGCTCTTCGGCAAGGTTAACAAGGTCTTCAAACGGAATGTAAAGGTCAGCCGCGGGAGTTACGATTTTAACGGCGTTTTCATCGTTGCATACTGCAAACTCAACCTCGCTTGCGCCTGCAAGCTTAATGTAGAACATCTCGCTGCCGTCAAAGCTGCCCTCAACTCTGGGGCTGATGTAAAGCTTTGCTTTTTTAGACATAGGAACGTTCATTTCAGCACGTCTGTTTCTTATTGCTGTGATTGATTCCATAATGTTTTCGAGCTTTGTGCACTCTTTTTCAAAGCAAAGTATATCACTGTGCTTGGGGAAGGGGGCAATCATAATAGACTCGTCCTCAACCGGCATTGACTGCCATATCTCCTCTGTGATAAACGGCATAAAGGGATGGAGCATTTTGAGTGTTTCGGTAAATACTGTCACAAGTACAGAAAGTGCTTGCTTTGCATTTTCGCCGCCCTCGTAAAGTCTTGGCTTTACAAGCTCAATGTACCAGTCGCAGAAGCTATCGTAAATAAAGTCATAAACCTTTTGAAGTGCAAGACCTATTTCAAACTTGTCAAGGTTATCTGTTACATCCTTTGTAAGCTCGTTAAACTTGTGGAGTATCCATTTGTCTTCATCAGCAAGCGCAGACATATCAATTTTATAATCGCTTGCATCATCGCTTGTTGCGTACATAAGTATAAAGCGCGCAGCGTTCCATACCTTGTTTGCGAAGTTACGTGAAGACTCAACTCTTTCGTTGTAAAAACGCATATCGTTACCGGGTGCGTTACCTGTAGCGAGTGTAAAGCGAAGCGCATCAGCACCGAATTGGTCAATAATCTCAAGCGGGTCAATACCGTTACCGAGAGATTTTGACATCTTTCTGCCCTGTGAATCACGAACAAGACCGTGAATGAGTACGTGCTTAAAGGGGGCTTTTCCTGTGTGCTCAAGACCTGAGAACATCATTCTTGCAACCCAGAAGAAAATAATGTCATAACCCGTTACAAGCACGCTTGTGGGGTAGAAATAGTCGAGGTCATCCGTTTTATCGGGCCAGCCGAGTGTTGAAAACGGCCAGAGTGCCGATGAAAACCAAGTGTCAAGTACGTCTTCTTCCTGACGGATGTTTTTGCTGCCGCACTTGGGGCAGGTGCAAACATCTGTTTTTGAAATTGTCATCTCACCGCAGTCATCACAGTAGTATGCGGGGATTCTGTGACCCCACCATAACTGACGCGAAATACACCAGTCACGAACATTTTCCATCCAATTAAGATATGTTTTTTGGAATCTGTCGGGAACAAACTCAGTGTCTCTTGTTTTAACAGCATCAATCGCAGCCTTTGCAAGCGGCTCCATTTTTACAAACCATTGCTTTGATGCAATCGGTTCAACAGTTGTACCGCAACGGTAGCATTTGCCGACGTTGTGTACGTGCGGCTCAATTTTTACAAGATATCCGCCGTCTTCGAGATCCTTTACAATCTTCTTTCTTGCTTCATATCTGTCAAGCCCTTCATACTTGCCGCCGTTATTGTTAATTTTTGCGTTGTCGTCAAGCACAAGTATCTCTTCAAGATTATGACGCTTGCCAACCTCAAAGTCGTTGGGGTCGTGGCAGGGCGTTATTTTAACACAACCTGTACCAAACTCAATATCAACATAATCGTCGGCAACAACGGGAATTTCACGGCCTACAAGCGGTAAAATAAGTGTTTTGCCAACAAGATGTGTGTATCTTTCGTCGTTAGGGTTTACGGCAACAGCGCTGTCTCCGAGCATTGTTTCGGGACGTGTTGTTGCAACTTCAACGTATTCGCCTTCGCTGTCTTTGACAGGATAGCGGATGTGCCAGAAAAAGCCCGCATCTTCCGTATACTCAACCTCGGCATCAGAAAGCGCGGTCACGCACTTGGGACACCAGTTGATTATGCGGTTGCCTCTGTAAATAAGATCTTTTTCATAAAGCTTTACAAAAACCTCTTTAACAGCTTTTGAACAGCCTTCGTCCATTGTAAATCTTTCGCGGTCCCAGTCGCACGATGAACCGAGCTTTTTAAGTTGATTTACGATTCTGTCGCCGTAGTGCTTTTTCCAGTCCCATACACGCTCTAAAAACTTTTCACGACCGAGGTCGTAGCGCGAAAGTCCTTCTTCTTCGCGAAGCATCTGCTCAACTTTAATCTGTGTTGCAATACCCGCGTGGTCAGTGCCAGGTATCCACAGTGCATTAAAGCCCTGCATTCTTTTATATCTTATTAAAATATCCTGCAGAGTTTCATCGAGCGCGTGACCCATATGAAGCTGACCTGTTACATTGGGCGGGGGAATAACAATAGTAAAAGGCTCTTTTTTACTATCAGGCTCTGCGTGAAAATACTTTCTGTCAAGCCACATCTGATATATGTCTTTTTCAAATTGCGCAGGGTTATAAACTTTTTCAAGTTGCTTTGGCATTTTTCTTTTCTCCTTATATAAAATAAAAAAGCCCGTCTCAAAAAATGAGACGAGCATAATATACCCGTGGTACCACTCAAATTGCAATTTTAAAAATTGCCGCTTAATAGCTTTAACGCAGCATATACGGGGAGAGTCTACTGAAATTTCTTTCTCCCGATTCAAAAGCTACAATACAAAATCTCGTTTTACGGCTTGCACCAACCGCCGATTCTCTGAAAAACGCTTTTTTGTACCCTCTTTATCATTATCATTACCGATAATTATATTATTTAATATGTTATTTGTCAATAATCTTTTGCTTATTGTTCTCTATGCAAAATTCAATAAATTTTTTACAGGCAACAGAAAGGTAGCGGTCATTCTTTTTATAAAAATAAATTTTACGGTATATATCGCTATCCGACAGTATGTAATAGTAAACGGGCTGCCCCGCGTTTATATTCTTAACAAGTGTGTCACTTACAAATGAAATGCCCATACCCGTAAGCGAAACGTTAAAAGCGGTAACCTGCTGGTCGAGAAAAAATGCGATATCGGGCGAAATATTGTGATCTTTAAAAATACTCATTGCGCGTTTTCCTGTGTCGTTTTCACGATTTAAAAGGATAAAGGTTTCGTCTTTAAATAACTCGATATCAACCTTTAATTGCTTTTTTAAGTGTTTATCGTTTTGTATATCTTTTGCAGATAATCTGAAATCTTTGAGTTTTTTGTTTATCTCAAGTTGTTTGGGGACAGCAAGTATCATACATTCAGTGATATATTCGGTTGGGTGAATATCATCTTCATTTATTACGGTGTTGTCAATAATTATGTCAAGCTCACTGTTGTTGATCTTATTAATAAGATCCTTGGTGTTTCCTTCGCTTATTTCAAATTTTACTTTGGGATACTTATTATTAAACTCCGATATCAGTTCAGGAAGCATAAAGGAGGAAAAAAGGCTGCTGCCGCCAATCCGTATTGTTCCTGTTGCAAGCCCCGAAGTATCTAAAACATATTTTTCAAAATCGTGCTCTCTTTTTTCAAACTCCAATGCATATTTGACATATTCCTTTCCAACGTCAGTGAGCGTAATGGGGATTGTAGCTCTGTTAAATATTGGCATAGACAGCTTTGATTCAAGTCTTTTGATTGTTGCACTTAAAGAAGGTTGGGAAATGTATAATTTTTCTGCTGCCTTTGAAAAACTGCCTTCTCTGTAGATTGCAAGTACATATTCTTTGTTTTTAAACATAATATAACTCCGAAATTATAAGTTCTATGTTTTAATATGTATTTGATTATATCATAGTGCTTTGCTATAATCAAGAGCGAAACGGAGGAATTGAAATGTTAAATTACAGAGAAGAAAAGGATTCAATCGGAACAAAGCAGGTTCCTACAGATGCATATTATGGTGTACAGACACTTCGTGCTGCTGAAAATTTCAGAATCACAAGATCAAAATGTCATCCTGAGCTTATAAAAGCTATTGTTGAAATAAAAATGGCGGCAGCAATCGCAAATCGCGATGCAGGCGTTGTGGAACAAGATATTGCAAATGCGATGATAAAAGCGTGCAAAGAAATACTTGAGGGAAAGTTTGTTGAAAACTTTATTGTTGATGAATTTCAGGGCGGTGCGGGAACATCGCTTAATATGAATGCAAATGAAGTTATTGCAAACCGTGCAATTGAGCTTTTGGGCGGACAGAAGGGGGATTATACCATTGTTCATCCAAACGACCATGTAAACTGCGGTCAGTCTACCAACGACGCATATCCAAGTGCAGGTAAAATCGCATCAGTAAGATTACTTTTAAAAGCAATTGATGAGCTTGAAAAACTCAAAAGAGCTTTTATG